>CAVERK010000043.1:0-15937 GCA_963618035.1 bacterium
TCATAGTTTGGTTCAGCTGCAAGTGTACGGACAACATTTTTTATATGCAAGCACCTGCTGCAAGTTTTTTGACGAAAAAAATATTTTCTTCCTATTGCAGGTCGCTTCAGACCATACCAATCATACGGAAACCACACTCTTTTATTCCATGTATTTTTTATCTGCGGAACTCAGACGGAACGTGTTGCGTGTTACGTGTTGGATTCAAATCTCCGATGCCGTCAGTGCAAAAATCACTATCTTAGCCCCGAGAAAGATGTAAACCTTATATTTGGAGATTATGAAACGACGCGATTTTCTGAAAAACACCGCAGTGCTGGCGGTGGCTCCTGCCATGGCATTGCCCTCTGTCGCTGCACCAAAAGCACCCGAAATGCTACCCCCAGACGATGAGGACGACAACAGGAAGCTCATCGACAGCCACCCCATGCTGCAGAACTATGCCCCCGACAGTATGGGCATAGCCTTCAGCGTATCGGCCTTGGCCAACGGATATGTGGTCTACGGACGACGCCCCGACCTCGCCGACGCACGCAAGGTGTACTGCGGAGGCTACCGCGTGACGGGTCTCAATGCCGATGTGATGCTCGTGCGCCTCACCAACCTGCAGCCCGCCACCACCTACTACTACCGCATAGGGGCCGACCGCATACACTACGGAGGCGGGTACGACATGAAGATTATCGGCAACGAAGAGCCTGAACGCATATATTCCTTCAGCACGGCAGGAGCCGGTGCCCCCTCGCACTTCTGCGTGATAAACGACACTCACGCCCATATGGATGCCTTCGAGAAGATCACCTCCCGACTGGCCGCACTGCATCCCGCCTGCGTGGTGTGGAATGGCGATGCCACCAACTGCGAGGAGGAGGTGGAAGACCTGAAGAGCATTTTCCTGCGTCCCGCCATATCGCGTCCCGACTATGCTTCGTGCACGCCCTATCTGTTTGCCCCAGGCAACCACGACTCGCGCGGAATGGCCAACCGGCACATCGACCGCGTGTGGATGTTTCGCCAACCCGAGGAACGCGCAAGCCGCGACTGGGACCTCGGACGCAACTTTGCCGTGCGCACGGGGCAGATAGCGATGATTGGACTCGACACCGCCGAGGACAAGCTCGACACCAATCCCCTCTTTGCCCGCCTGTTTTCGTCGGCTGCCTACCGCGAGGCGCAGGTGGCATGGCTGCGTGATGCCCTGCAGCGTCCCGACATCTCGTCGGCTCCTTACCTCGTGGCCTTTTGCCACATTCCGCTTTTCGACTCCAACCCCAAGAGCAACCCTGGCGATGTGGCTCCTGCCGATGCCGACCCGCAATACTCCACCGACTATGCCGTATGGCAGCGCACGTGTGCCAACCTGTGGGCTCCGCTGCTGGCCGAGGCGCACTGCCAGCTGGTGGTGTGCGCCCATACCCACCGCTACCGTTTCGATGCTGCCACGCCAGACCGCCCCTGGGCGCAGATGGTGGGCGGCGGTCCCGAAGGCACAAAGAGCGGGAACAGCGATTGCGCTGCGGTGATTGATGCCCAGGTGGAGGACGGACAGCTCGTCGTAACGGCCTATGACGTGGTGAAGAACCAGCAGATAGACAAGCGGGTTTTTGCTCCGCGGGCACGATGATCTCCCGTCACACCGGCAAAAGGCGCGGCAAAGCACAAAATTCCGTACATTTGCGCCACGATGAAGGCATTGAAGGAAATACTGCTATGGGGGGTGCTGCTGATGATGTGCGCCGGCAGCACGGTCAGGGCACGGGCGGCACAGGGCGACAGCGTGCGCGTCAGCCTGCTGACGTGCGGCTCCGGCACGGAGATATACAACCTCTTCGGCCACACCGCCATACGCTATCAGGATGCGGGCCGCGGGATTGACTATGTGTTCAACTACGGCATGTTCAGCTTCGACACCCCGAACTTCGTGCTGCGCTTCACGCTAGGACAGACAGACTATATGCTGGGCGTTGAGGATGCCGCCGACTTCGTCCGGCACTACCGCCGCAGCAACCGCGACGTGCGCGAGCAGGTGCTCGACATGACGGCCCAGGAGAAAGCACGCCTCTACGCGCTCCTCGTCGAGAACTACCGCCCCGAGAACCGCACGTACCGCTACAACTTCTTCTACGACAACTGCTCCACGCGCCCCCGCGACAAGATTGAGGCCGTGGTGGCGGGCGGCATCGACTATCATGCCGAGATGCAGATGCCGGTGGCGGGTGTGTCGTTCCGAAGCATGATCCACCGCTATACGGAGCACAACCGCTGGTCGCAGTTCGGCATAGACATGCTGCTGGGCAGTCAGGCCGACGAGCCCATCACGCGGCGGCAGATGATGTTCATCCCCTTCTGCCTCGAAGAGAGCTTCAGGCACGCCACGCGCAGGGATGCCGTGACGGGACAGGACGTGCCGCTGGTGACAGGGGAGCTGACGCTGAACACGTCAGACCCGTCGCGGGACTCTGCCACTGCCGCCGACGTGCTCACGCCAGTGCGCACCGCGCTGCTGATAATGGCAGCCGTGGCAGCCGCCACGATCTACGGACTGAGGCGGCGGCGCAGCCTGTGGTGGATGGACGCAGTGCTACTGGGGGCGGCGGGCACGGCGGGCTGCATACTGGCGTTCATGGCCCTGTTCTCGGAGCATCCGGCAGTGGGACACAACTGGCTGCTGTGGGTCTTCCAGCCGCTGCATCTGTTGCTGCTGCCGTGGGTCGTCATGAAGGTCAGGGCGATGAGGCGCAGCATCTACATGACGGTCTTGTTCGTTGCTTTAACATTATTTATGCTGTTTTGGGGGCTGATTCCGCAGGATTTGAACACAGCAGTGCTACCTTTGGCACTGTGTTTGTGGATGCGGGCGGCGGGCAACATGGTGTTGTCCTACAGAAAGCCCGCAGAGACGGCACCGGCGCAACGCCACACGGGAAAAGACAAATGAAGAGAGGACTGCTGACATCGATACTGCTGCTGACCATCACCGGACTGCAGGCGCAGAACGCCGCCAGGCCGAGGCTGGTGGTGTCGCTGTGCATCGACCAGCTGCGCACGGACTATGTCGAGGCCTTTGCACCGCTCTACGGCAGTCAGGGCTTCAAGCGGCTGGCGGCAGAGGGGCGCGTGTACAGTCAGGTGAGCTTCTCGTTCAACGCGCCCGACCGCGCTTCGGCAGTGGCAGCCATATACAGCGGCACGACACCGTCGGTGAACGGCATCACCGCCGCACAATGGATGGACGTGGCGGCAGGAAAGGTGACGAGCTGCGTGGACGACCCCGACTTCATGGGCAACTATACCGGCGAGAGCAGCTCGCCGCGACAGCTGCTGGTGTCTACCCTACCCGACGAGCTGAAGGTGGCGACACGCGGACAGGCACTGGTCTACAGCATCGCCCCCATGCGCGACGCAGCCATACTCTCGGCAGGACACGCCGCCAACTGTGCCTTCTGGCTGAACCAGAGCACGGGCAAGTGGTGCAGCACCACATTCTACAAGGACTTCCCGTGGTGGCTCAACCAGTATAACGAGCAGCAGGGCACGGACAGCCGCGTGCGCAGCATGGTGTGGACACCCGTATTTCCGGCATCGAGCTACCGCTACCTGCCAGGGACACGCACGGAGGCGTTCCGCCACGACATCGACGACGACCGCCTAAACGCCTTCAGGCAGCTGGTGACCACGCCTTTCATCAACGACGAGGTGAACCGCCTGGCGGGCGAGCTGATCAGCAGGAACGCGCTGGGACAGGACGACGCGACGGACTTCGTGGCACTGACATACTTCGGCGGCAACTACAGCCACCGCAGCACGCAGCAATGCGCCATGGAGGTGCAGGACATGTACGTGCGGCTGGACCGCAGCATCGGCGACCTGCTGGCGATGCTCGACAAGCACGTCGGACTGGAGCACACCATGCTGGTGCTGACATCGACAGGATGCACCGAACCCGAGGTTGACGACCTGAGCCTGTATAACATCCCTGGCGGCGAGTTCCACCTGAACCGCTGCGCCACGCTGCTGAACATGTTCCTGATGGCGACATACGGCGAGGGACAGTATGTGCAGAGCTTCCACGACCGGCAGATATACCTGAACCACAAGCTCATCGAGGACAAGAAGCTCGACACGGATGCCGTGCGCAGCAAGTCGGCACAGTTCCTGGCGGAGTTCAGCGGCGTGGGCGAAGTGTATGATGCCGGACGGCTGCTGCTGGGCACATCGAACGCACGCGAGGAACGGGCACGCAACGGCTATCACCGCAAGCGTTCGGGCGACCTCATGGTGGAGGTGCTGCCAGGATGGAGCATCGTGGACGAGCAGACAGGCACGAAGCACACCGTGAACAACTCGCAGGTGCCGTCGCCGTTCATAATCTTCGCGCCAGGCATCAAGGCAGAGACCATAAGCACTCCCGTCTGCGCCGAATACATCGCACCGACAGTGGCGGAAGCCATACACATCCGCGCCCCCAACGGATGCACCAACCAGTCACTGGGACTCTGAAAAAGTCTTGACGCAGACAAAACATTGCGCCACGAAGTCCGTATATGTCGGCATTTTGGCGTAACTTTGCGCCCTGCAAAGTGCAACACGGAGAGTTTCTCCATTCACACCGGTTACAAGAAAAAAAACAACAGGAAGAAAAACTATACACACACATACACAAAATGGGATTCAATGAATTTTTAAGCAAGGTCTTTGGCAACAAGTCAACACGCGACATGAAGGAGATTAAGCCGTGGGTGGACAAGATAAAAGCCGCCTACCCCGACATCGCGAAGCTGGACAACGACGGGCTGCGTGCCAAGACCGAAGAGATAAAGAGCTACATCCGCAACTCGGCAAGCGACCTGCGTGCAAAGGTGGACGAGCTGAAGGCGACAATCGAGACCACCGAGCTGGAAGACCGCGAGCCTATCTTCGCACAGATTGACAAGACGGAGAAGGAAATTCTCGAGGTCTACGAGAAGGCTCTGAACGAGGTTCTGCCGACGGTGTTCTCCATCGTGAAGGACACGGCACGCCGCTTCAGCGAAAACGAGGAGATTGTGGTCACAGCCAACGACTTCGACCGCGAGCTGGCAGCCAAGCACGACTTCGTGCGGATTGAGGGCGACAAGGCCATCTACCGGAACCACTGGATGGCAGGCGGCAGCGAGGTGACATGGAACATGGTCCACTACGACGTGCAGCTGTTTGGCGGCGTGGTGCTGCACCAAGGCAAGATTGCCGAGATGGCGACGGGCGAGGGAAAGACACTGGTGGCGACATTGCCGGTGTTCCTGAACGCGCTGACAGGCAACGGCGTGCACGTGGTGACCGTCAACGACTATCTGTCGAAACGAGACTCGGAATGGATGGGACCGCTCTACATGTTCCACGGACTGAGCGTGGACTGCATCGACAAGCACCAGCCGAACACCGAGGCACGCCGCAAGGCATATCTGGCAGACATCACCTTCGGCACGAACAACGAGTTCGGCTTCGACTATCTGCGTGACAACATGGCCGTGCGCCCGCAGGACCTCGTGCAGCGGCAGCACAACTACGCCATCGTGGATGAGGTGGACTCGGTGCTGATTGACGACGCACGCACGCCGCTCATCATCTCAGGTCCGATTCCGCAGAGCGACGACGACAAGCTGTATGTCGACTTCCGTCCGCTGGTGGAGAAGATAGTGGAGAAGCAGCGCGCACTGGCGACAAAATATCTTGCCGACGCACGCAAGATGGTCTACTCGCAAGACAAGAAAGAGGTGGAGAACGGCTTCCTCACGCTCTACCGCAGCCACAAGGCCCTGCCGAAGAACAAGCCGCTCATCAAGTTCCTGAGCGAGCCTGGCATCAAGGCTGGGATGCTGGCGACAGAGGAGATATACATGGAGCAGAACAACAAGCGGATGCCGGAGGTCACGGAACCGCTGTACTTCGTCATCGACGAGAAGCTGAAGAGCGTCGACCTGACCGACAAGGGATTTGACGAGCTGAGCAAGTATGTGTCTGACCCCACGTTCTTCGTGCTGCCGGACATCACGTCGCAGCTGTCGGAGCTTGAGAACGACGGCACGCTGAGCGACGAGGAGAAGCTGAACAGGAAGGACGAACTGCTGGGCAACTACTCGGTGAAGGCGGAGCGCGTACACGCCATACTGCAACTGCTCAAGGCATACACGATGTTCGACCGCGACGACGACTACGTGGTGATGGACGGACAGGTGAAGATTGTGGACGAGCAGACGGGACGCATCATGGAGGGCCGCCGCTGGTCGGACGGCCTGCATCAGGCGGTCGAGGCAAAGGAGCACGTCAAGGTGGAAGCCGCGACGCAGACGTTTGCCACCATCACACTGCAGAACTACTTCCGTATGTATCACAAGCTGTCGGGCATGACGGGAACGGCGGAGACCGAGGCAGGAGAGTTCTGGGACATCTACAAGCTGGACGTTGTGGTGATTCCGACAAACAAGCCCGTCATCCGCGTCGACATGAACGACCGCGTCTACAAGACAAAGCGCGAAAAATACAAGGCCGTGATTGAGGAAATCGAGAAGATGGTGTCGCAGGGACGGCCTGTCCTGGTGGGCACGACATCTGTCGAGATTTCGGAGATGCTGAGCAAGATGCTCGATATGCGCAAGATCCCGCACAACGTGCTGAACGCCAAGCTGCACCAGCGCGAGGCGGAAATCGTGGTGCAGGCAGGACAGACCAGCACCGTGACCATCGCAACGAACATGGCAGGACGCGGAACGGACATCAAGCTAAGTCCCGAAGTGCGGGCTGCGGGCGGTCTGGCAATCATCGGCACGGAGCGTCACGAGTCACGCCGTGTGGACCGCCAGTTGCGCGGACGCGCCGGCCGTCAGGGCGACCCTGGTTCGTCGGTGTTCTTCGTGTCGCTCGAAGACGACCTGATGCGTCTGTTCTCGAGCGAGCGCATATCGAAAGTGATGGACCGTCTGGGCTTCAAGGAGGGCGAGATGATTGAGCACAAGATGATTTCGCAGTCGATAGAACGCGCACAGAAGAAGGTCGAGGAGAACAACTTCGGCATCCGCAAGCACCTGCTGGAATATGATGACGTGATGAACAAGCAGCGCACGGTGATCTACGAGAAACGCCGCCACGCGCTGATGGGCGAACGCATCGGAATGGACATCGCCAACATGATTTGGGAACGTGCCGTGAATGCCGTCAACCTGGCAGACTACAACGACAGCAAGATGGAGATCCTGCGCGTCTTCGCCATGGAGGCTCCGTTCACGGAAGAGGACTTCAGCAAAGACAGCAAGGAGACACTGGCAGACAAGACGTTCGATGCGGCAATGGCACAGTTCAAACGCCGCAGCGACAGGATTGCGGAGATTGCCAATCCGGTGATCAAGCAGGTGTATGAGAACCAGGGACAGATGTATGAGAACATCCTGATCCCCATCACCGACGGACGGCGTGTCTACAACATATCGTGCAACCTCAAGGCTGCCTACGAGTCGGAGAGCAAGGAGATTGTCAAGTCGTTCGAGAAATCGATACTCCTGCACGTCATCGACGACGAATGGAAGGAGAACCTGCGCGACCTCGACGAGCTGCGCCACTCGGTGCAGAACGCCAGCTACGAGCAGAAAGACCCGCTGCTGATATACAAGCTGGAGTCGGTGAAGTACTTCGACGCGATGGTGAACAACATCAACAACGACACCGTGTCCATACTGATGCGCGGACAGATACCTATGCCCGCCGCTCCCGACAACAATCAGGGACAGCCGGCACAGCAGCCGCAACAACAGCCTCAACAGCCGCAGCGTCCGCAGCAGCCCATGCCGCAGATACGGCAGGCTGCACCCGAGCGTCAGCCCGACATGAGCCGCCTGCGCGAACAGAAGACCGACCCCAACGCCGCCGCACAGCAGGCTGCCGCCAGTCAGGACACACGCGAGCAGAGAAAGCCGGAACCGTTTGTGGCGCCGAATAGGGTCGGGCGCAATGACCCGTGTCCATGCGGCAGCGGCAAGAAATACAAGAACTGCCACGGACGCGGACTATAAAGGAGGAACATCTCAATCAGCATTCTGATGAAGAAACATTGCTACATACTGCTACTGCTTGGCATCCTGACACTCTCGGGATGCCAAAGCATTGCGCAGATGTCTGTCGACTATCTGTCGCCTGCCGACGTGAACTTCCCCGAGCAGCTGAAGCGCGTGGCAGTGATAAACGCCACACCCGCCGACGCAGCGAACACGCTGTACGCCAAATGGAAAGACCGCCCCGACACGGACGACGGGCGCAGCTACAGCAGGACGCAATATCTGCAAGGCGATGCTGCGGTGGCGACGGAAGCGTTGGCAACAGCGTTGGCAGAGGGCAATTTCTTCGACGAGGTGATAATCAGCGACTCGCTGATACACGGCGGTGCAGCATCGCGTCTGCTCACGCCGACGCAGGTGACGGACCTGACGCAACAGCTCGGTGCGGACTTCCTGATAGCTGTCGAGAATGTGCCCCTACGTGCCGAGAGCGTGGTCGACGAGAATACGTACTACGGCATGTATATCGGCTCGACCGACGTGAAGACGGCACCCGTGGTGCGGCTGTACTTCCCGAGGCACAACTCCAACAATCCTGCGATAAGCCGCACTGACAGCATCTACTGGGAGAACTACAGCACTACGTTCTATGAGGCGAAGAGAGGTCTGGTCAGTGAGGATGAAATGCTGAAACAGGCATCGGAGTTTGCCGGAACGGAGATGGCACAGACACTGATCCCGTCGTGGCGCACTGCAAGCCGGTACTACTTTGCCGGAGGGTCGGTCGATATGCGCGATGCAGCCGTATCGGCACGGGAGCATGACTGGGAAAGAGCCATCAGCCTGTGGCGGAACGCGTACGACAGTTCAAAAGGCGGCAAGAAGAAGATGTATGCAGCATACAATCTGGCATTGGGATACGAAATGACCGACAGTCTGGAGACAGCGGTGCAGTGGGCGCAGACGGCGAAAGACCTCGCAGCCAAACTCGACAAGATTGATGAGAGCGGTGTTGCCGGACAACAGGCTTCAAGCTCCACGCGGTATGCAATGGCGAGCTTCTACCTGACGCAGCTGGAGAAACGCCGTGACGAGATGTTCAACGTGCGCATGCAGATGTCGCGCTTCAGCGAAGATTTTTAGCGGCTCCAGCAATAACGTCTGTTTTTTTCTCTAACTTTGACAGATGAAAGGGACGGTCCGTGCGACGGCAGCCGTCCTTGCGAAAATACATTAAAGACCAACTTCAACAAGTAGACACCTGCAACATGGAACTTAAAGAGACATCACGTTCGCGCATCAGGAGCTGCATTCTGAAAGCCTTGGAACGTTACACGATGGCCGATGCAGAGCAATCTTCTGTCACCGACATACACATCTTTGCCGACTCCTCAACAGGCGAGATGGAAGTCTATGATGACGATGACACCGTGCTTGCAAGCGCGGTTGTGGACGAATGGGTGTCCTACGAAGACGACGATTTCGACGAGGAGACAGGCCGTCTGCTGACATCTGTCCTGAGCCAAATAAAGGATGACGGACTGCTGGACAAGGTGAACATCATCAGGCCCTACTCGTTCGTGCTCGTCGACGAACAGAAAGAGACCGTCTCGGAACTGTTGCTGATGGACGACGACCTGATGATTGTCAACGACGAGTTGATGAAAGGTCTCGACGACGACCTGAACGATTTCCTCAAAGACTTGCTGAAAGACTGACGGGCAACGCCGGCATGGCACCGGTCTGCGTGCACACGTATGCCGACACGTCCACTGCCAGATGGTGTGCCTCACGCACGGACTTCCCCGAGAGAACGGCTGCCGTGAACGCTCCCGTGAACGAATCGCCCGCACCCACAGTGTCTGCGACGCAGACTTTCGGCGTATCTACGAAAGACTCCGCGCCATCGGCCGTGAAGACATAGCTTCCATTGGTTCCGCACGTAAGGATCACAATCTCCAGCCCATATTCCTTCATCAACGCGCGGCACGTCCCGCCAAACCCGCCGCCATCAAGTCCGAACATACTGCCTACAACGGCTATTTCATCATCATTGATCTTCAGCACATTGCTGCGGCGCATTGACGCTTCGAGCACTTCGCGGCTGTAGAAGTCCTGACGCAGATTTACGTCGAATATCTTCAGGCATCTGCCGTCCGCAGGCATGGCGTCAAGGAAGCGCAGAATCGTGTTTCGGCTCACCTCACTGCGCTGTGCCAATGAGCCGAAGCAGACAGCCGAGGTGCTGCGTGCCAGCTTCTCAAGCTCGGGGGTGAAGGGAATATTGTCCCACGCCACGTTCCGTCGGATGTCGTATGTCGGGATGCCGTTGGCATCCAGTTCCACCTGCACCGTGCCCGTGGGGAACGGCACACGCGCAATCATCAGCTCAAGTCCCTTGTCTCCAAGGATACGCACGACACTGTCTCCGTCCTCATCATTCCCGACAGCACTGACCACGTAGCTCTTCAGTCCGAACTGCGAAGCGTGATATGCAAAGTTGGCAGGCGCACCGCCAATCTTCTTGCCCTCGGGCAGGCAGTCAAAGAGAGCCTCACCCATGCCGACCACTATATAATCCCTCATGACGTAAATGCTTTGATGCTATATGTATTAAGCGGATGAATACTTCAGTTGCTGATTCTTCTCACGTAGGTAAACAGATAGACCACGCCGACAGCCATCACTGCCACCGCCCCTATCTGTCCCCCCACTGCATCACCGGCAAAGCCCATGATGAGCGGGAATACGGTGCCGCCAAACAGTCCCATAATCATCAGTCCGCTCACCTCATTCTGCTTGCTTGGCATCGACAGCAGTGCCTGTGAGAAGATTATGGGGAAGATGTTCGAGTTGCCGTAGCCGATGAGCGCGATTGCCACATACAGTCCGGCGGCACTGCTCTGCGTCAGCATCAGGAGCATGCTGGCTGCCATCATGACAATGCTGATGAGGAAGAACGTCCTGTTCTTCATGACGCGCAGGAAGAACGTGCCTGTGAGGCATCCTGCCGTGCGGAAGATGAAGTAGAGGCTTGTGGCAAAGGCGGCGTCATTCAGCGTCAGCCCGAGCCGTTCCATCAGCAGCTTCGGTGCCGTGGTGTTCGTACCCACGTCAATCCCGACGTGGCACATTATGCCAATGAAGGAGAACAGCACGACGGGGTTCCCCAACAGACGGATACACTCAACGAACGTGGACGGTTTGCCTTCGAGGGGCTTCTCGTCGATGTGCGTCGCGCCGAGAGCGAGCGTGGCGATGACAGCCACCACAAGATAGATGCAGAACAGCACGCGCCAGTCATATCCCAAGTCGGGAATAACCTCCGTGGCTCCCCACATGGCCAGATAAGGTGCGAGGAACGAGGCAATAGCCTTGACGAACTGTCCGAACGTCAGCACCGATGCCAGGTTATTGCCGTTCACCACCGTAGAAATCAGCGGATTCAGGGATGTCTGCATGAGTGCGTTGCCGATGCCGAGCAGCGAGAACGAGACAAGCATGGTGTAGAAGCCGTTGCCCGTCAGCGGGAAAGCCAGTGACACGATGGTGACCACGAGCGACAGCATCACCGTCTTCTTGCGTCCGATGCGGTTCATGAGCATTCCCGTGGGCACGGCGAATATCAGGAACCAGAAGAACACCAGCGAGGGGAACACGTTTGCCACAGAGTCCGTCAGCCGGAGGTCTTCCTTGACGTAGTTCGATGCTATGCCCACCAGGTCTACAAATCCCATGGCGAAGCAGCACAGCAGCAGCGGAACCATCTTCCTGACCGATGCGCCCGCTGGTTTATTGTTGTCTGTCATGATGCTTGAGTTATTCATACTGCGTTCTTTCCCATCATTTTATCTATCACAAGTGCGATGGAGCCGTCGCCCGTCACGTTGCATGCCGTGCCGAAGCTGTCCATCGCTATATACAGTCCTATCATCAGTCCCTGTGCCGCCTCATCGAAGCCAAGCATGGACTGCAGCAGTCCGAGTGCCGCCATTATGGCACCGCCAGGTACACCTGGAGCTGCCACCATGGTGATGCCAAGCATGAAGATGAAGCCCACGAACATGGGGAAGTCATACGGCATGCCCTGCATCATCATCAGTGCCAGGGCACACGCCACAATCTTCAGCATGCTGCCCGAGAGATGTATGGTGGCACAGAGCGGAATGACGAAGCCGGCAATCTCGGGCGACACGCCGTTGCGCTTCGTCTGCTCCAGCGTCACAGGAATCGTTGCCGCGCTCGACTGCGTGCCCAGTGCCGTGAAATATGCCGGAAGCATCTTGTAGAGCAGCTTCAGCGGATTGCGCTTCACGAACAGCGCGGCTATGCTGTATTGGAACAGCAGCAGGAAGACGTGCAGCGCAAAAATCACCACGATGATCTTCACGAACAGGAGCAGGATGGAGAACACCGTGCCCGTGTGTGTCATGTTGAGGAAGATGCCGAAGATGTAGAACGGCAGCAGCGGCAGGATGACCTTGCTGATGGTCTTGACCATGATTCCGCTGAAGTCACGCGCCACGTTCTTCAGCGCGTCGCCTGTCAGGGCTGCCGTGCCCAGACCGAGCACGAACGCCAGGATCAGTGCCGACATCACGTCCATGAGCGGAGGCATGGCCACGGTGAAGTAAGGGCTTGCACCCACTGCCTCGCTGACTTCCTGAAGCGGCTGCCCGCTGTCTATCATCGACGGGAACAGCAGCGAGCCGGTGCCATACGACAGGAACCCTGCGAACAGCGTGGAGCCATAGGCTATCAGCACCGTGACGAGCAGCATCTTCCCTGCCCCCTTGCCAATGTCGCCGATGGCGACGGTCACCAGCCCGAGGATGATCAGCGGCACGCAGAAGTTCAGGAACTCACTGAAGACGGCGTTGAACGTCACGAAGATGCGCACCATCCACAGCGGCAGCACCTGCCCCACCAGCACGCCGAGCGCGATGGCAATGAGTATTCGCGGCAACAGGCCTATATGTATCTTCTTCATCATCTCCGCCGACTGTCATTTTACAACCTCTTCAGTGCCTCAATGCTCTCGCGCAGCGAACTGATGATGCTGTCGGCATCGTGCAGCTTCTTGCGCTCCAGCTCCACCACGGCAGCCGGCGCATTGGCCATGAACTTCTCGTTGCCCAACTTCTTCAGGACACCCTGCTTGAAGCCCTCCTTGGCCTTCAGCTCTTTCTCCATGCGTGCAATCTCTGCCTCTGCGTCCACCAGACTGCCAAGAGGAACCGCACACTCTGTCGTGCCCACCATGAAGCCGGCTGCACCGTCGGGCTTCGCCGCCACGATGTCTATCGACTTCAGGTTGCACATCTTGTCGATGGCTGCGTTGTATGCCTCCACAGGGTTCTGCCCCACAAACTGCAGGGTCAGGGCTTCCTTCTGTGCTATATTCTTGTGCAGACGCACGGCGCGGACGTTGCTGATTACGGACTTTACGGTCTCGAAACCACGGACTATCGACTCGTCAGCCGCACCGGTGGGCTTCATCGGGCTTACCATCAGGCTCTCGCCCTCGGCGCGTGCCGTCAGGTGCTGCCACAGCTCCTCGGTTATGAACGGCATGAACGGATGCAGCAAGTGCAGGAGCGTGTCGAAGAACTCTGTGGTTTTGTCATAGACTTCACGTGGTATAGGCTGTCCGTATGCCGGCTTCACCAGCTCGAGATACCATGCCGAGAACTCGTCCCAGAACAGCTTGTAGACCGTCATCAGTGCCTCGCTGAGCCTGTATTTGCCGAACAGGTCTGCCATCTCGGCGGCAGCCTCGCTGCACTTGGCCTCAAACCAGCGCATGGCGATGCGCGATGCCTCGGGCACCTCGGCTGTGTCGGACACCTCCCAGCCCTGCGTCAGGCGGAAGGCGTTCCATATCTTGTTGTTGAAGTTGCGTCCCTGCTCGCACAGTGCCTCGTCGAAGAGGATGTCATTGCCAGCCGGAGCGGACAGCATCAGACCCATGCGCACGCCGTCGGCACCATACTTGTCTATCAGCTCCAGCGGGTCGGGCGAGTTGCCGAGCGACTTGGACATCTTGCGTCCCAGCTTGTCGCGCACGATGCCCGTGAAGTAGACGTTGCGGAACGGCATCTGACCCTCATATTCGTAGCCCGCCATGATCATGCGTGCCACCCAGAAGAAGATGATGTCGGGACCTGTCACGAGGTCGTTCGTCGGGTAGTAGTACTTTATCTCGGGATTGCCAGGGTGCAGGATGCCGTCGAACAGCGATATGGGCCATAGCCACGACGAGAACCACGTGTCCAGACAGTCGGAGTCCTGCCGCAGGTCTTCGGGCTTCAGGCTCTCGTCGCCGGTCTTCTGCCTTGCCAACTGCAGGGCTTCCTCCGGCGTCTCCGCCACGACATAGCCGCCCTTGGGCATGAAGTATGCCGGAATGCGGTGTCCCCACCACAGCTGGCGGCTGATGCACCAGTCCTTGATGTTCTCCAGCCAGTTGCGGTAGGTGTTCTTGTATTTCGGCGGATAGAACTTCAGCTCGTCGTTCATCACCGGCGGCAGGGCCATGTCGGCAAAATGCCGCATCTTCAGGAACCACTGCATCGACAGCTTAGGCTCGATGGGCACATCCGTGCGCTCGCTGAAGCCCACCTTGTTGACATACGCCTCGACCTTCTCCATCAGTCCGCCGTTCTCGAGGTCGGCCTCAATCTGACGGCGCACGTCGAAGCGGTCCATGCCGACATACAGTCCGGCAGCCTCGCTGATGGTGCCGTTGTCGTTGAAGATGTCTATCGACGGCAGGTTGTGCTTCTCGCCCAGCATGTAGTCGTTCACGTCGTGTGCCGGTGTCACCTTCAGGCAGCCCGTTCCGAACTCAATGTCCACGTAGTCGTCTTCGATGACGGGAATGACGCGGTTCACCAGCGGCACGACGACCTTCTTGCCGCGCAGCCAGTGGTTCTTCGGGTCTTGGGGGTTGATGCACATTGCCGTGTCGCCCATTATCGTCTCGGGGCGCGTCGTGGCAACGACGGCATAGCGGCGGCCCTGGCTGTCGCGGTGCACCACCTCGCCCTCTTCGCCTGTCTCGCCCGACAGGTCGTCGTCGGCGACGTAGTATCTCAGGTAGTACAGCTTGCTGTGCTCCTCCTTATATATTACCTCCTCGTCGCTCAGAGCCGTCAGTGCCTTCGGGTCCCAGTTCACCATGCGCACGCCGCGATAGATCAGTCCTTTATTATATAGGTCGACAAACACCTTGATGACACTGCGGCTGCGCACGTCGTCCATGGTGAAAGCCGTGCGGTCCCAGTCGCACGAAGCCCCGAGGCGGCGCAGCTGCTTCAGGATTATGCCCCCGTGCTCGTCTGTCCACTCCCATGCGTGCTTCAGGAACTCCTCACGCGTCAGGTCGCTCTTCTTTATGCCCTGCTGTGCCAGCCGGTTCACGACCTTGGCCTCCGTGGCTATCGACGCATGGTCGGTGCCTGGCACCCAGCAGGCGTTCTTCCCCTCCATGCGTGCGCGGCGCACCAGGATGTCCTGAATGGTGTTGTTCAGCATGTGCCCCATGTGCAGCACGCCGGTGACGTTTGGCGGCGGAATCACAATCGTGTACGGCTCGCGGCCGTCGGGCTTCGAGCTGAAGAGTTTGTGTTCCAACCAGTATTGATACCATTTGCCCTCCACATCGGCGGGATTGTACTTGCTTGCTAATTCCATATCTCTATATATCCGTTTTTGTCTTTGCTGTTAAACACAGCCGCAAAAATAAGAAAAACATTCCGAATGGTGACCATAC
Source organism: bacterium (assembly GCA_963618035.1). GTDB lineage: Bacteria > Bacteroidota > Bacteroidia > Bacteroidales > Bacteroidaceae > Bacteroides. The sequence continues at coordinate 15,799 of CAVERK010000043.1, forward strand.
ATATATATTATGGAGATGTTCCGTGCAAGCATATTCACTTCCGTTTACTAACTGTTCACTAAATGTTCACTAAACCCATGTTTTCGTTTACTAACCGTTCACTTTTCCACACTTCCGTTCACTAATTCCCCGTTTGGGC
>CAVERK010000044.1:0-15803 GCA_963618035.1 bacterium
TTAACTGGTACGCCAGTACCGGCTATATGGTACTGCAGTACCAACTATATGGTACAGCCCGAGAAGTTAGCCAACTTTTAAGGAGAGGCTAATAGACTTCTTCGGGTCAGTCATACCAGAGCTTATGGCAATTATATCCTTAACCCCTACGGATATATATATATGATTAGAACGTGCGAAAGTCAGCGACTTCTTCGCTATCTTATGCGTTGTGTCCGGCTCCAAGATTGCTGATATGCCGACAGGATGGATTCTTCTTGAAAGTAAACAAGGAAGTCAATGATATGATTGCCGAAATAAAAAACCATTCAACTTTCTAATTCCCTGCTCATATTTTTGAATGTTGTGCTTCTGCAGATTTCTGATATTGAGCAATTTCCATTGGACTGAAGGGTAATTGGACAAATCACCGGCACAGCATAGCTCCCATTCAGGAGAGCCTTTCTCAAAAGAAAGCAGAAACTTCCTGTCTTCCATTGTCAGACATTCTTGAACCATTTTGACTAACAGTAATCTTGACTGCTTATAGTCTTCGTAACTAAAGGCAATGTCAGACATACCCTCAAACTGTTTTTCCAAGGCATCCGTTTGGTCAATCTCGTTGGGTTGCAATGACTCGATTATAGGCTTGTCGCTTCCTAAGAGACAAAGCATAAAGCCATCTTTTACATCGTCAAAAGAGCTAATATCCATATACTTGCAGTCAAACAAGTCACGAGGATGTTGTCTGCTCAAAGCTGCCGTGATTTTTCCGCCGTATAATTGACTGAAAGAAACAGTCCGAGCCTTACAGCCCATATTGAATTCTTCCTTGGCTTTGTTACACAATGGCATATCTGCAGTATCACCAATGATACCGCGTTTTGTGCCATTCACTTCTATCTTGACAGTTGCGTCTCCCAATGTACACAGAAGTTTCCACACATTCGGTTTGGGAACAACTACAATGCCTGGTATTGTCTTTTCCAGATTTCTCTTGACTTCAAGCAGTCTTTCATTGATAATACGCAGACTTGTCGCTCTGTCTTGAACAGGAATGTAGGTAAGGTCAATATCTACCGAATACCGTGGCAAATTCTTATGGAACAGATTTATGGCTGTTCCGCCATGTACGGCAAATTCCTTGATACGATAAACAGACGGCATAATCCTTATCAATAGTGCGACCTGCTTCTTGTACCTATCCCTCATATTCTTCTAATTCTTTTGGAATAGTCATATTGTATTTACGGTTAAATGTTCCATCGGCGGTCACTTGGATTTTCCCAGTCCCTACATCAATCCTTTCGGGATGCAGTTCGTCAAACCAATAATGGCCTGCCTTTTCTGCCATATACAAGAACATTCTCTTTACTCTGTTGTTGTCCAAAGTTTCCAACAAGTGCTGTACGACATCAGAACGTAGGGTTGCCAGTTGTTCCATGACATAGTACAAATCCATGTAACTGTATGACTTGGGAGCTAAGATTAGACACTCCAGGAAGGCTTGTTCGGGAGAAGAAACGTATAATGTGCCACTATCCGAATTCCTTTCCATCGTTTCTATATAGGAGAACGCATTTGTGTGGAACACCCGAAAAGTAACGTCATACACATCACTCTGCATCCATAATGGCGTCTTGCAAGTTGGAGCAGCTATCATCAGCACAGGTTTCCCCATCGGCACATAATGATTGAACCCTGCATATTCCAATGCCGACATGGCTGCCACTCTAAGACAACCTCCCATCTGTTTGTTAAATGATGCTATGGCATCAAAGGCATTCAAATGTCCTCCAGTGCGATACATCACACCTTTGCACATCGCAGTCAGCCATCCAGAGTCCCTGTATTTCTTTTGCAGCTGACCCGAATAGCCTTCCCTCTTCAACCAATCGGCAAACAAAAGACCTGTTGGCGTGGTATTGGCAAGTAAGTGGTTTATTTTTGTACCGTATGTTATACTCATAGTTTAATATAAAGCGAAATATCTAACTGCGAAGATAGATGCTTTTACTCATCCTTGCAAGATTACAGTTAGGATAAATGCCGATATTGTCCTAAACGTTTTGAAGGAAAATAAAAATGGGCATTATAGGCGGTTGCTTCCGCCGATGCTGAACCTGAGAGTTAGCATCTGGTGCCAGTTCAGCCCTTTGCCTGTGACATTGAATACGGCTCCCGCAAGGGCTTCGACGTGACTGCTGCGGATGAAGCGGTACTTCACGTCGGTGCAGCTATAGAAGTGCGACTGGTAGTAGGTGTCGCCCCAGTAGTACTGTCCGAAGTGGGCGGAACCGTAGTGCTGCTGGTTGCCTCCGGCATAGACTGTCTGTCGTGCCACGATGTTGTGCCACTCGGCATCGGCCTCTGCCATGAAGCCTAAAGGCACGTTCCATGAGTCGCCGCGCTCGCGGTCGAGGCTTAGCAGTGCTCCGAGACGGATGTCGAGCCGTCCTTGCTGTGGAGGCAGGAGGCTGTAGCCGATGTAGGGACGGGCCACGAAGTAGTCGTGGATGTGCTGGCTCTCGTCGGCTTCCCACGTCAGGGCGTAGTGATAGTAGTAGCCTTCCGTCCCGATCGAGAGCCTCCCCCTGTCCCTGCGCAGGCTGAAGCCTGCCATGAACTGCTCGCGCTGGGTGTCGCTGCGCGAGCTTGTCCAGTCGAGAAACGCCTCGATGTGTCCGCCGTCGCCCTGGTACTGGAAGGCGAAGCCCTGTATCATGGGGCGGTAATAGCGCACGGTGTCGCTGACCATGGCTGTGGGATAATCGCCTATCAGGCGGTCGCGGCTGAAGCTGCCGAGCAGGAAGCGGAAGCCGGCATGGCTGTAGCGATAGTATGCTATGAGGTCTCCGTCGGTGAAGCCGCGCTTGTGTCCCCATTCTGCCAGTCCGCTGTAGCCCGCCATCAGTGCGTGGCGCGAGCTGTCGAGGCTGATGCCGACCTCGGGAGACAGGCGCAGGCCACTGTGGGTCATGGTGGTGCGGTAGGCATCATCGCCCTCGGAGTTGTCGAAGAACCCGTTGGCGTTGAGCTGCCACTCTAATGTCTGTGCCTGCACACAGAGCATTGCCTGTATGCCGAGCACGGCGACGGCACATATAATCCTGAGCTTTCCCATCTGCAATCCAGTGGTTTCTGCCTCCTGAACCTGCGGTTTTTACCCGCAAATCCAGTGGTTTCCGTCTGCCAATCCGCCTATTTCAAGTCTTCAATCATGCGCTTCAGCACCACGGTTGCGGAGATCTCGCGGTTGGCAGCCTCGGGGATGACAAGCGACTCGGGAGCTTCTATGACCTCGTCGGTGACAATCATGTTGCGGCGCACGGGCAGGCAGTGCATGAAGTGGGCGTTGTCTGTCACAGCCATGTGTGCGCTGTCCACGGTCCAGCTCATGTCTTTGCTCAGTATCTTGCCGTAGTCTTCGGGACTGGTGACTCCAGGGCAGCTCCAGTTCTTCGCATAGACAAAGTCGGCCCCTTCGAGGGCTTTCATCTGGTCATACTCCACCTTGGCACTGCCGACGAACTTGGGGTCAAGCTCGTAACCCTTGGGATGCGTCACCACGAAGTCCACGTCGGCTGCGTTCATCCACTGTGCGAACGAGTTCGGCACAGCCTGCGGCAGGGCGCGGGGATGCGGTGCCCAGGTCATTACGACCTTGGGACGATCCTTCTTCCTGTGCTCTTCTATGGTGATGAGGTCGGCAAAGGCCTGGAGAGGATGCACCGTTGCCGTCTCCATGGCGAAGACAGGGCGGCCGCTGTACTTGACAAACTGGTTGAAGATGGTCTCTGCGTAGTCGTAGTCGCGGTCTTTGAGTCCGGCGAACGAGCGCACGCCGATGATGTCGCAGTAGCAGCCCATGACGGGGATAGCCTCAAGCAGGTGCTCGGACTTGTCTCCGTCCATCACCACGCCGCGCTCTGTCTCGAGCTTCCATGCCCCCTGGTTCACGTCGAGCACGATGACGTTCATGCCAAGGTTGTAGGCAGCCTTCTGTGTGCTGAGGCGCGTGCGCAGGCTTGAGTTGAAGAACACCATGAGAAGCGTCTTGTTGCGTCCCATGTCCACGTACTTGAACCTGTCGTTCTTTATGCCGATGGCTTCTGCCAGTGCCGGTTGCAGCGGTCCCAGATCGCTGACATTGCTGAAGTATCTCATTTCTTTCTCTCCATTATATATATGTGTGTATGTCTTCTTCTAAAAGTCGATATGCCTCACGTCGACCTTGCGGTTGAGGAATATCGATGCCGAGTCGGAGAACTTGTCTTCGGACTCGGTGGTGCAGTAGGCACAGCGTCCGCCTTTCGTGCACTTGGCATCGATCTCCGGATGGCGGTGCAGATAGTCGCGGAGACTGTCTGCCACGAGTTCTCCCTGCGTCACTGCGACAACGCCGTCGGGCAGATGTCGCCTGATGGAGCTGAGCAACAGGGGGAAGTGCGTGCAGCCCAGTATGACCGTATCTATCAGCGGGTCTTTGTCCATGAGGCGGCTGATGTACTTCTGCACGAAGTAGTCGGCACCAGGGTTGTCGGTCTCGTTGTTCTCGACCAGCGACACCCACATGGGACATGCCACGCTGCTGAGCTGTATCTGCGGGAATGACTTGTGCAGCTCCATGGGGTATGACTGCGAGGTCACAGTGCCTGTCGTTGCCAGCAGACCCACATGGTTGTTGCGCGTAATGCTTCCGATGCTCTCTATCGTGGGGCGGATCACTCCCAACACGCGGCGTGCAGGGTCCAGGCGTCGCAGGTCGTTCATCTGTATGGTGCGCAGAGCCTTTGCCGAAGCTGTGTTGCACGCCAGTATCACCAAGTGGCAGCCTTCTTCAAACAGGCGTGTCACCGCCTGGAGCGTGAACTCATAGACGACATCGAACGACCGCGGGCCATAGGGAGCGCGCGCATTGTCGCCGATGTACAGATAGTCATACTGCGGCAATACGTCGCGGATCTTGCTCAGGATGGTCAGTCCGCCGTAGCCTGAATCGAAGATGCCGATAGGTCCCGATTGTGTGGGGAGCTTGCTCATGGTCGTATGGATAGTGCTTTATGTACCGGCAAAGGTAAGAAAAATAAAGCTGCCACCGCCAAACAAAAAGGAGGTGCAGACCTGCGGGTCTGCACCTCCCATATATAATAAGGTGTACGGTGTTCCTGTGTCTTCCTTACTTGGCTCCGACCTTGTCCTTCACCTGCTGGGTGATGTCGGTGCTCTGCGAGCCGATGAACGGGATGACAGATCCGCCGTTGGCAATGTCGAAGATGTAGACATAGCCGCCCTGCTGTCCTATCTCCTGCACAGCCTTGTTGACCTTCTCCATGATTGGTGTCAGTCCGTCCTGCTGAGCCTTCTGCAAAGACTGCGATGCCTGCTGCTGGAACTCCTGCTGACGCTCATACATGTCCTGCACTTCCTTCTGGCGACGCTCCAGGATGTTGCGCGGCAGAGAGTCCTGCTGTGCGACAAGCTCCTGATACTTCTTGTTGAATTCCTCCTGAGTACGGTTGATCTCGTCCTCGTAGTTCTTCTGCATGGTCTCGATGTCCGACGCGAGCTTCTTGTACTCGTCCATTGCCGTGATGATCTGTGCAGAGTTCATGTGGCCGAATTTGGCTTGTGCCATAGCTCCCAGGGGGAGTGCAAACAGGACTATGGCGATTGCGATTTTCTTTAGCATTGTTCTCTTATTTTTTATTGTTTGTTTTCTGTCTCCTTGCGGCCTGTCCGTGCGACCGTAGGCGCAAAAGTAAGAATTATTTGTCAATTAGTTGTTCATCCGCTCCAATACTTCGTCGCTGATGTCGATATCAGGCGATGCGAAGATTACGCTTGATGCCGACGCACGGTCAAGAACCACGGCATAGCCACGGCTCTGTGCTATCGACTTCACCACCTCATAGACCTCATCCATGATGGGCTGCACCAGCTCTTCCTGCTTCTTGCCCAGCTCGCCGTCGGTGCCGAAGTACTTGCGGCGCAGGTCTGATGCCGACTTCTCCTTGTCGACAATCTCATTCTCGCGTGCCGTGCGCTGCGCGTCGGTCAGCGATGAGGCTTTCTGATAGCTTTCATACAAGGCCTTGGCCTCGCTTGAGACCTTCTCCACCTCTTCCTGCCATTGCTTCGACAGGCTCTCAAGCTCGCTGGAGGCAGTGACATACTCGGGCACATTCTTCAGGATGTACTCCATGTCGATCAGTGCGAACTTCTGTGCCGATGCGCTGAGCGCGGTCAGCGTCATGGCGCATGCGATTAAGAAAAACTTCTTCATGACCTATGTGTGTTTAAAATTCCTGTCCCAATACAAAGTGGAAGTTGCTGCCGCCGTACTGCGACGAGCCGTATACCTTGTCGAATCCGTAGCCCCAGTCGATACCCATCAGACCAATCATAGGCAGATAGATGCGCACGCCCACACCTGCCGAACGCTTCATCTCAAACGGATTGAAGTCGCTGACATCAGACCATGCGTTACCGCCCTCGATGAATGCAAGGGCGAAGATGGTGCTGCTCGTCTCAAGCATCAGCGGGTATCTCAGTTCCAGGCCGAAGCGTGTGTAGGCATAGCCTGCCGTGGCACGTGTCGGTGTCAGTGAGCTGTTCTCATAGCCACGCAGTGCGATGCTCTCGGTGGCGTATGTCGTGTAGCCCGTCATGCCGTCGCCGCCGACATCGAATGTCTGGAACGGAGACTTCTTGTACTTGTTGTAGTGTCCCAACAGACCGAACTCAGCACGTGCCATGACGACAGGCGTGCGCTTCACCGCATACGGGTCTGCCAGCGGGATGTAGACTTTCGACTTGAACTTCCACTTGTGGTATTCAATCCAGCGGAACATGCTGTTGTAGTCTTCCTGGCTGCTCTGGTTGTACTTGCTGTAGTCCTTGCCGTCTATCATCGAGAACGGCGGCGTAATCTGTAGCGAGGCAACGAACTCCGAACCCTGACGCGGGTAGATGGGGTTGTCTACGGACGAACGTGCGAGGTTCAGCCCGAGGGCAATCTCGTTGCAGCTGCCGTCGGTGACGGGGAAGTAGCTCCAGTTGCTCAGCATATACCGGTTGTACGACAGCTCGGCAGAGAACTGGAAGTAGTCGTCAGGCCAGCTCAGACGCTTGCCGAACGATACCGAGAGACCGAACATCTTCATGTACTTGTCGGGGTCGTAGTAGTTCTCGTAGTTCAGGTAGTTGCCGTAGTTGTACGAGCCGTAGCCGTACATTCCGCTATACATGCTGGTGTAGTAGTTCTGATAGATGGCGGAGTTGTAGTAGCGGTCGCTGATGTCGGTCTGCACGTAGTAGTATGCTCCCACCTGAAACGAGTTCGGACGCTTGCCGCCGAACCACGGGTCGAGGAATGAGATGCTGTATGACTGGTAGAAGCTGCCGTTGGTCTGTCCGCTAAGTGTCAGTGTCTGTCCGTCGCCCTGCGGCATGATGCCACGGTGGTTCTTGCCAGGATGCAGCAGGTTCTTCAGCGAGAAGTTGGTGAACTTGAGGCTCATCTTGCCTATCACGCCCGTCTGTCCCCAGCCTGCCGACAGCTCAATCTGGTCGTTAGGCTTCGAGACAAGGTTATATGCGACATCCACGGTTCCGTCTTCAGGACGCGGCTGAATGTCGGGCGTGATGTTCTCGGGGTCGAAGTGTCCCATCTGCTGCAGCTCGCGCATGGAACGCATTATCTCCTCACGGCTGAACAGGGCTCCAGGCTTGGTGCGGAGCTCGCGGCGCACCACATTGTCGTACAGGCGGTCATTGCCGTTGATGGATATCTTGTTGTACGAAGCCTGCTGGCCTTCGTAGATGCGCATCTCAAGGTCTATGGAGTCTCCCTCCACATTCACCTCCACGGGGTCAAGGCTGTAGAACAGGTAGCCGTTGTTGTAGTACATGTTGCCTATCGACTCGTCATCGCTCAGCGTGCGCTCTTCCAGCAGCTTCTGGTTATAGACATCGCCCTTCTGCATGCGCAGCAGATAGTTCAGCTGGTCGGTGCTGTAGACGGTGTTGCCCACCCATGTGATGTCGCGCAGATAGTATTTCTGACCCTCTTCGATGCGCATGAACACATCCACGGTCTCGTCGTCGTAGTTGCTGACGCTGTCCTCCACGATGGTGGCATCGCGGTAGCCCAGCTCATTATACTTGTCGATGATGAGCTGCTTGTCTTCCTGATACTTCTCGTCGATGAACTTCTTGGACCTGAAGATATTTGCCAGCTTGCCCTTCTCGTTGGTCTTCTTCATCACGCGCTTCAGCTTCTTCTCGCTCAATGCCTCGTTGCCGATGATGGTGATCTGGTGCACCTTGACTTTCTCCTTCTTGTCCACGTCCACATTCACGAACACCTCGTTTGTCGCGTCAGGATTGTCGCGCTGCACGATGTTGATCTCCGCGTTCTTGAAGCCCTTGTCGTCGAAGTAGCGTTTGATGATTGTCTCGGCACGGTCGATGGCGTTCGGCGTGATCTGACTGCCCTTGATCATGCCTATCTTTGCCTCCAGGTCCTCGCGCTCTGACTTCTTCACGCCGGTATAGACAATGTCGCTCACGCGCGGACGCATGGACAGCTTTATGGTGAGGAATATCTTGTTGTCCACAATCTTGTCGGCAGAGATGCTCACGTCGGAGAACAGTCCGTGCCGCCAGTAGCGTTTGGCAGCATCGGTGATGTCGCTGCCAGGGACGGTGATGGTCTGTCCCTTGTCAAGTCCCGATATGCTGAGGATGACATTGTCCTGATAGTTCTCTGCTCCTTCAATTCTGATGTCGGCTATCTCATACTTCTTGGGTTCGCCGGAGTAGAGGATCACCGGCGTGCCGCTGCCGATGGTGTCGGTAGCAACATCCTGTGCCGCTGCCTTCCCCATGCCTCCCAACAGCATCAGTGCCGTCAATAATATGAAGAATATACGATTGTGCATTCTGTTATGTGTTCTTTATATTGTTTCTGTCGTTGTCGTGCCGTCTTCTTCCACCTGTTCGCTCGTGCGTCCGAAGCGTCGCTCCCTGCTCTGATAGGCAGCAATGGCTCTGCGGAACTCCTGTCCGTCGAAGTCGGGCCAGTATGTGTCGCAGAAATAAAGTTCGGAATATGCGCACTGCCACAGCAGGTAGTTGCTGAGCCGCAACTCACCGCCTGTGCGTATCAGCAGGTCAGGGTCGGGCATGAAGTCCGTGGCAAGGTGGGCAGACACCATCTTCTCGTCGATGCTGTCGAGGTCTATCTCTCTGTCTCTTGCCTCGCGTGCAATCTCTTTCACCGCTTTCGTTATCTCCCACCTCGACGAGTAGCTGAGTGCCAGCACCAAAGTCATGCCTGTGTTGCGTGCTGTATGCTCGACGCAGGCATCCAACTTCGTCTGCACATATTCCGGCAAGTGCTCCGTGTTGCCTATGACACGGAATGCAATGTTGTTTGCCATGAACGTGCTCTCTTCTATCTCGCTGAACAGTAGTCCCATGAGTGCCGTCACCTCTTCCTGTGGACGGTTCCAGTTTTCGGTTGAGAAGGTATATAGCGTCAGGAACTTCACTCCCATTTTCGCGGCTTCTTCGGCTATCAGATGGACAGTTCCGGCTCCCGCCTGGTGTCCATACGAACGTTCGCGTCCGTGCATCTTGGCCCAGCGTCCGTTGCCGTCCATTATGATGGCAACATGCTGCGGTATTCTGTCCATGTCTATCCTGATGTCTTGCATCGCCCGTCCCTTACACCTTATTATATATAGTGCGTATCCGACTACTGCCTCTTGAAGCCGAACTTGTTCAGCCGTCCGCGCCACAATTGGTTCCTGTTGTCGCCGGTGCCGCTGATGGCTATCCAGACGAATTTATTGTCGTCCACGGTCATGGTGTAGTCGCTTCCTGCTCCCGCAATGTCTTTGGGCAGGGTGAACTTGACCGTTGTCCCCTCCCATACCAATCCGCCTATTGAGGCATAGACCGTATCCAACTCGCCGCCGATGATGTAGTACTTGTCGTCATAGTATGCGATGGAAGGGTTCTGCAATTCGGGACAGCTGTATGACGAGGTGGTGGACATCTCCGCCCAGCCTCTTCCGTCCATGCTCATCCACGGCACTGTCTTGCTGTCCTGTGCAGGCATCCCCGTCAGCACTATGCGTTCGGAGCCTGTGCCTGAAATCTGATATGTGTGGCTGTAGTTGTATGTGGGAAACCCCGTCGGCACCTTCTCTCCGTCTGTCCACTGTCCTGTGGGAGACTCCGCTGTGCAGAAGAGCTGTGTCCCCTCGACCGAACGGATGGCGGCAAGACGTGTGCTCAGGCTTCCAAGCAGTGATGTCACGTTGCCGCTAAGGGACTCCGAGCGTGTCCATACTGCTCCGTCGGCAGACGTGTACACATCGCCGCTCCCACTGATGGCATACAGTGTGCCTTGGCTGGCTGTCAGTGACCTGATGTCCGTGTCTTCGGGCAATCCGCTCACGGCGACTGCGCTCCATTGGTATGCTGCGGGGTCAGCCCCGTCGGCGATATATGCCTTTATACTCGTGGCGTCGGATGTGTCGAACACCAATATCGAGTCGTTCAGTGTCACCACCTTCTGCCTACTGCTCATGCGCGACGTGAGGAAGGCCTCCGGCATGTCGCTGATTTGCTTCCAGCTCATGGAGTCAGGCTCCTGCATGTGAACGTTTATCTTCAGCGTATATTCCTGCACGCTCGACAGGTCGCCCGAGTGAATGTTGAACTGCATGCCGACATCGTTGTTGATGGCTCTCGTCAGATTCATGGAGTCTGATATCAGCACTACGGTGTCGTTGATGCCCGACGTGATGTAGCCCGATGCCGTGAAGGTGTCAATCAGAATCCTTTCGAGTATGCTGTCCGATCCTACCGGCATAGAGTCGGCATTGAAGATCACATGGTTCAGCTGGTCTATGCTGAACTTGTAGTGCTTGCCGTACACGGTGTCAAGTCCGAAAGCCGTGACAATGGTGCTCACGCTGAACTCCGATGTCGTGTTGTCGTCCTTGATGCACGACCCGAAGCCGACAGACATTGCCAGCAGACATATTATAATGCTGAATAGTTTGCTTCTCATCTAAAAACTGCTTGTGCGATTACAATCCGCAAAAATAAGAACAAAATCCATGTGCATCGGGTTCTGCGGCAAGTTTTATACAAAATTATAGATAATATGGTATTTTCTGCCCATAATAAACTTACTTTTTGAATATTTACCCTTACCACTCAAGTCAGGAGCTTTCACCCCGCTACCCACGAAGACAGGGCAGTGTTCTATCCATGCCTCGTCCCATAGCTGTGCGTCAATCAGGCTGCGGTGTGTCTGCGAGCCGCCTTCGACAAGCACAGATTGGATATTGTTCCTGTATAGGGTGTCCATGATTTGTTGCAGCAGTCCGTCGCCGAAGTCCGTGGTGATGTATCTCACGTTAGGCAGGTCTTCGTGTTCTTGCTCGGTGAACACCCATGTGGGCAGTGTGCCGTCAAACAGATGTAGCGTGTCAGGCAGTCGCAGCGTGCGGTCAAGCACAATCCTGAGAGGATGCGGCCCTGCCCAGCTGCGCACGTTCAGGCTCGGATTGTCTTCGGCAGCGGTGTTCGTCCCTGTCAATATCGCCATATTCTCAGCACGGTTCTTGTGGCTGACCATCTGTGTCAGTGCCGACGACATCATCAGAGGCTGTCCGAAAGGATGCGGATGCCCCATGAACCCGTCGGCAGACTCTGCCCATTTCAGTATGATGTATGGTCTGTGCTGCACGTTGAAGGTGAAGAAACGCTTGTTCAACCGCCGACATTCGTCTTCCAATACGCCGACCGTCACGTCACGCCCTGCATCGCGCAGCTTCTTTATGCCCCGTCCCTCAACCTTGCTGAACGGGTCCAGACAACCCACGACGATGCGCGGTATCCGTTTCTCTATTATCAGGTCGGCACATGGCGGTGTCTTGCCGTAGTGCGAGCAAGGCTCCAAGCTGACATATATGGTGGAGTCCTGCAACAGGCTCTGGTCTTTCACCGATGCTATGGCATTGACCTCGGCATGCCCCTGTCCGTAGTGGCAGTGATAGCCTTCGCCTATTATGCGGCCGTCATGCACAATCACTGCACCCACCATGGGGTTAGGGCGTGCGCCATAGATGCCGTTCTGTGCCAGCTCGATGCACCGCGTCATGTATATCTCGTCTTGTGTCATGGTCTCTCTCCGATGATGCTTTTGGAATTATATTTGTAATTTTGGCACCCGATGAACAAGCTCGACGCATATATTCGCAATACGCTGCATCCTTTCTGCTCCGGCACCGAGGCGGCATGGCTGTCGCGCATCATCTGTTGTGAGATGCTCGGACAGTCGCAGACCGACTATTATCTCGGCAAAGATATGGATTTATCGGTCGTGCAGAAAGAAAATGTCGATGACGTGCTGCGCAGGCTGTGTTCCCATGAACCCATACAGTATATACAGGGCAAGACCCTGTTCTGCGGAAGGGAGTTCTGCGTATCGCCCGAGGTCCTCATCCCGCGTCCTGAGACAGAGGAAATGGTGGAGCTGATTGTCAGGGAGAACAGCATCCCGTCTCCGTCGGTGCTTGATGTCGGCACCGGCAGTGGATGTATTGCCATAAGTCTCAAGCTCGGCATCCCTGCCGCATCTGTCCGTGCCTTCGATATTTCTGCTGCTGCCTTGCGCATTGCAGAGACCAATGCAGCGCGCCTGAATGCCGATGTGTCTTTTGAGGAACAAGACATCTTGTCTTTTGACCCTGCGGACAGCTGCAACTCGCTGGACTTGCTCGTCAGCAATCCTCCGTATGTCGCAGAGCGTGAGAAGAAAGACATGGATCGTAATGTCTTGGACTGGGAGCCTGCTACGGCTCTATTCGTGCCCGATGATGACCCGCTGTTGTTCTACCGCAAGATAGCACAGGTCGGCAGTGTCATGCTGAGACATGGCGGGAGGCTTTACTTGGAGATTAACCGCGCCTACGGACACGAGGTGGCAGACTTGCTGGGCAGTGCGGGATATACTGATGTGGAAGTCCGCAAGGATATGTCGGGCAATGACCGTTTTGTTTCAGCTGCAAGATGAAGACGAACGAACGACTGACGAAGGCTGAATTGCGGGACAAGGCCGAGGCGTACTGCTCAAGACAGGAACATTGCCGCTCTGAAGTGGCAGCCAAGCTGGCTGTCTGGGGTGCCGAGGCAGGTGAGGCAGATGACATCCTTTCGGCTTTGGAGAGTGACGGCTTCATCGACGACGCACGCTACAGCCGTTTCTACATACACGACAAATATCTGTATGACAAGTGGGGATGGCATAAGATTGCACAGGCACTGAGTCTGAAGCGCATCCCCTCTTCCGTCTATGCTCCGCTGATGGGCGAGGTCATAGACCGTGACGAATATCTGGAAATCCTGTCACGCCTGCTTGCCGCCAAGCGTCGCACGGTCAAGGCTGCCGACAGCTACACCTTGCGGCAGAAGCTGTTGCGGTTTGCGCTCCAACGGGGATACAGCATCGACGATGCCTCCCAGTGTCTTGACTCTATCCTTTAACCCATTCAGCGCACATTCAATATCTTCTGCGTCTGGAGTGACAACCTCCATGCCGGATTGTCCTTTACGAAGTCGATGCAGAGGTCCATGATTTCCCTGTTGCGCTGTGCATCACCGGTGTCGCAAGGCTGCACGCAGTAATGGGCTGCCGTGATGCCAAATGTCGGGTCTTCATAAGTGTGGATACCATCGAGGACAATCTTCACCTCATCGGCGGTCTTGACAATTGGCTTCCCGATGCTCCCGACAAAAGGTTCTTTTGGAGAGACTGTTACCCAATCCACGCCTTTGGGAATGGGGTGAGTGCCGTTAGTCTCGATGGCTACGGTCTTTCCTGCTTTATGCAGCTTATCCACGAGGCTTTCTGTGAGTTGCAGCGTCGGCTCTCCCCCTGTTATGACCACCAGCCTTGCAGGATATTCTGCGACTTGGCGCACTATCTCCTCTTCCGCGAGGTCCTGATAGGACTGATGCTCGGTATCGCAGAACGGACACTTCAGATTGCATCCTGAGAACCGGACGAAGATTGCAGCTTCGCCTGAATGTGTGCCCTCGCCCTGAATGGAGTAGAAGATTTCGTTTATCCTCATAGCGCCTCATCTCCCTGCGCTTCATCCGAAACGTAGACGGCGACATTGTTCTCGCTCTCCATGACCGAGACCTTGTAGCATTGGGGAATCTGCTCTGCTACCCACCTGGCTATGTTCTCGGCTGTGGGGTTGAACGGCAGGATGTCATTCAGATTCTTATGGTCGAGCTTCCCGTGTATCTTGTCCTTGATATGCTTGAAGTCGCAAATCATTCCATCGTCGTTAAGTTCCTTGGCTTTCACGAAGACGGTTATTATCCAATTGTGGCCGTGCAGGTTTTCGCACTTGCTCTCGTATGACAGTTTCAGCTTGTGACTGCCCGCTATCTCCATTCTCTTTGACGCGTAGTACATGGCCTTTATGCTTTTTGTTTGACAATAAACTTTGTTTAATCCTCATACTCGGTCGGGTCGTCAATGCCTGCATCCCTGAGTGCTTCCTTGCGCTCCACGCAAGTGCCGCACTTGCCGCAGTGCTTCTCGCCGCCTTTGTAGCAGGAATATGTCTTGGAGTAGTCGATGCCGAGTCGCTTTCCGATCTTCGCAATGTCGGTCTTGCTCATGTCTGTATACGGGGCTTCTATCGTTACGTTTATGTACGTGCCGTATGCCATTGCCTCAGACATCGCCGATATGAACGACGCACGGCAATCGGGATATATTGCGTGGTCTCCCGCATGATTGGCGATGAGCACCTTCGCAAGTCCTCTGCTCTCCGCAAGGCCGCAGGCGATGCTGAGCATGATGCCGTTACGGAACGGCACGACCGTGGATTTCATGTTCTCGTCCTGATAATGGCCTTCGGGAACGGCATCCGCGCCCTCCAGCAGAGATGACTTGAAGTAGTCCTTGATGAATGTCAGGGGTATGATGATATGTTCAATGCCGAGCTGACGGCAGTGAAGGGCTGCACATTCCGCCTCCCGCTTGTTGTGGTTGCTGCCGTAGTCGAATGTGACGGCGAGCGCAATCTGTTCCTTACGGTCGTGCAGCAACGTAACACTGTCCATGCCGCCGGACAGGATGATGACTGAGTTCTTTGCTTCCATTGTTGTCTGTTTTTGAGTTGCCGCAAAATCGCGGCAGAGTCAAGAATCGGGTGCAAAACTACGAAAAGAGTTTGAAGAGAGCTTGAACGTGTGAATTCAGACAACATTGACAATCGCGCAGTATTCTGTCGTAAATGAAACAAATTCATTATCTTTGCAAAGAGATTTCTTATAGCAGAAGACATAAATCGTTTGAAGTTGATACTGGTCGAAAAGAAGAAGACCAGCAAGTGGCTGGCGGATGAGTTGGGTGTGAACCCTTCCACCGTGTCGAAATGGTGTACGAACTCTTCGCAACCCGATTTGGCCACTGTGCTGAAAATCACCGACCTGCTGAAGATTGACATCAAGGAACTCATCGTAAGGGAGTACGATGCCTTTCTTCGGGAGAAAATGAAGAAGAAATAAAAAGGAGACTATGAACATCGAGGAACTTGAAAGGCTTATAGCCAACGATGAGAACGTACATCTGGAGTTAAAGAAGACTACAGGTGAGTTGAAGGATGGGATGCACACGGCTTGTGCATTCCTGAATGGTGCTGGCGGTTGGCTCGTATTTGGCGTTGCCCCGAAGTCTCTCAAGATTCTCGGACAGGAAGTGACTGACAACACGC
>CAVERK010000045.1:0-15731 GCA_963618035.1 bacterium
CGGTTAACCGAAACAAAAAGGAGTACTGGGAGAGAGGGAGACAGCAAACAGTAGCCCGACAACAAGAGGAGGTTAACCTCCTGTTCCGAGCAGCTCCTTTATCTGCGCGGCATCGCGGCGCAGCTGCTTGGCCAACTCGTCGGGCGTGCTGAACTTCACCTCGTCGCGTGTCCGTTTCACTAATGACACCTGCAGATGTTGTGCATACAGGTCTGCGTGCAGTCCGAAGATGTGTACCTCAATGCTGCGCTCTGCTCCGTTCCCTATTGTGGGACGGCATCCGATGTTGAGCATGCCGCCGTATTTTTGCTTGCCGATGGCTGCCGTCACGGCATATACTCCGTCTTCGGGCAACAGCTTGTCGTTGTCGTCAAGACGGATGTTGGCCGTCGGGAAGCCCAATGTGCGCCCGATGTGAAAGCCGTCCGTCACCGTTCCGCCAAGCGTGTAGCTGTATCCTAAACATCGGTTCGCTTCCTGCACATCGCCATGGAGCAGGAGGTTGCGTATCATCGACGAGCTTACGCTGCGTCCGTCGGGCAAGGCGTAAGGCTCTGCCTGAAGCACTTCAATGCCCAGTTCACTGCCATAGCGGCAGTAGTCGTCGAACCCTTCGCTGCGGTTATGCCCGAAGCGATGGTCGTAGCCTATCACAAGAGCGTTGACACGGAACTGTTCCTTGAGCATCGCCATGAACTGTTGTGCCGTGAGCGCAGCTGTCTGTGGCGTGAAGTCGAGCATCAGGCAATAGTCAACGCCGGTCTGCTCCAGCCGTTCGCACTTCTCCTCCTTGGTCGTCAGCAGCTGCGGCTGGAAGTCCGAGCGGAGCACTTTGCGCGGATGGACGGGAAAGGTGACAACCATTGAGGCGGTCTTCCTCTCGTCTGCCGCTGTCGTCATCTGCCTGATGAGGAATTGATGCCCCAGGTGTACGCCGTCGAAGAAGCCTATTGTGGCGGTCACGGGTGCATCGACATCAGAACAAGTGTTGCAAATCTTCATGCGCCTCCGCTTTATAGGTGTTGAACTTCATTGCCGCCGCCGTGTCGCAATTCTGTTGCAGGTCGTCAATGAACAATGTTTCCTCGGGCTTGATGCCCGTGCTGTCAATGACGTGCCGGAATATCCTCGTGTCCGGTTTTGCCGAATGTATGGCGAACGACAGAAACACGCCGTCGAAATAGTCATCAACGCTATGTCCGTCCTGTCCGAAGACGTTCTCAACCGACCACTCCCAGTGAATGGCGTTGGTGTTGCTGAGCAGATATACGTTGAAGCGGCTGCGCAGCCTTATGAGCATGTCGAGTTTTGATTGCGGGACACCTACGAGAAAGCTGTTCCAGCAGGCATCGATGTCCTCATCACTCACCTCTGTCCCGATGGCTTTGCGAACGCCGTCACGGAAATCGGAGGGTAGGATAAGTCCCAGCTCGAACTTCTGCAGGAAGCCCTGCTTGAGGCTGATGCCAAGCTCGGTCTCGAATCCTGTCCATCCCAAGCGGCGAAAGTTGTCGACACAGCACTGGCGGTCAAGGTCTATGAGCACGCCGCCGAAGTCGAATACGACATTCTTTATGTCTTTTATGCAGTCAAGCATTCCTGTTGTTTCTAAGCCTTCGTACAAGTCTTGTCAGCTCTCCAATCCAAAGAACTGTGGATGTCAGCACTATGATACCGATCCATTCCGTCACGCTGAGCGGCTCTGTGCGGAACACGTCTCCGCCGAACTGGACAATCAGCAGCTGTCCGACCAGGATGATAAGGGCTATGGCCTCCAGACCGTAGGATTTGTTCAGATCCTTGAATGCCGATTCGTTTGTGCTGAATGTCTTGGCGTTGAACAGGTTCCACAGCTGCAACATCACGAACACGGTGAAGAACACCGTCAGCCGGTGCACCGTCATGCCTCCTGGCTCGTGGTTGAAGTAGTGGAGCAAGGCAAGCAGTGCCACGAGAAATCCTGTGCCGTAGACAATGATGTCTGTCCACATGCTGCGTGTGATGATGAAGTCCGTGGATTTGCGGGGCTTCTCGTTCATCACGCTGTCGCTGGGCGGAATCGATGCCAGTGCCATGGCTGCAAAGGTGTCCATGATCAGGTTCACCCACAGCATCTGCGTCACTGTAAGCGGTAGTTCGGTGCCGAAGAAAGATCCGAGCAGTACCACCAGCAGTGCCACGAAGTTTATTGTCAGTTGGAACAGTATGAACCGCTGTATGTTCTTGTACAGCGAACGTCCCCACATCACGGCCGTACCGATGCTGACGAACGAATCGTCGAGCAGGGTTATGTCGCTTGCCTCTTTTGCTACGGACGTGCCCGAACCCATCGACAGTCCCACTTGGGCGTAGTTCAATGCGGGGGCATCGTTGGTGCCGTCGCCTGTCACGGCAACGACCGCTCCGCTCTTTTGCAGAAGCTGCACCAAGCGTTGCTTGTCACCAGGACGCGCACGGCTCATCACCTTGATCTCCAATGCCCGTCTCTGTGCCTCGGCATCATCGAGCTTGGCAAAGTCAGGACCGGATATTATGTCGCTGTCGTTGTCGGCATTCAGTCCTATCTGCCGTGCAATCTCGCGTGCCGTGGCGGGAGTGTCGCCTGTCACAATCTTCACTTCAATGCCTGCCTTGCAGCACCGTGCCACAGCGGCAGGCACTTCGGGACGTATCGGGTCGCTGATTGCCACTACGCCTTGGAACACAAAGTCGGCATTCGCAATGGCATCGGTGCATTTGATGCTGTCATCGTCTATGACTGCATACGCAAATCCCAATGTTCTCATGCCCTTGCTCTGATACTCCAGCAGGAATGTTTCGGTGTCTTTCCTGAAGTCTTCGGGAGCAGTCTCCACGCCGGCGGCTGTCTGCACCTTGTGGCATTTGCCGATGATGATCTCCGGCGCTCCTTTTATATATAGCACCTTTCGGCCTTTTACTGCCGACTCCACAATTGTCGCCATGAACTTGCGTTCGGTCGAGAACGGCAGCTGGTCCACAACCTTCACGCTGTTGCGTATGCCGAGATAGTCCGTGCCTTTGTCCTGTAGCCACAGGAGCAGTGCCACCTCCGTCGGATTGCCTATTCCCTCTGTCTTCCCGTCGTCGGTCTTGCCGAGGAAAGACGTGGTGTTCACGCTGATGGCTTCTGCCACTATCCTCCCTGCTTCCGATGCCTGCAGGTCGCTGTTCTCTTCATCCAGCCCGCTGAAGTGCGGCTTGCTGACGCGCATCCTGTTCTGTGTCAGTGTGCCGGTCTTGTCGGTGCAGATCACGTTGATGGCTCCCATGGTCTCGCACGCGTGCATCTTCCGCACCAGATTGTTCGTGGCAAGCATGCGCCGCATGTTCAGCGCAAGACACAGCGTGACGCTCATCGGCAGACCTTCGGGAACAGCCACTACTATCAGTGTCACGGCCATCATGAAGATTTGCAGTGTTGTCTTTATGGCAGGAAGCCAGTCGGCAAACGTGTGCATCTGCCCGAAGTCGTATGCCAGCACCACATCCTTCACGAAGAAGAGCACGAAAGCAATGCCGGCAGTGGCAAAGCCCACGTAGCCAATCAGGCGTGCCAGCTTCTCCAGTTGTCTGTTCAGCGGTGTCTGCTCGTGCGTCTCCTCGGAACTTAGGCGTGCCACCTTACCAATCTCCGTGGCATCACCGACAGCTTCGACCACCATAGTGCCGTGTCCGTCGAGCACCGTTGAACCGCGCATCAGGCGGTTTGACTTGTATGTCGCGTTCGTGTCGAAGTCCGCTTCCGATGCTGTCTTGTCCGTTGCCGGCTCGCCCGTCAGCGAAGATTCATTCACCTGCATCGACAGCGAGTCCAGGAGTCTTCCGTCGGCAGGTATCTCATCTCCCGTCTCTACCAGCACGATGTCTCCCACCACCACGTCGCGCCGCTTCACTTCGCACACAGCACCGTTGCGCATCACGCGCACGCTGTTGTCATCGTTCACGGCATTCAGGAGGTCGAACTTGCGGTTGGCATCATATTCAAACAGGAATCCGACACCAGTCGCCAGCAATACTGCGGCAATGATGCCGATGGTTTCGGCATATTCGTTCTCTACCACCGATACCACCAGCGACAGCAGTGCTGCAAAAAGCAGAATACGTATCACCGGATCGCTGAACTTCTCGATATACAGTTTCCACATGGGCTTGCGCTTGGGTGGAGTCAGCACATTCTCGCCATACTTCCTGCGGCTCTCAAGTACTTCGTTGTCGCTAAGCCCTTTTGTTCTTGTTCCCTGTTCTGTCATTGCACGTTAATTGTTATGGTTAAATATCACGCGGCATATCTTGCGCATATCGACAAAGGTATGGTATATTGTGATACTGCCACTTGTCACCGGCATTACAAAGGTGTTACAATATCCGTTGGTGTCGCGTCCCTGAATCCTTATCTCCTTGCTGCGCAATGGGCGCACATGCCCTTTATGACATAGTTCACGGAGTCCATGACGTATCCTTCAGGCAGATTTACGGACGGGACAGGCGTGTCCGGAAGGCAGAACGTCTTGTGGCACTGCTCACAGTAGAAGTGCACGTGCATGTCGTCATCATGTCCCTCGTCGGTGCTCAGGCACAACTCATAGCGCACGCTGTCACCGCCGTCTTCGATGGTATGTACCAGATGGTGTTCTCTGAATGTGTTCAGGCTGCGGAATACGTTCGACTTGTCGATGCTCTCTACTTTGTCCTCCAGCTCCGTCATGGAGAGAGGGCGGTCTGCGCCGGCCAATGCCTCCACTATTATTATGCGGTTGGCCGTGGGCTTTATGCCATGGCACAGCAGCAGGTCCGCAAATCTTGATGCTTCGTCTTCCATTGTCACATCTTCTTCTCCGTATCCGTGCTTGCTTCAACCACGTTCACCACATAGTCGCCCAAACGCTCACATTCGCTGATGATGTCCATGTAGTAAACGCCCTGCTGGTAAGAGTATTCCTTGTTGTTCAGGTCTGCAATATTCTGGCTCTTCAGCTGGTCGCGCAGATTGTTTATTTCGTTTTCTATGTTGTATGTCTTGTTCACGCTTGCCACTCCGTCTTCGGGGTGCTGTATCACGGTCTCCATCCTCGACAGTGCACTCGCGTCAAGTCCCATCATGAACTTCACATGCTCTTTCTGTCCGGCGGTGAATTCTTCGTTGCTCTGCTTGTGGCGGTTGATTGTGCGGGCGATGTTGTAGCAGCTGTCGCCTATACTCTCAATCTCGCTGACCTCGCGCAGCATGGCCCGTATCTTGCCTTTTGTCACATCGCTCAGGTGCGCATCGCTCACATTGCCCAAGTAGTTGGCAATCTCAATCTCCATATTGTCTGAGATGTTCTCGTACTTCTCGATGCGGCTGTAGAGCTTCACAAACTTCTCGTCATCTTTCTCTTCGAAGAGGTCACGCACCATACCGAACATACGCTGGATGCGGTTGGCGAATGACTGGATTTCCTTATCGGCAGCCAGTACCGAAAGCTCGGGGGTCTTCAGCAGACCGCTCTGTATGTAGCACAAACGGAAGTCTTCTTCGTCCCTATTCTCCTTTGCCGGCAGGATCCAGCACACAAATTTCTCAATCGTGGGCACAAACCATACCAGTATGAATGTGTTCGTCACATTAAAGCAAGTGTGAAACGCAGCCAGTACCACCGGCAATATGGTTGCCTTCTGTGCCTGCGTGTATGCCGTTCCGGCGGGGTCGTAACCCACGAGCGAGCATACCATGTTGACAAACGGATAGAACACGCACAGCACCCAAATGACGCCAAATACGTTGAATGCCAAGTGGGCCAATGCGGCACGCCGTGCCTGCACGTTGGCTCCTAACGCTGCGATGTTGGCTGTCGCCGTGGTTCCGATGTTCTCGCCCATCACCAAGGCGATACCCAAATAGATTGGCAGCACGCCGGTCGAGCAGAGCAGGATGGTGATTGCCATCACGGCAGCCGAAGACTGCACAATGCACGTGATTATGGTGCCAATGAGGAGGAAGGCTATTATCGACGAAAAGCTATTGACATCGAAAGAAGAGAAGAACTCGATCACCGTGGCGTTGTGCTGCAAGTCCATTTCGCGCCCCGTGTCACTCAGCAACACCAGCGAGTAGAAGAGGAATGCGATGCCGAACAGCATGTCACCAATGTAGCGTTTGCTCTTGGAGTAGATCAGTACGATGCCGACGGAGAATGCGGGGAATACCATCATCGTCAGGTCCACACTGTATCCCAGTGACATAATCCATGCCGTCAGTGTGGTGCCGATATTGGCACCCATGATTACCGATATGGCCTGTGCCAGTGTCAGCAATCCGGCGTTTACAAACGACACAGTCATCACCGTTGTGGCCGATGATGACTGTACGGCACATGTAATCAGTGTACCTGTCACTATTCCCGTAATCCGGTTCTTTGTCATTTTTTGCAGGATGAGGCGTAGCTGCGAACCGGCCATTTTCTGCAAACTCTCACTCAGTGATTTCATGCCGAACATCAGCAATGCCAATGAACCGACAATCTTGAATACGTACAAAAGGGTGTTGTCCATATTTAAATATCATAAAACAGCAACGGGAGTTTCATGATAAAATACTACCTTTGGCAGAAAGGACACAAATAGTGCGTACATGAAACATATGTTACAAATTTACTGCAAAAATAGAAAAAAGTATTTGGAATTTCCGATAGGCAGCACTCTTTTGGAGATTTATAATGGCTTCGGACTTGATTCTCCCTATCAGGTCATCAGTGCGCGTGTCAACAATGTCTCTGAAGGACTGACGTTTAGGGTCTACAACAACAAGGATGTAGAGTTCCTTGATGTGCGCTCTTCTTCGGGCATGCGCACCTATGTGCGGTCGCTCTGTTTCGTCATCTACAAGGCTGTCCGCGAGCTTTTCCCTGGCTGCAAGTTGCTGCTTGAACATCCTGTTTCCAATGGCTACTATTGTCGCCTTATAAAGGCAGACGGCGATGCCGTTACGGTGGATGATGCCAAAGCCATACGCAAACGCATGCAGGATATAATTGCCGAAGACATACCGTTCCTGCGTGAGGAGTGTCGCACTGAAGAGGCTGTGCACCTGTTCAGCGAGGCAGGCATGGACGACAAGGTCAAGTTGCTGAAGACCTCCGGCTCTCTGTATACCACATATTACAGGCTTGGCGACACAATCGACAACTACTACGGTGCACTGGTTCCCAGTACCGGCTTCCTCAAGGTGTTTGACATCGTCAAGTACTATGACGGATTGCTGCTGCGTGTTCCCACAAAGGACAATCCGCAGAAAGTGGGCGAAATCGTCAAGCAGGAGAAGATGCTCACGGCCTTCAAGGAGCACCTACAGTGGGACTATATTCTCCACATGGGCAATGTCGGTGACTTGAACGAGATTTGTCAGCGCGGGCTTGCCACGCAGGTCATCAATGTGACCGAAGCTCTACAGGAAAAGAAAATATCGCAGATTGCCGACACCATAGTGCAACGCAGTAAGGATGGCGGCCAGCCCGTTAGGCTTGTGCTGATATCAGGTCCGTCGTCGTCGGGCAAGACGACCTTCAGCAAGCGGCTGTCGGTGCAGCTGCTGACAAACGGCATCATTCCCTATCCGGTGTCGTTGGACAACTATTTCGTCAACCGCACTGATACGCCGCGCGATGCACAAGGGCAGCTCGACTATGAGTCGCTTTACGCCCTTGACCTTGACCTCTTCAACAGTCAGATGAAGTCGCTGCTAAGAGGCGAGGAGGTGGAACTGCCTTACTATAACTTCAACACGGGTCTCCGCGAATACCGTGGAGAGAAACTGCGCATAGCGGACAATATGGTGCTCATCCTTGAGGGTAATCACGGACTTAATCCCGACCTGACGCCTCAGATCCCCGAAGAGAACAAGTTCAAGATATATGTCTCTGCTCTGACCACCATATCGCTTGATGACCACAACTGGATTCCTACTACCGACAACCGTCTGGTGCGTCGCATCATACGCGACTTTAATTTCCGTGGCTATTCCGCACAACAGACCATATCGCGCTGGGCGAGTGTGCGTGCCGGTGAGGACAAGTGGATATTCCCCTATCAGGAGAATGCTGATGTCATGTTCAATTCGTCCATGCTGTATGAGTTCGCTGTCTTCCGCTCACACATCGAGCCAATCCTCAGTATGGTGCGCAATGACTGTGAGGAATATGCCGAGGCACACCGTCTGCTGAAGTTCATCAAGTACTTCACGCCCATACGCGACAATGAGATTCCGCCAACGTCTCTGATGCGTGAGTTCATCGGCGGCAGCAGCTTCAAGTACTGACCTTATGGTGCGTACTTCTTTTCCTTGCGCACGTCATGTCCCTCGTAGGCGCAGATGGCATCTATCCATTCTTCACGCAGTGGGATGGAGACATGCCCTATGAGGTCGTAGGTGACCATGACCGAGGTTCCGATACATTTGACCTCCTGCGTGTCAGTGTCAATGACGCGCTGTGCCAGTGTGAAGCTCTTGGTGCCGATGGCGGTGATGGCTGTCTGTACGGCTATGTGGTCTGTACCGTGAATCTGCGAGAGAAAATCTGCCTGCACATGCACAGCCACGATGCCAATCTCGGACCAGTTGACGTGCGGACAGATGGTCTGGAAGTAATCGCTCTTGCCAAGGTCATAGAACGAAAAGTAGACCTCGTTGTTGACATGACCGAAGCGGTCAACGTCGTTCCAACGCAGCTGAACCGGCAAAGTATGGTGATATGTGATGTTGTCACTCGGATTTTTCATAGTGCTGTGTCCTGTTAATGGTCGCAAAAGTACTACTTTTGTGAGTTAAAGCATTGTGCGTGTGTGAAAGAAAGATAAATCCACACTTAAAATGTGTCTAAAAGCTAAAGGAAATGAGCAGGATTGAACATAACGGCAAGAAGAATATCCGCAGCAAAGCTGCATCGCATCAAGATGGCAGGAAAGAAGATCTTGCACATCCCCGTCAGGTTCTCCCGCAGCAGAAGAGGGTGCCCAAAAGCTATATGGAAGATGTGCGCCGTGCGTGTGAGGTGATGAGCCGTGGCGGTGTGATACTGTATCCGACAGATACCATTTGGGGCATCGGGTGTGATGCCACCAATGAGGAAGCCGTGCGCCGTGTGTATGAAATAAAAAGGAGGCAGGACAGCAAGGCCATGCTGGTGCTGACAGACAGTGCGGTGAAGCTGAACTACTACGTCAAGGATGTGCCGCGTGTCGCGTGGGACTTGATAGATGTGTCCGACAAGCCGCTTACAATAATATATGAGGGTGCCCGAAACCTGGCGCAGAGCCTGTTGGCAGAGGACGGCAGTGTGGGCATACGTGTCACGAGCGAACCATTCTCGCAGCAGCTGTGCCGTCAGTTCCGCAAGGCTATCGTGTCAACGTCGGCAAATATCAGCGGCGAACCTTCACCGAAGAACTTCAGTGAAATAAGTGAGGAAATCCTTCAGGCAGTGGACTATGTCGTGACTGTGCGGCAGAAGGAGAAGACTGCTGCCAAGCCGTCGAGCATCGTGAAGTTGGGTGCAAGCGGCGAGATAGAGATAATAAGGAAGTAAGAGAGAACGATGGAAGAACCTGTAGTCAGGAAGACACGGATAGACCGGTTCATAATGTGGCGGCGCAGGAACATCAGCGACCGCCAGTTCGTGATGGCACTTAGCTTCGTTGTGGGCATCGGGTGTGCCTTGGCGGCATACGTGCTGAAGCTGCTGATAGCATGGATACAGACGCTGCTGACGCAGAACTTCATCTCGTCGGGTGTCAACTACCTGTATCTGGTATATCCTGTGGCAGGCATATTGTTGGCAGGCCTGTTCGTGCGCTATGTGGTGAAGGACGACATCAGTCATGGCGTAACGAGGATCCTGTATGCCATATCGCGGCGTGACAGTCTCATAAAGCGGCACAATATGTGGTCAAGCATCATTGCCAGCTCCATAACCATAGGCTGTGGCGGATCGGTGGGAGCGGAGGCTCCTATTGTTCTGACCGGCTCGGCCATAGGGTCGAACTTGGGACGTGTGTTCCGCATGCCGTCAGGCACGCTGATGCTACTCGTCGGATGCGGTGCTGCCGGTGCCGTGGCGGGGATATTCAAGGCTCCCATAGCCGGTGTGGTCTTTACGATAGAGGTAATCATGCTCGACCTGACCATGAATTCGTTGATGCCGTTGCTCATAACGTCCGTGACCGCTGCCACGGTGGCATACCTGACCACAGGACAGCAGGCAATGTTTGAGTTCCACATCACGGAGGCATTCGAGCTTGAACGCATCCCGTACGTGATACTGTTGGGCATCTTCTGCGGGCTGGTGTCGCTGTACTTCACACGTGCCATGAACGCCACGGAAAATCTCTTTGCACGCCTTGGAACACCGCTGAAGAAATTCATCCTCGGCGGTGTGATTCTCAGTGTGCTGATATTTCTCTTTCCGACACTCTACGGTGAGGGATACGACACCATAGGACTGTTGCTGAACGGACGCAGCAATGCCGACTGGGATGCGGTGATGAACAACTCGCTGTTCTACGGGCATACCAATCTGCTGTTGCTCTATTTGGGACTGATTCTGCTCACGAAGGTATTTGCCTCGGCTGCCACCAACGGCGGCGGCGGATGCGGCGGTGTGTTCGCTCCCTCGCTGTTCCTTGGCTGCATCGCCGGTTTCATCTTCTCGCACCTTAGCAATGACATCTCATTCACGACATACCTGCCGGAGAAGAACTTCTCTCTGATGGGCATGGCGGGAATAATGAGTGGCGTGATGCACGCACCGCTGACGGGCGTGTTCCTCATTGCCGAACTGACCGGCGGCTACGACCTGTTCCTGCCGCTGCTGATTGTCTCCATCAGCTCATACCTCACCATCATCGTGTTCGAACCGCACAGCATCTACTCCATGCGTCTGGCGAAGAAAGGCGAGCTGCTGACGCACCATAAGGACAAGGCCATACTGACGCTGATGAAGATGGAGAATGTGGTGGAGACAGACTTCAAGGAGGTGCATCCTGACATGGACTTGGGACGTATCATCGGCATCATCGCGGCATCACACCGCAACATATTCCCTGTGACCGACGATGACGGCAAGCTGCTGGGACTGGTGTATATGGACGACATAAGGAAGGTGATGTTCAGACAGGAGCTGTATCACCGCTACAAGGTGAGCCAGATGATGGTGCCGCCGCAGTCGCGCCTGCTGAACACCGACAGCATGGAAGAGGTGATGCGCAAGTTCGACCATACGGGAGCGTGGAACCTTCCGGTGACCGACGAAGACGGACACTATTTGGGCTTCGTGTCGAAGTCAAAGGTGTTCAACTCCTATCGCGGCATGCTGCTGAACCTGTCGACCGACTGACGGCATCGCATTGAACGACTATTGAAACAAAAAAATACAGAAGTGGAAAAGGAATCGTTACGCATAGTATATCTCGGTACGCCCGAGTTCGCCGTTGAGCCATTGCGGCGGTTGGTAGAGGGCGGATATAACGTCGTAGGCGTAGTGACCATGCCCGACAAGCCTGCCGGACGCGGACATAAGCTGCAACCGTCGGCTGTGAAGAGCTTTGCGGTGGAGCACAATCTGCCGTTGCTGCAGCCCGAGAAGCTGAAGGACGAGGCTTTCCTGAACGCATTGCGCCGGTGGAATGCCGACTTGCAGATAGTGGTGGCATTCCGTATGCTGCCCGAGGTGGTATGGTCAATGCCGCGCCTGGGCACATTCAACCTGCACGCATCACTGCTGCCGCAATATCGCGGTGCTGCTCCGATAAACTGGGCAATCATCAACGGTGAGACGCAGACAGGCATCACCACATTCTTCCTGCAGCACGACATCGATACCGGTGAGGTGATCCGGCAGACCAGTGTGCCTATAGGCGACACCGACGATGCCGGCACTGTGCACGACCGGCTGATGATGCTCGGCGGGGATCTTGTGCTGGAGACCGTGGATGCCATCATAGACGGAACGGTGAAAGCCGTGCCGCAGGCCGCGCTGGAAGATGGCGTTCCGTTGCGTCCGGCACCGAAGATATTCAAGGAGACCTGCCGCATCTGCTGGGACAAGCCCGTGAGAACCATCTGCAATCTGGTGCGCGGACTTAGTCCCTATCCGGCAGCATGGACGGAACTGCAGGTCGTCGGTGGCACGCCGCAGAACGTCAAGGTGTTCCGCACTGCACCGATAGAGGCAGACTTGCCCGAAGGCATGCAGCCTGGAGACATCGACACCGACGGCAAGACCTATCTGCATGTGGCAGCCGCTGACGGCTGCGTTGACGTGCTGGAGCTACAGCTGCCAGGACACAAGCGATTGGGAACCGGCGAGTTCCTGCGTGGCTTTCGCATCGATGGCACGTGCCGCTTCATTTAGCACATATATATAATAAGGAGTACATACCATGAAACCTGTCATTTCCCCCTCAATCCTCTCGGCCGACTTCGCCAACTTGGGACGCGACATAGATATGCTGAACCGGAGCACGGCGCAGTGGCTGCACTGCGACGTGATGGACGGCGTGTTCGTGCCTAACATCTCATTCGGGTTCCCCGTGCTGAAGTATGTCGCGAACCTGTCGGAAAAGCCTCTGGATGTCCATCTGATGATTGTGCAGCCCGAGAAGTTCATCCCCGAGGTGAAGGCTCTCGGAGCATACATCATGAATGTGCACTACGAGGCTTGCCCGCATCTGCACCGTGTGATACAGCAGATACGCGATGCCGGCATGCAGCCTGCCGTGACACTCAACCCCGCCACACCGGTGTCGCTGCTCAAGGACATCATCGGCGATGTCTACATGGTGCTGCTGATGGGTGTCAACCCTGGCTTCGGCGGACAGAAATTCATTGAACACACGGTGGAGAAAGTGCGCGAGTTGCGCGACCTGATTGAAGAGTCAGGCTCCAAGGCACTGATTGAAGTGGACGGCGGCGTTAATCTGAGTACGGGAGCGCGGCTGGTGGAGGCCGGTGCCGATGTGCTGGTTGCCGGCAATGCCGTCTTCGCTGCCGACGACCCGATGGCAATGATTGCCGAGTTGGGAAATCTGTAATCTTCTGTGGGACAGCATCCGTTTCTGCGTCCCGTCGTGCTGCTGGCAGCCGGCATTGCGTTGGGCGATGCCGTGCCGTTGCCCGACTCCCTCTTCTATGTGGCTCTGCTTGTGCTGGCGGCAGTGCTGGCTGTGGCTATCGTGGCACTATGCCTGAAGAATTGCGGCGGCGTGGTCTGGAACATGCTGTTCCTTGCGTGCGGCTACATGCTGATGAGCCTGTGGCTGGTGCGCTCCGAACTGCCCGATGACACCATCCCTCAAGACATCATCATGCAAGCCCGCGTGACGGACGGGACCGAGGAACGCCCGCAGACGGTCCGCTGCTCTGTGGCCGTCGAGCGTGCCGTCAGCCATGACGGCACACCTGTTGAGGCTCTGCGCGGCAAGACGTTGTTGGCATACGTCTCAAAAGATTCGGCATCCATGGCCATACGCGACGGTGACGTGCTGATGCTGTCTGCACGGCTGACACCGAAGAGCCGTCTCAACGAGTCTGTAGACTTCGACTACGCACGCTACCTGCGCCGTCAGGGCATTGCCACTACTGCCTTCGTGCGCAGCGGACACTGGAGCACGCTGTCCCGACCCGAACATCCCACGCTGATGCAGCGCATACGCACCCTGCGCAGTGATGCCATAGACACATACCGTAGGCTTGGCATCGGGGGACAGAACCTGTCCGTGCTGACGGCAATGACCCTTGGAGACCGCTCCGAGCTGACCGACGAGACCATGGATATGTATTCCCGTGCCGGAATAAACCATGTGCTGGCCATGTCGGGACTGCACGTTGGCATTGTCTACGGACTGCTGCTGCTCATCGTCGCTCCATTGTGGAGCCGCCGCCCGCAGCTCAAGCCGTTCATCGTGTCCGTTATCGTCGGACTGATGTGGTTTCTTGCCGTCTTCACGGGTCTTTCGCCCTCCATCGTGCGTTCTGTAATCATGTTCACGGTGCTCACCGTCGCATCCTTCCTGACGGAGAAACCGCTGTCGATGAACTCCTTGGCGTTCACCGCTTTCGTCATGCTGTTAGTGCGTCCGGCATGGCTGCTCCATGTCGGCTTCCAGCTCTCGTTCGCTGCCGTGGCTTCAATCCTGCTCTTCAGTAACCGCATACGCTCTCTTCTCGGCGAGAGCCGTGGCATCCGTGCATGGCTGAAAGGCTCGGTGGCAGTGTCCGTGGCTGCGCAGATAGGCACTGCACCCATACTGATGTATGTCTTCCACCAGCTGCCGGTGCATTTCCTGCTGTCCAATCTGCTGGTGATACCCATAGTCACGGCATTGCTCTACTTGGCGGTCTTCATCTTCGTCTGCATCCCTCTGCCATGGCTTCAGCAGCCGTTGGCATGGACTGCCGACGGCTTGCTGACGTTGCAGAACGCCATTGTTGGCGGCATAGAGCGGTTGCCGCTTGCAGTCATCGACGGCATCGGCATCAGCCTCGCCGAGGTGTTCCTGCTCTACCTCATCATCTTCCTTGCCGTGCGTGCTGCCGACTGGCATACGCCGCAGCGTGTCATCCGCCTGCTCTCTGCCGTGCTTGTCCTCGTTGCCCTGCACCTCGCACAAATCTTGGTGTGAGAAAAATGGCTCCTCGTTGTTATTTTCTTTACCTTTGCGTCCTCACGATAACCGCAAAATAAACGCCCAAGGGATATGCTAAAGCAGATAATCGAGAAACAGAAAGTCGAGCAGTTCGCCGCGTGGATGAAGGACTTCCGCAAGTTTGTCATAGTGGCTCATACCAATCCTGACGGTGATGCCGTCGGGTCAGCATTGGCGTTATGGCATCTCCTGCGCAGGTGCGGCAAGCGTGCCGTTGTCATATTCCCCAATGCCTATCCTGATTTCTTCAAGTGGATGCCAGGCAGCAAGGAGATTATGATCTACAGCCGGATGAAGGAAGTGGCTGACGGCTTCATCAGTGGAGCCGAGGTTATCTGCTGCCTTGACTTCAACAGCCTGTCGCGCGTGGAGAACATGAGAGAGTCCATCGCTGCATCATCGGCAAAGAAGATAATGGTCGACCACCATCTTGACCCTGACGGTTTCTGCGACATCACCGTGTCCCATCCCGACCAGTCGTCGACGTGCGAGTTGCTGCTGCGCTTCTTCTGCGACCTCGGCGTGTACGGGCGCATCAACACGGACATCGCCACGTGCATCTACACGGGCATGATGACCGACACCGGCGGCTTCACATACAATTCAAACCATCCCGAAATCTTCGGCATCATCAGTATGCTGCTGATGAAGGGTATCGACAAGGACATGATCTATCGCAAGGTGAACTATAACTTCTCCGCCGGACGGCTGTATATGCAGGGCATAGTGCTCAGCAACATGGAGATTGTGCCCGAATGTCATGCGGCCATACTGACGCTGACGCGCGAAGACGAGAAGAAGTACGGCGAGATGAAGGGCGACACCGAGGGCTTCGTGAACCTGCCGTTGCAGATCCGTGACGTAATCCTGACGTGCTTCCTGCGCGAAGACACCGAGCGCGATGTGGTGAAAGTGTCACTGCGCTCGGTAGGTGAGTTCCCGACAAACATCCTCGCAGGCGAGTTCGGCGGTGGAGGCCACAAGAATGCTTCGGGTGGAGAGATGCCCTGTGTGGATGTGCAGAAGGCCAAAGA
>CAVERK010000046.1:0-15663 GCA_963618035.1 bacterium
CCTACAGACACATGTCTCCGGCGAGGGGGCTTTTGTCACGTCCCGCTTTGCGCAGTCTGCGACTTGCACTATCTTTGCGGGCATGAAACGCCACAATAACCGCAAGAAGCTCCTGACAACAATGCTGATGTTGCTGGCGATGGCAGTGTGCGCGACGGCACAGACGACTGCCGAGGGCGGCATGCAGGCTTTCAGGAAGTATCTCGAAGACGGCTTGGGCGTGCAGATGACGAGCCACAACAAGGTGAAGCTGTTCTTCAGCGGACACGACAAGTTCACCGATATGTTATGCCACATCGGCGCGGCACGGGAGAGCATACACTTGGAATACTTCAACTTCAGAAACGACTCCATAGCCCTCGCGACGTTCGACCTGCTGGGGGCGCGTGTCGCCGATGGCGTGGAGGTGCGTGCCATGTTCGATGCGTTCGGCAACACCTCCAACAACCAGCCGCTGAAGAAGAGACACCTGAAAGCCATCAAGGCCAAGGGCATAGACATCGTGAAGTTCGACCCCATACGCTTCCCGTGGGTGAACCACGTCTTCACGCGCGACCACCGCAAGATTGTGGTGATTGACGGACGGGTGGGATATACAGGCGGCATGAACATTGCCGACTACTATATAAAAGGTCTTGAGGACATCGGGGCATGGCACGACATACATATGCGCATCGAGGGACCTGCGGTGAGACATCTACAGGACATCTTCCTGCGCACGTGGAACAAGGAGACGCACAGCCACGTGCAAGGCAGCAAGTACTATCCCGAGCCGGAGGCATACACAGACGGTGCAGACCGCTACAGCACCATGGGCGCAAGCGTGGAGGAGCGCATTGCCAACATAGGGCAGCAGACACACTACGACGTGGAGATGGGCATCGTTGACCGTGCACCTGGCAGGACATCGGCACACATGAGGAAGGCCTATGCGGCAGCCATCGACGCGGCAACGGAGAGCATACGCATCGTGAACCCCTACTTTGTGCCGACGCGCCGTGTGCGGAAGGCACTGAAGAGAGCCTTGAAGCGTGGCGTGGAGGTGGAGATAATGGTTCCATCGAAGTCGGACATAGGCTTCACGCCCGAGACCGCAGAGTTAGTGGCGCACAGGCTGATGAAGAGGGGAGCAAAGGTGTATCTGTTCAACGGAGGCTTCCATCACTCGAAGATAATGATGATAGACAACCGCTACTGCACCATCGGCACAGCCAATCTGAACAGCCGCAGCCTGAGATATGACTACGAGACCAATGCGTTCATGTTTGACGAGGGGGTCACCGACGAGCTGGACGCGATGTTCACACGCGACATGAGGTCAAGCACGGTGATGGACAGGCAGTACTGGAAGGAACGCAGCGCGTGGAAGAAATTTGCGGGATGGGTGGGCAACCTGCTGACACCATTCCTTTGAGACACATAACCGAGAACGAAAAAAGGACAAGAGGGGAAAGGGAGAAACAAGACATGAAGCAATACTTGGACTTGCTGAGGCGCGTGAAGGCCGAAGGCACAAAGAAGACCGACCGCACGGGGACAGGCACGGTGAGCGTGTTCGGACACCAGATGCGGTTCAGCATGGACGACGGATTTCCATTGCTGACGACGAAGAAGCTGCACCTGAAATCCATAATCCACGAGCTGCTGTGGTTCCTGAAGGGCGACACGAACGTGCACTACCTGCAGGAGAACGGCGTGAGGATATGGAACGAATGGGCTGACGAGAACGGCGAGCTGGGACCGGTGTACGGACACCAGTGGCGTTCGTGGCCCGACTATGACGGCGGGACGATAGACCAGATAGGTAACGTCGTGGAGCTGATACGCAACCATCCCGACTCAAGAAGGATGATTGTGAGTGCGTGGAACGTGGCGGAGGTGGACAAGATGGCTCTGCCGCCATGCCACTGCCTGTTCCAGTTCTATGTGGCAGAGGGCAAGCTGAGCCTACAGCTGTATCAGCGCAGTGCGGACATCTTCCTCGGCGTGCCGTTCAACATCGCATCCTACTCGCTGTTGCTGCTGATGATGGCGCAGGTCACGGGGCTGAAAGCCGGTGACTTCGTGCACACGCTCGGCGACGCACACATCTACCTGAACCACCTGGAGCAGGTGGACACGCAGCTACAGCGCGAGCCGCGCCCGCTGCCGACGATGCGGCTGAACCCCGACGTGAAGGACATCTTCGGCTTCAGGTATGAGGACTTCGAGCTGACAGACTACAATCCCTGGCCGCACATCGCCGGCAAGGTTTCGGTATAACACACAAATCAGGAGAGAGACGATGATTGCCATCATTGCAGCAACGGACAGGAACAATGCCCTGGGCTTCGAGAACAGGCTGCTGTTCCACATATCGGCAGACCTGAAACGCTTCAAGGCTCTGACAACGGGACACACCGTGGTGATGGGGCGCAGGACGTTCGAGTCCCTGCCCAAGGGCGCACTGCCCAACCGCAGGAACATCGTGCTGAGCCGCAACAGGGACTTCGCAGCCGACGGGGCGGAGGTGTTCGCCTCGCTCCATGA
Organism: bacterium; assembly: GCA_963618035.1. Taxonomy (GTDB): domain Bacteria; phylum Bacteroidota; class Bacteroidia; order Bacteroidales; family Bacteroidaceae; genus Bacteroides. The sequence continues at coordinate 2,530 of CAVERK010000046.1, forward strand.
GGCTTTGGAGCACTGCGGCAAGGACGAGGAGGTGTTCGTCATCGGCGGAGAGAGCGTCTACCGTCAGGCGATGGACATGGCAGACAGGCTATACATGACAGAGATTGACGCAGCGGCAGAGCGTGCGGATGCCTACTTCCCCGCGATAGACGGCAGCGTGTGGGAGGTGGAGAAGAAAGAATTGCACCCTTCGGACGAGAAGGATGCAATCGGTTACTGCTTCACAGACTATGTGAAGAAAGGCGGCAGGGACTAATCCTCGCCGTCGGCCTGCTGTCCGTCGACATCATCAGAGCAGCCCATCTCGATGGGCATCTGACGCTTGATGGCTTCATGGAAGGAGATGAGCGTCTCTGTGCGGGCGACCTTCAGCGGCTGCAGCTTGTCGTGGATGATGCTGAGCAAGTGATGGTTGTTGCGGGCATAGAGCTTGATGAACATGTCGTACTTGCCGGTGGTGAAGTGACACTCGACGACCTCAGGTATGTTCATCAGTGCCTTGGTGACCTCATCGAACGACGAAGGGTCTTTCAGGTATATGCCGATGTAGGCACAGGTCTCAAAGCCCACCTTTTCAGGGTCGATGACATATTCGGAGCCTTTCAGCACGCCCATGGAGGTGAGTTTCTGTATGCGCTGGTGTATGGCGGCTCCCGACACGTTGCAGGCTCGGGCAACTTCAAGGAACGGGATGCGTGCGTTCGTCGCTATCATTTTCAATATCTGCTCGTCAAGAGCGTCAAGCTGGTGATGTGCCATTGTTTTTGTGTTTTAAGTTCTGATTTATTACTGCTTGAAGCAAAGATATGATGTTTTGTTTTTATCTTCGCACATATTTATGAAAAAAGTAATCTTATTGTTCTTTCTCTGCGCTATAGTGACGGGAGCCACGGCACAGGATTTCGACGGGCACTTCTATGAGAAGACGCTCCGGATAGACTATATCTTCACTGGAAACAGCCAAAGGCAGGAGATCTGTGTCGACGGACTGTCGTCGGCAAACGGATGGGCAGGCAGGAAGAAGCACCTGTCGGAACTGCCACTCGAAGGCAACGGACAGATAACCGTCAGGGATACGGCACAGAACGTCCTGTACAGAACATCATTCTCGTCGCTGTTTCAGGAATGGCTCGACACGGACGAGGCAAGGATGCTGACAAGAGGCTTCGAGAACACATTTCTGATACCATTCCCTCGGGAGACGGTGGATGTGGAGATAAAGCTGTTCGACAAGCGGCACAAGGTGTCAGCAAGCCTCACGCACAGGGTCGACCCCAACGACATACTCATACGCCACAAGGGAGAGACCGTGCAGACACCGCACAGATACCTGCTGAGAAGCGGGAGCTGGGACAAGGCCATTGACCTGGCGATACTGGCAGAGGGATATACGGAAGCGGAGATGGACGTATTCTACAGGGACGCGCAAGCCGTGACGGACGCTATATTCAGCTACGAGCCGTTCAGGTCGAAGAAGGACAGGTTCAACGTCGTGGCTGTGGCAAGTCCGTCGGAAGAGTCGGGAGTGAGCATCCCGAAGGACGGCGAATGGAAGGCGACGGCATTCGGCTCGCACTACAGCACGTTCTATTCGGACAGGTATCTGACGACCTCCCGCCTGAAGGCCGTACACGATGCCCTGTCAGGGATACCATACGAGCACATCATCATACTGGCAAACACCTCGGAATATGGCGGCGGAGGTATCTACAACTCATACCTGATGGCGGCAGCCCATCATGCCACGCTAAGGCCCGTGGTCGTGCATGAGTTCGGGCACAGCTTCGCAGGGCTGGCAGACGAATATTTCTATGATGACGACGTGATGACCGACACCTATCCCACCGATGTGGAGCCATGGGAGCAGAACGTGACGACGCTCGTCGACTTCGGAAGCAAGTGGAAGGACATGGTGGATAGCGGTGCGACGATTCCTACCCCGCGTGAGGACAAGGACAAGGTTCGTACCGGCGTGTTCGAGGGCGGTGCCTACTCGAAGAGAGGTGTATATCGACCGTCGTATGACTGCCGCATGAGGACGAACGAATGTCCCGAATTCTGCGATGTCTGCAAGCGTGCCATCGAACGCCTGATAACGTTCTACACGGAATAGCCTACCGCCGAGCCAACATTATCAAGGTCAGTCACCTTTATACCTGTTGATGATATAGTTCTCTGTTGCGTTATCCCTGTGCTTTATGATACATGGGTTACCAAAGACGATGGCGTGGCTCGGGACATCGCAGTTGACAAAGCTGTTCGGGGCAATCATCACATCATCGCCGATGGTGACGTTTCCACATATCATGGCATTGATGCCAATCCAAACTTCGTTTCCGATTGTGGGACACCCCTTGCGCTTGCCTCTGTTCTCCTGCCCTATCGTGACTCCCTTGTGGATGTTACAATTGTTTCCAATCCGTGCCCTTGGATTAACCGTTATGCACCAGGCATGACCTATATACAAGCCGTAGCCTATCTTTGCATTCCATGCTATCTCTATGCCTCGTTTCAGGCAAAGATATTTGTAAACTATGCGCCAGAATATCTGCATCACTCCCGTGGAGGATGCGCACTTGCGCATAACTACTTGAAATAGAGGCAACTTACCCCCCCCCGATACGATAACGGTCTGATTGAATGAACTTGTCCATATTGTTACGCTTTTACAACTCTTTTGCTTCCTTTGGCAACAAATATAATACTTTTCGCACAAGCAATCAGCAGATTTCCAAGGGAACGAACTATAAGAAGAAACATCCGCGAGACAAGATATGGCGCATCAAGAATGTGGGTGCAGCCAAGGAGATGCAATTCGACAAGTATACAGATGCCATCGACTGGTATGACTGACTTGAAGAAGCCTATTAGCTCCTTCATAAAAGTCAGTTAACTTCTCGGGCAGTACCATGCAGTTGGTACTGCAGTACCATATAGCCAGTACTGGCGTACCGATTAACTGGTACTGCAGTACCGATTAATCGAAACAGAAAGGAGTACTGGGAGAGAGGGAGACAGCAAGCAGTAGCCCAGCAACAAGAGAACGATAGAACGAACCATCGTGGCACAATTCAAGACAGGATACCAAGCAGTAAGAGTAGGCACCGCCTGACTATACTCATGCCAAGCAGACAAGAAAAATAGAGGGTCAGTCCAATCAAGAACCGACCCTCACAAATTTATAGTCTAACTACTCTATTAGACGCGCTTAGCAGCGGAATAGTTGATTTTCAGAGCGTAGGCTCTACGAAGAGCCTCCTTGATATCGGTAACGATACCCATCTTGGTCTCCTTGTCAACCTTCAGAGACACTGTCATCTGAGGCTGATCCTCTTCCTTCATGCTGGCACGCTCACCGATGACGTAGTCCTGAATCTCAGCGACCTCAGCGAATGCGTCGTTCAACTGGATACGGGTCTCATCACCAAGCTGCTTGCGGAACTCCATTGTGGGCTTTCCGACATAGATGAAGGTGACCAAAGATTTCTTCTCCAATTTCTCAAGCTCGGTTGCCTGCGGAGCGCGGAACTCCACCTTCAACGTCACCTCACGCATGGTTGTGACCATCATGAAGAAGAACAGCAGTGTGAAGATCAGGTCAGGAAGCGAAGATGTGTTCATCTGCGGCATCTTGCGCCCACCGGTTTTATTGAATTTTCCCATTTTTACTTATCTCCATACTTTTTAGGTTCTGCTTCCGAAATATTCTGAGGATAAACCGTGCGGACATCCTCTTGCTGTATTTCGTCACAATCAGCGTAGTCCTTTCCGAATCTCTCTCTTGCAAACTCATTACGCAGCTCGTTGTAAGCAGCAACAAGCTCATTCTGAACAGCCATATAAGCCTCGTACGAGGTACCACGGTCGCATCGCAGAGATACCACGTGGTTCGTAGGTGCCATAACGTTGCCTATCAGATTTGTCGTGACAGCATGCTTCTCAGGCATTGAAGGGTCATCGTTAACGTTAGCGATGAATTCCTTGGCCTTTGCGCGAAGCTCGTCAACGCTTACATAATCGCCACCGCAGAGCAACTGATTCTGGAAGTTAAGGAACACCTGCAATACGTTGCGCTCCTTCAGCTTTATGTCATCGTTCTTCTGGTTCTGCTCAGGAGGAGGCGGCAAACGACGCGCCAAGCCCTGATCAGTATCCATAGAGGTGGTAAGCAAGAAGAAAATCAACAACAGGAAAGAAATGTCCGCAGTAGAACTTGAGTTTAACTCAGGAACTTCTCTTTTGCCTTTTGCCATAGAATTTTTCTCCTTATATTATTTTAATCTGTTTCTGATGCCGAAACCGATCATCAATACTACCATCACACCGATTTCAAGATATACGGTGTAAGCAAACATATCGCCTATAGCCAGCCAAGGAGCCTGGTTCTCGCTACCGGTATAACCGACGAGTGCCAAAGGTGTGTTGTCACCCATAGAATAGGTGATTACCAATACAGCTACAAGCAGGATAATGCCCAGCAGAGAGCGGATTGCCGCTTTCGGGCTGTCTTTGAGGAGTGCACCGTACTGGATAACTGCGGCAATGACTGTCACTGCAATCGTTGCTACAACCAGAGCATACATCCAATAAATCAAGGTGTCTGTGTTGACAGGCATCGATATCGATGTATCAGTGATGCCAAGGGCTGTACGCGCTTCCGGTGCAGCCTCGCCACCAAGATAGAACATCGCGAATACCACGATTGAGATGAGCAGAATCACCCAAAGCACGGCACCCGATGCGTTTTGTATTTTGAACTTCTTCATAATGTTATTCCCTTACAGAAAAAGATTTATTTTTTGTACTTCAGGTTGTACTTTGTGATCATGTCAAGCAGAGTAACTGAAGAGTCCTCCATGTCGCTGGTGATAGACTCGATCTTTGACAGGATGTAGTTGTAGAACAACTGAAGGATAAGTGCAACGACGATACCGAAGATGGTTGTGATCAGGGCGACCTTCATACCACCTGCAACGACTGTAGGGCTGATATCACCGACTGCCTGAATGGTATCGAACGCCATGACCATACCGATCACAGTTCCCAAGAATCCCAGAGACGGTGCCATCGCGATGAACAGTGTAATCCAAGAGCAGCCCTTCTCGAGGTAGCCTGCCTGAACGCCACCGAAAGATGTCACTGAACGCTCAACAACGTCAAGACCCTGGTCGATACGTGTAAGACCCTGATAGTATATAGAAGCGATAGGACCGCGGGTGTTGCGAGCCAAGTCCTTTGCAGACTCAACGTCACCGCTCTCAAGAGCTTCCTCGATCTTGCCTCTGAACTTCTTTGTGTTAATCTCAGCGAGCGAAAGATAAATGATACGCTCAATGCAGAATGCCAAACCGACTACCAATGCGATGGCAACCAACGACATGAAGGAAGCAGAACCCTCGATGAAGTAACGTTTAACAGTCTTGTGAATGCTCTCGCCCTCAACGGTAGTTGTCTCGGCAGCATCCTGAGCTACAGCTACTTGAGTTGATCCAAATGCCAGGACACCCATCATAGCAACAATTGCAAATAACTTTTTCATTGTGTGTCTAATTTTTAAGATTAATTAATTGAATTATTTGTTATTTTATTTACTGTTTATCTCGTTTATGTTTCTCATCGTTTCCGTTTCGTCTCCCTATGCGGAGAGAGGGGGATTCGAACCCCCGATACCCTTTTGGAGTATACACGCTTTCCAGGCGTGCCTCTTCAACCACTCGAGCATCTCTCCATTCAGCACTGAGCCTGAAATCGCCGCTAATTTACACTTAATTTCCCAAGCCCAAAGTGTTTTCAGCCACAAATGTATTCTTTTTTTCACTTTTGGTGTCTACAACCGCCAATTTATCTCTCCACAGCCCCTCCGAATTAATAAAAATTAAGCGTACAGAGCCTTCTGCTCTCTAAAGGTTGCCGAACAGAGCCACGGCATTGGCCGTGGTCTGCTCCGCCACTTCATCGGGTGTCAAGCCGTATATTCCGGCAACTTTGTCGAGGACAAACCTGACAAAGGATGTCTCGTTGCGCTTGCCACGGTTCGGCACAGGTGCCAGATATGGCGAGTCGGTCTCAAGCAGGATGCGACTCAGCGGCACCGACGGGAGCACTGCGGGCAGGGCGGACTTCCTGAACGTGACGATGCCGTTGATGCCAAGGAAGAAGTTCTCAAAGGAAAGCATGTCCTGAACCTCCGGTTCGTCGGCCGTAAAGCTGTGGAACACGCCGCGCAAACCTGTGCCTTTGTATCTGTCAAGCACTGCCTTTATATGTCCGAATGCCTTGCGGCAATGGATTACGACAGGCAAATCAAACTCCAGCGCCCACCGGATCTGTTCTTCAAACGCCTCGATCTGTTCATTTATATATGTGGAGTCCCAATAGAGGTCGATGCCAATCTCGCCAATGGCGACGAACGACGGACGGTTCTCCTCAACACACTTGCGGACAGTGCCAAGTTCTGTCATGAGGTTTGATGCCGTCACGGACGTGGGGTGCAGCCCCATCATCGGACGACAGAAGTCGGGATATTCCCTGCACATGTCCATGACCCGAGCAATCGTGGTCGAGTCGATGTTCGGCAGCAGGGCTTTGACGACCCCTGCTTCGCGTGCCCTCTGCACCACGGCGGCACGGTCGTCGTCGAACTCTTCGCCGTAGATGTGTGTGTGCGTGTCGATAATGTGCATCACGAGTCGCGCTTCTTGAGTTTGTCGAGCATGGCACGCAACGCAGCCTTGCGCTCTTCTGGCACGCTGACTGCCGCGAGGCTTTCTTCCGCAAGACGGGAGAACAAGTCAATCTGCCTCTCGCACTCTTCGCGAATTCCCACCTTATTATATATGGAGACCACAGCCTCAATCTTCTTGTCGGGGTCGGGGTTCACAGCCTCAACCCATCTGACAAGCTCCGCCTTCAGCTCCGGCGATGCCATCTCGGCGGCACGTATCAGCATGTAGGTCTTCTTGTTGCACAGGATGTCGCCACCTATCTTCTTGCCGAAGACAGACGTATCGCCATACACGTCAAGGAGGTCGTCTTTCAGCTGGAAGGCCAGTCCGAGGTTCACACCATATTCATACAGGGCAGCGGCATCGGATGCCGGAGCGTCTGCCAGCATGGCACCCATCTTGAGCCCGCACGCCAGCAGTACGGATGTCTTCAGGCGTATCATGCCGATATACTCGTCCACGGTGACATCCTCGCGCTGCTCGAACTCCATGTCGAGCTGCTGTCCCTCACAGACTTCGATGGCCGTGCGTCCGAACAAGTCGAACACAGGGCGGTGCTCCGGCTTCAGGCCGTCGGCGACATATCTGTAGGCCAGCATCAGCATGGCATCGCCCGAAAGGATGGCGGCATTCTCGTTCCACACCTTATGTACGACGGGCTTGCCGCGCCGCAGGTCGGCCTTGTCCATCAGGTCGTCGTGCAGCAAGGTGAAGTTATGGTAGATTTCAAGTCCCGCAGCCTGATTGAGTATGGAGTCCACGTCGTCGCGATAGAGGTTGTGGGCCATGAGCATCAGCACCGGCCTCAGACGTTTGCCGCCAAGCGACAGTGCGTATTCAATGGGGGCATACAGTCCTGCCGGATGGTGCGAGTAGTCCAGCGACGACAGGTGGGCGTTGACCTTGTCAAGGAGTTGTTCCGAGGTGTACATAAGATATAGCTGTTGTGTAAGCGGTGGAATGAAGGATTATCAAGTCGTGAAGCGAAGATTATGAGCCGGCATACCGGCTTCCGCTAACAAAAAGAGGGCTGCTTTCCAGCAGCCCTCTTCCTATATTAAGGCTTCTTGTCTGTTTCTTACAGGCAGTATTACTGCAAGCGGAACATCACAGGAACGGTGTAGCGCACGCGTACTGGTTTGCCGCGCTGCTTGCCAGGCTTCCACTTCGGCATCGAGTTGACAACTCGAAGAGCCTCCTTGTCCAGATAGGGATCCACACCACGGAGCACCGTTGCATCAACGATGGAACCATCGGTGTTGACCACGAACTGAACGGTCACACGACCCTGAACGCCATTCTCCTGTGCGATGGCCGGATAGCGGATGTTCTTGCTCAAGAATGCGAGCAGACCTGCCTGACCGCCATCAGGATACTCAGGCATCTCTTCTACGACCTGGAAGATTTCCTGTTCGCTCGGTTCCTCTTCCACTTCTTCCTCGATTACGGTCGGAGCCTGATACTTAATCTCTACGGCTTCGCCTGTTTCCTCTGAAGAAATGATGGTAGACTCCTGAATGTCAGAGTCGTCATCGACGATGGTCAGCGTCTCTGCGATTGAGGGAGCTGCTGCTGGAGGTGGAGCTGACACCTGCTCAGGTTGTTCTGTGATAGGAATTTCGATTTCCTCTTCGAAGACTGTCTCGGTCACGCTCTGGCTTGTGTCAATCTTCACGTCGCGCGTTGTCCATTCAAAGGCGACAAAGATAACTGCAAGCACCATTACATAACCAACGATCAGCCAAGTGGACCGCTTACCTTCAAGGTCCGCTTTCGGTGATTTTTTAATTTCCATGAATTATGTATTTAAAAATTGGTGTTCGTAATTGTGTCAGGCAAAGGTAGAACAAAAATCCATACACAACACAGCTGCCGACAGAAAATTCTGCCACGACCGAACATTTTTCTTTTTTTAACCTTATGCACCACTGTCGGCACGTCCCACATTCAGCCCACTGATGGAAATTGAGTACCTTTACCGCCTGATTTCGCCGGCACGTTGCCGTGCGGACAGGAAGAACTACAATCCACACCATTCAGGATGAAGAAGATTAACATTGCAATAGACGGTTTTTCATCGTGCGGCAAGAGCACGATGGCCAAGGCACTGGCACGCAAGATTGGATATACATATATAGACAGCGGGGCGATGTACCGCGCCGTGACCCTTGCGGCTTTGGAGAACGGCTGTTTCGACGCTGCCGGCAAGGTGGACGAGCAGCGTGTGAAAGACGTGCTCGGCACAGTCCGCATCAAATTCTACACCGACAAGGACACGGGACAGCAGACGACGGAACTCAACGGCAAGGACGTGGAGACGCAGATACGCAGCATGGAGGTGTCGGGACGGGTGAGCCTGATAGCCGCACTGCCGTTTGTCCGCACGGAGCTTGTCAGGCAGCAGCAGTCGATGGGGCGTGACAAGGGCGTGGTGATGGACGGACGCGACATCGGTACGGCAGTGTTTCCCGACGCGGAGATGAAAGTGTTTGTCACGGCATCGGCGCAGGTCAGGGCCGAACGCCGGTATGAGGAGCTGAAGGCCAAGGGACAGGATGTCGACCTTGACGGGATACTGCACAACATCGAACAGCGCGACTACATCGACCAGCACCGCGAGGTGTCGCCACTGCGACGCGCCGATGACGCACTGCTGCTCGACAACAGCCACATGAGCATTGCCGAGCAGGACGAATGGCTGATGACGCAATACCGCAAGGCGTGCGGCGGACAGGAATGAGGGAGGTGCCGGAGACGATGACAAAGATTGAGATTGACAACGGTTCGGGCTTCTGCTTCGGGGTGACGACTGCCATACACAAGGCCGAGGAAGAGCTGAAGAAAGGCGGCCCGCTATATTGCCTGGGCGACATCGTGCACAACAGCCGCGAGGTGGAACGCCTGCAGGAGATGGGGCTGATCACCATCGACCACGACCAGCTTGCCAGCCTGCACAACGCCAAGGTGTTGCTCCGCGCCCACGGCGAACCGCCGGCGACCTACGAGACAGCCCGCCGCAACAACATCGAGATTATAGATGCCACCTGTCCGATGGTGTCGACACTGCAAAGGCGCATCAAGAAAGAGTATGACCACAAGGACGACCCAGGGAAGCAGACGGTGATATTCGGCAAGAACGGCCACGCCGAGGTACTGGGACTTGTGGGACAGACCGAAGGCAACGCCATCGTCATAGAGAGCCTTGAGGAAGCCAAGAGGCTGGACTTCAGCAAGAGCATACGCCTGTATTCACAGACCACGAAGCCGCTCGACGAGTTCAAGGACATCGTGGAGTACATCCGCAGCCACATATCACCTGAAGCCACGTTCGAGTCGTTCGACACCATCTGCCGGCAGGTGGCCAACAGGATTCCCAACATCCGGCGGTTTGCAGCGCAGCACGACACGGTCTTCTTCGTCAGCAGCAACAAGAGTTCCAACGGCAAGGTGCTGTTCCGCGAGTGCCTGAAAGCAAACCCGAACACGCACTTCATCGAAAGCCCCGAAGACATCGACGGCACGGAGCTGTCCGGCGCATCGTCGATAGGCATCTGCGGGGCCACCTCCACGCCCAAATGGCTTATGGAAGAAATATCGCAAGCGGTAGCCGACAAGTTGAAACAATAAATCTTTATATTTGCAGCACAAAATCTTATAATTAACACCATGAGCGAAGTAAAATGTATCGGTATTCTCACTTCGGGCGGTGATGCGCCGGGAATGAACGCGGCAATCCGCGCCGTGACACGTGCGGCCATATACCATGGTCTCAAAGTGAAGGGAATCTACAGAGGTTACAAAGGACTGATAACCGATGACATCAAGGAATTCAAGAGCCAGAACGTGAGCAACATCATCCAGCAGGGTGGTACAATACTGAAGACTGCACGAAGCCAGGAGTTCATGACCCCCGAGGGCCGGCAGACCGCTTTCGACAACATGAAGAAGGAAGGCATAGACGCGCTGGTCATCATCGGCGGCGACGGGTCGCTCACGGGAGCACGCCAGTTCGCACAGGAGTTTGACGTTCCCTGCATCGGCCTGCCTGGGACTATCGACAACGACCTCTACGGCACCGACACCACCATCGGCTATGACACCGCACTCAACACCATACTCAGCTGCGTCGACAAGATACGCGACACTGCCACGAGCCACGACCGCCTGTTCTTCGTGGAGGTCATGGGACGCGATGCCGGCTTCCTTGCGCTCAACAGCGCGATAGCAGCAGGAGCCGAGGCAGCCATCATCCCCGAATTTGAGACCGAGTTCGACCAGCTCGAGGAGTTCATAAAGAACGGCTTCCGCAAGTCCAAGAACAGCAGCATCGTCATCGTAGCCGAGAGTCCGCGCACGGGCGGTGCCATGCACTATGCCGAACGCGTGAAGAACGAGTATCCGCAGTATGACGTCCGCGTCACCATCCTCGGACACCTTCAGAGAGGTGGAAGCCCGTCGGCACACGACAGGATTCTGGCGAGCCGCCTCGGTGCAGCAGCCATCGACGCACTGATGGACGGACAGCGCAACGTGATGGTCGGGGTGCAGAACGACAAGGTTGTCTACGTGCCGTTCTCGAAGGCCATAAAGAACGACAAGCCCATCCAGCGCGAGCTTGTCGAGGTGCTGAAGTCACTGTCAATCTGATTCGCTACACCTTATTATATATAGTGCGGGGAGACCGGCCGGTCTCCCCGCACTATTTGTCTCACCAAGCTGCCAAGTCTCAGAACAGCTTCAAGCCTTCGCCGTCGGGGTTGTTACGAACCTCACAGCGGTCGTTGAGCATCATCGTGGCACGCTGCGTGGCATCGAACACCGGCCACTCGGGCAGAGCCTGACAGTTGGGGTTGCCCGTGCGCATGAACGCCAGCAGAGCCTCGGACATCTTGTCCGAGAGGGCACGCGGACGTGCGCCGCCGCCGGAATGGGTCACCATCCTGTCCGTGTTGCGGAACCAGAAGCAGATGTCTATGCAGTGGAACGCACGTGCACGGCCATTGAACGTCGAGGGATTGTAGCCGAACCATGCCAGATAGACGGGAGCCTTCTGCCCTGCCTTGGCTGTGGCAGAGTTGATGACCGCCGTGCGCGGGCTGGCAATCATGCCGAGCAGGTCGCCCGAGTTGGCTTCGGGGAACGCCGCCTGATAGGCATCGACAATCGCCTTGGCGTCCTTGTCCTTATATCTGTCCTGCACCCAGCTGACGAGCGCGTCGTGGTCGAGCGTCTCGAGCGTCGCATCATAGAGAGCAGGGCTCGACTCTGCCATCGTGGAGCAGAATATCATCGGCACGTCGGCAGACGGGGCATTCGGGTCGGCATAGAAGCCGTCCTTGGGAATGTGCTTGCCGTCCGCTACGGGCTGGAAGCCGCCACGCATGATGCCCGTGGTGCCCTTCGTCTTGTTGAACTCCGTGGCAGCAGCGTTGGCCAGTTCCAGGTATTCGCGCCACGGCATCTGCTGCAGCTGCTCCACGGTCTTGCCGGAATGCTTCACGATGTAGCGGCCCAGCTCGCGGCTGTAGTCCTGCGACAGGGCATTGGTCGAGTTGCCGCTGAGAGCCACACCCTTATGTACCAGTCCCTTGGTCTCGGGCATGGACACGAGCACGCACACCTTGGCACCGCCGCCCGACTGTCCCATTATGGTGACATTGCCAGGGTCGCCGCCGAAGTTGGCAATGTTCTTGTTGACCCATTTCAGGGCTGCCACCATGTCGAGGGTACCGGCATTGCCGGAGTCCTCGTATTTCGGGTCTACGCCCGAGAAGTCGCTGAAGCCGAAGACGTTCAGCCGGTGGTTCACGGACACGAACACCACGTCGCCATAGCGTGCAAGGTTCTCGCCGTGGTAGCCGTCCTGCTCAATGGCATTCCCTGCCGAGTAGCCGCCGCCATGGAACCACACAAGCACCGGACGCTTCTTGCCGTCGGCTATACCCTTTGTCCATACGTTCAGTGCCAGGCAGTCCTCGCTCAGGTTGCCGTAGTTCCAGTGGTCACGGAACGTGCCTATGGAGTTGGAGTAGTTGGGGTCGCGCTGCGGAGCGCAGTTGCCGTAGTAGACTGCCGGCCGCACGCCGTCCCATGCTTCAGGCTCCTGCGGAGGCATGAAGCGGTTTGTACCTGCGGTGTTGGCACCATAGGGGATGCCGAGGAAGGTGTACACGTCGCGCGACATGTATCCTTGAATCTTGCCATACTGCGTTTGGGCGATGGCGATGTCGTCGCCGATGAAGATCTGCTGTTCATCGGCAGTGGCGTTCTCTCCCGCCCCATTCTGCCGTGCGCCGGAGCACGCTCCGAGAGCTACAGCCAGTGAGGCACAGGCAAGAACATTCATGAATGTCTTTTTCATCTTCTTGTTGTATTAAACTGTGATTAATCTGCGTGCAATTTATGGATA
>CAVERK010000047.1:0-15108 GCA_963618035.1 bacterium
TCACATCGAACGAAGTGAATGCTCACATCGAACGATGTGAGAGGACATGAGCCGGCCTCGGACAACACTTAGGCTATACTCGGACAGCATTCAGGCTATACTCTGAGGGCATTACAGCCCACGGATGAGACCGGAAGAGGTGCTTGGGGCGGTTCGGATGGTCACACTCCGATGCCGGAGAGCTTCGTCAGCCGAAGCAGGTGCCTATCTGCCGTCCTTGCAGAAGCAGGTCATCGGTGGTGGGGACGCGCTTCACCTTTCCCGCTATGTCCTTGATTGGTACGGAACAGACCTTACCGCCCTGCAGGGCAACCATGCGTCCGAACCGGCGCGAGGCAATAAGCTCGACGGCATGACACCCAAGGCGCGTCGCAAGATTGCGGTCAAGTGGCGTGGGCGTGCCACCGCGCTGTATGTATCCAAGCACCGTCTGGCGTGTCTCGATGCCCGTTTCATACTCAATCTCTTCGGCAATGAACTCTCCGGCACGCTTGCGGTTGTTGCTGACGGCAATGCCTTCTGCGACGACGACGACAGATGACGGCCTGCCCTTGCGGAAACGTTCAAGCAGAGCATCGCCAACGACACTGATGTCGTAAGGATGCTCCGGAAGCAGGATTACATCTGCTGCTCCCGCCATGCCGGAATGTAATGCTATCCAGCCTGTCTGTGCTCCCATGACCTCGATCACCATCACGCGCTTGTGCGAGCTGGCAGTACAGTTCAGGCGGTCAATGGCATCGGTGGCAATGGTAACTGCCGAGTCGAAGCCGAAGCTGAGGTCTGTGGCGGGGATGTCATTGTCGATGGTCTTCGGGAAACACACCACGTCTATGCCCAGGTCGACCATCTTGGCAGCGGTCTCAAGCGTCCCGTTGCCACCGATACAGACAATGGCATCGAGCTGCAGATCCTGAATGTTCTTGAGCATCAGCGCAGGCTTGTCGGTGTCGGGCATGATGCCTCCTTTCTTGAAAGGCTTCTCGCGCGAGGTTCCCAGGATGGCCCCACCGAGGCTGAGCAGCCCCGACAGTTCCTGATCCTTGATGATTTCTGCCTCCTTGGTCAGCAGTCCCAGGAAACCGCTCTGAATACCCATTACTTCCATTCCGTGTGCAGTGGCAGACTTGCAGATGCTCCAAATGGCTGCGTTTATGCCAGGGCAGTCTCCGCCGGATATCAATACGCCGATTCTCATGAGCCAACAGTTTTAGCGTGTGTGAATTAACGAAGCGGCGCACGACAAGAGGTGCGGCTTCCGAGTTGTAAAGGTAGGCAAAAGCTGGCAGCACGACACCATAAAAGCCAAAAAAGATGAGCCTGTTTTGCCGCGTGGCCAAGTTGCACTATCTTTGTGGTGCTAAAAAAGAGAAAAATCTATCGTATGAGTCTTACTTCATTACTCGATAAAACATATTTCACGCCGCGCTATCACAGGATTGAGAGGTATGCAGACCACTCTGCCGAGATTCAGGAGAGCGTGCTCAGACGGCTGCTGAAGAAGGCAGCCGGAACGGAGTGGGGACGGAAATATGACTTTGCCACAATAAAGACCTATGACGAGTTCCGCCGCCGTCTGCCTGTGCAGACCTACGAAGAGGTCAAGGGATATATAGACCGCATCCGCCACGGCGAGCAGAACCTGATATGGCCTGGCAAGACGGTGTGGTTTGCCAAGTCGAGCGGAACCACCAACGACAAGAGCAAGTTCATACCCGTGAGCCGCGAGTCGATACGCGACACGCACTATCAGGGCGGCATCGATGCCGTGGCACTCTATCTGCACATGAACCCGCAGAGCCGCTTCTTCAGCGGCAAAGGACTGATCCTTGGCGGCAGCCACAGTCCCAACCTGAATACAAAGGACAGCCTCGTGGGCGACCTGTCGGCAATACTCATCGAGAACCTCAATCCGTTTGCAGCCTTCCTGCGCGTGCCGAGCAAGGAGATAGCACTGATGGAACACTTCGAGCCTAAGGTCGAGAGGATTGCAGACTACACCATCAACAAGAACGTGACAAGCCTCTCGGGCGTGCCGTCGTGGATGCTGGTGCTCATAAAGCGCATCCTGGAGAAGACAGGCAAGGACACTCTCGACAGCGTTTGGCCCAATCTGGAGGTGTTCTTCCACGGTGGCGTGGCATTTACCCCCTACCGCGACCAGTACAAGCAGATAATACGACTGCCGGATATGCACTATGTGGAGACATACAACGCCTCGGAAGGCTACTTCGGCACACAGAGTACGCTGGACGACGAGTCTATGTTGCTGATGATAGACTACGGCATCTTCTACGAGTTTATCCCGCTTGAGGATGTCGGCAAGGACAACCCTAAGGTGCTCTGTCTGGAGGAAGTGGAGACAGACAGGAACTATGCCATCGTCATAACCACGTCGGCAGGGTTGTGGCGCTACATGATTGGCGACACCGTGCGCTTCACGTCGAAGCACCCATACAAGTTTGTCATCACCGGACGCACAAAGCACTTCATCAACGCCTTTGGCGAAGAGCTGATTGTCGACAATGCCGAGAAGGGACTTGACAAGGCTTGCGCCGCCACCGGCGCACAGATTACAGACTATACGGCAGCTCCCGTCTTCATGGATGCACGTGCCAAGTGCCGGCACCAGTGGCTCATTGAGTTCGCAAAGGAGCCGGACAATATGGAGAAGTTCACGCAGACGCTCGATGCCACGCTGAAGGAGATAAACTCCGACTATGAGGCAAAGCGGCAGAACGACCTGGCACTGCAGATGCCGGAGATTGTCGTGGCACGCAGAAATCTGTTCCACGACTGGCTCGACAGCAAGAACAAGCTCGGCGGACAGCACAAGATTCCGCGCCTCAGCAACGACCGCAAGTATATGAACGAAATGCTTGAGCTGAACAAACCCAATGGTCAGGACCTCTAAAACCACACGAATATGGAACACAAATTAGTGATATACAACACGGAAAGCAGGAGAAAAGAACAGTTCGTGCCGCTGCACGAGCCGTTTGTGGGTATGTATGTATGCGGACCGACGGTCTATGGCGACCCGCATCTGGGTCATGCACGTCCGGCAATCACCTTCGACATACTGTTCCGTTACCTCAAGTTCTTGGGCTACAAGGTGCGGTATGTCAGAAACATCACCGATGTCGGTCATCTTGAGCACGATGCAGATGCCGGCGAGGACAAGATTGCCAAGAAGGCACGCCTCGAACAGCTGGAGCCAATGGAGGTGGCACAGTACTATTCCAACCGCTTCCACCGTGCCATGGAGGCTCTCAATGTGCTGCCACCCAGCATCGAGCCACAGGCATCGGGACACATCATCGAGCAGGAAGAGCTCGTAAAGAGCATACTCGACAACGGTTATGCCTACGTCAGCAACGGCTCCGTCTACTTCGACGTGCCGAAATACAACGAGAAGCACCACTACGGCAAGCTGTCGGGACGCAACCTGAACGACGTGATAAACACGTCGCGCGAGCTGGACGGACAGGACGAGAAGCACAATCCCGTGGACTTTGCCCTCTGGAAGAAAGCACAGCCGGAACACATCATGCGCTGGCCTTCACCGTGGAGCGAGGGCTTCCCAGGCTGGCACTGCGAGTGCACGGCAATGGGCAGGAAGTATCTGGGCAATCACTTCGACATCCACGGTGGCGGCATGGACCTGGTGTTCCCGCACCATGAGTGCGAGATTGCACAAGCCGTGGCTTCGCAAGGCGACGAGATGGTGCACTACTGGATGCACAACAACATGATTACCATCAACGGGCAGAAGATGGGCAAGAGCCTCGGTAACTTCATCACGCTGTTTGAGTTCTTCAGCGGCACGAACAAGAACCTGACGCAAGCCTATTCGCCCATGACCATACGCTTCTTCATCCTGCAGGCACACTACCGCAGCACCGTGGACTTCAGCAACGATGCCCTGCAGGCAGCAGAGAAGGGACTTGAGAGGCTGATGGATGCCGTGGCTGCACTTGACAAGATACAGCCGGCAGATAAGTCCTCAGTCAATCTGCACGACCTCCGAGAGCGTTGCCTCGAAGCGATGAACGACGACCTCAACACTCCTATTGTCATTGCCAACCTGTTTGAAGCGGCAAAGTCGGTCAACAACCTTGCCAACGGCAAGGACACAATCACAGCCGAAGACCTGAAAGAGCTGCGCGACACGTTCCACCTGCTGTGCTTCGACATCCTGGGACTCACCGAAGAGCATGCCGACAATGCCGCACGCGAGGAGGCGTTCGGCAAGGCAGTGGATATGCTTCTTGCTGAACGTCAGGAGGCAAAGGCCAACAAGGACTGGACAAAGAGCGACAAGATACGCAACGAGCTTTCTGCCATTGGCTTCGAGATCAAGGACGGCAAGAATGGCAGCGAGTGGAAGCTGAACAGATGACCACTTCGGTCATCCGTGAAAAAAGTCCACATACGCATGCAAGGTTCAGCGGTCTCTGACGTTTTATGGTTGTATTTCGAAATACGACCGTAACAGACAGAGAAACGTTGAACAACTAAAAACAAAAGCGTATGAGGATACTATTGCTATCATTGGCTGTTGTCATTGCCTCGTTTGCACTGGCATCATGTGAAGAAGAGGGGGAGAAGGATTATGTCCCCGTGACGTTCGCCGTGTACGTGTCGGATGCCAGGGGTAATGACTTGCTCGACCCGTCTGTGGAGAACAACCTGACCGACCAGGGCATCACGCTCACATATAAAGACGTGGAGTACCAGATTGACCGGACGGACGTGAGGGATTACGGGATGTATCGTGCCACACGTGCATACGTGACCAGCTTCACGGGTGGTTACATTGAAAGAATGGTTGGAGACAAGTTCAGACTGGTCATAGGCGAATGGATGGGAGACAGCAGATGGGACGACGAAACCGTGACCATCAACTGGCCCGACGGCACAAAGAACAAACTGTCCTTCACGCTGAAGAAGAAGGGATGGACCAATGCCACCTTCTATCTTGACGGGAAGAAGAACGACAAGGGAAACGTCTTCCAATTAGTGAAGTGACATCCCAGCTGCCAAGGCAAAACATGGAGAGTGTGTCAAAGCGATGCGCCCTCCTTACTTTCCTAACTTCGTCACTCACAATAGTTCGTCAGAAGGGAATGCCACACTGAAGGCTCGGCGTGAGCTTAGAGGCTTGGAATATCGGCCTTAATGCACTTGCGTGCAGTCCTCCGCTACTCCCACTGCAGATAAACGATTATTTTTCCAAACAAAAAAAGGAAATAAAAAAATGAGGAGGTTGCTTTTGAAGTACTACTTACTTTGTTCTCTCTAAGCAAGTACATCTTCTCTGTGAGGGCCATCGTGCCAGTACTCGAAGAAATCTGATGAGCATGGTGGGAGGTTGTCGCCCTGTCCTTCACGGAAAAGGATGTCCGTGTCCTGCTCCCTCCCATATTCTGCCATCTCCTCTTCCCACTCTTCCTGAATTTGGTCGGGATACCAGTTGCCGTCGTACTTCTCTGCGAAAAGGTAGGAATAGGATGTGCCGAATGTCCGGCTTGCCAGATGCTCTTTCCTCTCCGTCCACCAGTATTCAGGACAGATGCCAAGCGACCGGCAGAGGTCACTGCAGCGTTTTGTCAACAGCTCGTATTCCGTCTCGGAAATGACATCCGTGAGCTGTACTCTGTCGTTGTCGAACTGGACGTACATCCAATCTTCTATGTCCTTGTCTTCAATCAGTCGTGCCGTGAAGTGCCATACTTTCAAAGCCCAGACAAAGTGTCCGGTCTCGGCACAGAGGTCTCCGATGCGTGAGCCTTTCATGAATTTCTGTTTGCAGCTTGCTGCACAGCGTATGGGGTGTATCTCGCGGTTCACCAACTTCTTCAGCAGTCGGGCTTCAAGATGGGTCACAACGCCGTTGGGCATGCAGCTGCACACCCTATAGGGTATTCTTTTTCTCATGGTGAATGGTTGTTTTAGAATCCGATTTTTGTCTTCTGGCGAGGCATACTGACAGGTACAATATCCTCGGGCGTGAGCGACAGCAGCGTGGCTGTATCCTTTGGCTGCTGCTTCACACAGCGGGAAGCATGCTGGATATAGATGCGCTCCAGCTGGTTACTTATGAAACGTGCATTTCCCCATGTCTGCGGGTCGCGCATCCGGTAGGTGGACGACAGGATATCAATGTATTTCGTCCATGCTTCCTTGGTGAATCCATATCCGTAGTCTGTTATCCGGCGTTTTGTGATTTCCAGCAGTTCTTCAATGGTGAAATCAGGGAATTCAAACCTGTTGGGGAAACGTGACTGTAGCCCAGGGTTGATTTCGAGCAGCTTCTCCATAGGCTCCTTGTATCCACACAGGACAATGGCTATGTCGCGCTGATTCTCGTCGGCAAGGACATTCATCAGCAACTGTATTATCACCTTGCCAGGATCGTTCGCGTTGGAGCTGTTCAGCAGATAGGCTTCGTCAATCATGAGCACACCGCCCTTTGCCATATCTATGACCCGACGCATGGAGCGTTCCTCGTCGCCCCATAGAGTGCCGATGAACGTACCACGGTCGCAGACCACAACATGCCCACTGGACAAGGCTCCGGCCTGAAGCAACAAGGAGCCGTAGATCTTGCACACCGTCGTCTTGCCCGTACCTGGGTGACCGAGGAACAGACTATGGAGTGATACCTCATGCTGCTTGGCGGTAGGGCAGAGCTGTCGGAGCATCTTGTTGTAGCTTGTCAGGTTCACCAGCTCGTCAATGCGTTGTTTGATTTCGTTGCAACCCACGAGCTTGTCGAGCTCTTCGCGTGGATTGGCAATAGGACGTATTATCTCTACCTTGACGCTGAGATTCTGGTTCTGTTTTATCTCACCAAAGGGGAACGAAACGTCGTCATCAGAAGCATCGTCATCCTCGGCAATGTCGGGAGTGTCGTCTTCATCTTCGTAGTGATGTATCTTTACATCTTCTCCAAACAATCTGATAAATTCAGAGTCATCGGCAGTATGGTCTGCCGCCGTTGCCTCCGGTTGTCTCCGGACGGTCGTTTGTGTCTGTTTCTTGAAATCGCTGACAAGTCTATATTCTTTTTTCATAATCCACATAATTCTATCACAGTAAATACATTAACAAAGTGTAAGTCCCGTAAGTTGGGGACGCGAGAGAGAACAGGCTGGTGCCGCAGCACCGACCCGTCATGTTTTCAGTACGTTTTGTTCGGAGAAAATACAATCACAAATCCTGACTTTTGTAGCAACATGTCAAAGAACGCACAAACCAACAAGGCACAACCTGCCCGTCAATCCTCAGATAAAGTTCCTCACTCCATCAGAGAACCACTCGGCACTCGGCTGTTTCCTTTGTCGTCATGTCCGTTCTTGCTACATTTTTATTTGATCAGACTATATCAGTGATAGGATTATGTAATTCCATCGGCAAAGCTGGGCATAAAATGCCATATATCCAAGAATAAGATGAAAAGATTTTTTTCGCCCGCAGTCGGATATTGTCACGTTGACTTTCAGCGCGTTCTAACAATATGACTTTCATGAGTTCCCACAGCCTCCTATTGCCACTCGGCGACAGAAGGTGCTATTGGGTTACAGCAGGCTTCAGTCGAACTCTATGTAGCGGCTGATGCGGTTGAGGTCTTCCTCGGTGAACTCTTCATACAGTTTCAGTGGCCTCAACGAGGAAAGTTGTCCGTGGCTGTCCCTGTATTCCTTTATGGCACGTGCCTGACTGAAGCTTATGTACGGATGCCGCTGAAGGCGCGACACAGTGCTGCCGACAGGTACCTTGGTTATCCGTGTGCTGTCGGCATACAGCCATGTCAGCAATCTGTCGGCATCAATGTTGATGTCCCGAAGTTGCCTGATGCTGTAATAGCCGCCAAGACGGCTTCTGTAGTCTGTTATCATCCGCGCGATGGCACTGCCTATACCTGGGATGCGCTTCAGCAGTGCCGTGTCGGCTGTATTGATTTCTATCAGGGTGTCACGGGTGAACTTGTCGGACGCATAGCTCTGCTTCCTCGGCTCGCGTGGCAACAACAGCGATGCGGTGTCCCTCGCAGGGCGTTTGTCTTCTTCGGATATGCGTATGTAACTCTCTATACGTCCATACAGCACGCTGTCCATTCCGTAGATGCGCAACAGGTCTTCCGGCTGGCGGAAGCGTCCGCCACTGTTGCGATACCTCACCACATTGCGGGCCATCCATGCAGGCAGTCCCATCTGGCGCAGTTCGGCAGAGTCGGCAACATTGGGATCGAAAGGATGCAGCGATATGACGGCCTCATCCGTAGCGGATGCCGAACGTGCAGGATCATTGCCGCGACGTGCGGACTTCTTGCCGTCGCCCTGCGTCTTCTGCACCATATTATTATAGCTCTCCGTGAATTTCTGTTCGGAGACGGCATCGTCTGCTTGCGGGCTGTCGCCTTGCCTGCTGTAGTAGTACACGGCGGTGTTTACGCCTATCAGCACGAATATGATTACCAGCAGAACGGCAATGCCACGTTTCTCTTCGGGCCTGTAGTAATGGAAGTCCTTAAAGAAACCCGACATGTCAGAACAGTCCTAACTCATTGACAAATATCAATACTATGCCTGTCGGAGCAACAAATTTGAGGATGAAGACAATAATCTTATACACCAATGGAGGCAGAGTGCCGGCACTGTTCAGCTCTTCGCGAAGGATCTTCTTGTCAAGATACCATCCCGTGAATATGGAGATGAAGAATCCGCCTATCGGCAACATTACCTTGGCTGTGAAGAAGTCAAAGAGGTCGAACAGCGTCATGCCAAACACCGTGAGGTCCTTGCCGATGCCCATAGACAATGCGCACGCCACGCCAATGAGTGTGCACAGGCACGAGACGATACATGCCGCCCGTCCGCGTGTCATGTTAAACTCCTCGTTAAGGTATATCGTCACCACCTCATGCAGCGAGATGGTCGATGTCAGTGCCGCCAGTGCCAGCAGGACATAGAATGCCAGGCTGAGTATATACGCCAGCCAAGGAATGCCCGCAAAGGCTTGCGTAAACACATTGGGCAGCGTTATGAACACCAGACTTGGGCCCGCATCGGGATTTATGCCAACCGAGAAAGCCGCAGGGAAGATTATCACTCCGGCAAGTATGGCCACGAAGGTATCGATGCTCGCCACACTGAAGGCCGTCCGCGTGAGGTCTGTACTCTTCGGGAAGTATGATGCGTAGGTACACAGACAGCCCATGGCAAGGCTCAGCGAGAAGAACGTCTGTCCTAACGCAGACAGGAAAGCGTCGGCATTCAGCTTGCTGATGTCCGGCTTGAAGAGGAACTCCAGTCCGAGACTGCCGCCAGGCAGCAATGCCGAGCAGACGGCAAGCACCACGAGCAGCAGGAACAGTACCGGCATGAATATCTTGGCAGACTTCTCAATGCCCTTCTGCACGCCTTTCGTGATGATGAAGTGTGTGGCCAGCATGAACAGCACCAGCCATATCACAGGTCTGACGGGACTGGCGGCGAAGTTGCTGAATGCCTCGGAGAACTGTGCGGCATCCTTCCCGACAAAAGAGTTTGATGCGGCGGCATAGATGTATTCCAGCGTCCAGCCGGCAACCACATTATAATATCCAAGTATGAGAAACCCTGTCAGCACGCCCCAGCGTCCTACCCACTTCCACGCTGTGCCTGGTGCCAGCTTCTGGTAGGCTCCTGCCGTGTTGGAACGCGAACGGCGGCCGATGCTGAACTCAGCCACCATGACCGGTATGCCGAAGAAGATGACGCACGCAATATAGAGGAGGATGAAGAGTGCACCTCCATCGTTGCCAACCTGATAGGGGAAACGCCAAATGTTACCCAATCCTACTGCCGACCCTGCCGCTGCCAAGACTGTGC
This sequence comes from bacterium, assembly GCA_963618035.1. GTDB lineage: Bacteria > Bacteroidota > Bacteroidia > Bacteroidales > Bacteroidaceae > Bacteroides. Next base: position 9,879 of record CAVERK010000047.1, read on the forward strand.
CTATCTTGCTGCCGAACGTCGCCCTATTTTCATTTGCCATAAATATGCTAAAAGTTTCAAAATGACTTATCAAAAGCTCTAAACCGATGCAAAGATAAAGACATTTCCTTATCTTTGCAGGCATATTGTAAAATTTTAGACCTATGCCTGCAATACTGAAACGATACCCATTGTCATTGCTTATAATAGCGGTTGTGACCTATCTGTCTTTTTTCCGTGCACCGTCAACCGGTCTGGACGACATTCCCAATATAGACAAGATTGTACATGTGTGCATGTACTTCGGCATGTCGGTGGTGCCTTGGTTCGAGTTCCTGCGTTGTCACCGCAAGGAGAGGGCTCCCTTGTGGCATGCCGTCATGGGTGCATCGCTCTGTCCGTTGCTCTATGGCGGATTGGTGGAGATATTCCAGAGCTGTGCCACCGACTACCGTTCGGGCGACTGGTTTGACTTCTACGCCGATGCCGCAGGAGTGCTTCTTGCCACACTGTTCGCACTCTTCGTCATGCGTCGCTACCTGTGGAGCGGCAGCAAGGAGTAGGCGCACACGTCTGCCGGACCTATAGATACTCCGGCAATGTGTAGAGCCTGGTGCCGTTAGACCCCTTGATGAGTATGGTCTTGCCCGCAGGCTTTTCCTTGCGTAGCATGGCGATGAGCGTATCGACATCAGGCACGCAGACGAAGCTGTTGCGCGTATGTGCGAAGCACTCACCCACAAGAACCACGTCCTTGAAGCCTGCCGACACGAGCCTGTCCACCACCTTCTGGTGCTCTGCCCCACTGTCGGCTCCCAGCTCGCGCATATCTCCGAGAATAAGCATCTTGCCATCCATCGGCAGACGGCTGAAGTTGTCAATGGAAGCCTGCATACTGCTGGGATTGGCGTTATAGGCATCCACAATCAGCGTATTGCTGCCGGTACGCACCAACTCAGAGCGGCTGTTGGTCGGGGCATAGCCTTCTATTGCCTGACAGATGTCATCGGCATTAACGCCGAAGTAAGTCCCTATGGTGACAGCAGCCAAGGCATTGGCGAAGTTATAGCTGCCGATAAGCCTGGTCTGCACATGATGCCACATACCGCCGTCGCCCTGTTTCCAGCTGAACGACATGAACACACCGGTATCTTCAAGACGGCCTTGCACATAGCAGCCGTCAGATGTCCCGTAGGTGACAAGCCGTAGCCCGTAGGCATGAGCCGAGAGAATTTCATCGTCTGCATTGAGGAACGCCAGCGTATTGTCCTTGCCGTGCAGGTGGTCGTACAGCTCGGTCTTGGTACGCACAACGCCGTCGAAAGAGCCGAAGCCCTCAAGATGGGCACGCCCGACATTCGTAATCAGCCCATAGTCCGGTTCGGCAATGTCGACAAGCTCCTTGATGTCGCCAGGGTGGCTGGCTCCCATCTCAATGATGCCCAACTGATGTTCTGCCTTGAGGCGCAGCAAGGTCAGCGGGACACCGATACTGTTGTTGAGATTGCCCTGAGTGTAAAGGGTGTTATACTTGCGGCACAGCACGGCGGCAGTCAGCTCCTTGGTCGTGGTCTTCCCGTTCGTGCCGGTGATGCCTATCAGCCTTGTGCCCATGCGCAGGCGGTGAAGATTGGCAAGACGCTGCAATGTCTCCAGCCCGTCATCAACCGGCACATAACGGCTGTCGGACAAATCACAGAAGCCTGCATCATCGACCACCGCACAGCGGCATCCGTTCTGCAAGGCCATTGCAGCATAGGCATTCCCATTGAACTTGTCGCCCTTCAGGGCAATGAACATAGAGCCTTCGGGGCAGTGGCGGCTGTCGGTGGTGACACCATTGCAGCTGCAGAACAACTCATAGAGACGGGTCAAATCCTTTTCGGTCATGGTTTTTCTTTTTCTTGACACACAAAGGTAGTGCAAGTTTTGTTTTTTCATACTTTTGTGAAACACAAAGAAACGGACAACAGATGTTTGCAAGATACATAAACGTGAACGGGAAGCTGATGGACTTGTCTGTGCCGCGTGTCATGGGCATACTCAACGTCACGCCCGACTCTTTCTATGCAGAGAGCCGCAAGCAGGGAGCCGATGACGTGAAGAGACGCGTCATGCAAATGCTGGACGAGGGTGCAGACATCATAGACATAGGCGGATATTCATCGCGCCCTGGGGCTGCCGATGTTTCTGCCGAAGAGGAGATGACACGCCTGCGCAACGGGCTTGAGGCATTGCGTTCGGTGGCACCGGATGCTGTTGTGTCGGTGGACACATTCCGTGCCGACGTGGCAAGGATGTGCGTTGAGGAATATGGCGCAGCCATCATAAACGACATATCGGCAGGAGAGATTGACGAGCGGATGCTGCCCACGGCGGCACGTCTTGGCGTGCCATACTGCCTGATGCACATGCGAGGAACGCCACACGACATGCAGGATGCGCCTGCCTACAAGGATGGCATACTGAAGGAAGTGCTGCTGTTCATGGCACGCAAGGTTGCCACACTGCGTGACCTCGGTGCCAAGGACATCATCCTTGACCCTGGCTTCGGCTTCGGCAAGACACTGGAACACAACTATGAGCTGATGGCACACCTCGACGAGTTCCGTATCTTCGAGATGCCGCTGCTGGTGGGCATATCGCGCAAGTCAATGATATACCGCCTGCTGGACACCGATGCCGAGGGGTCGCTTAACGGTACTGCCGTGCTGAACACCATAGCCCTGCTGAAAGGTGCCAACATCCTGCGCGTGCACGATGTGCGGCAGGCTGTCGAGGCGATAAAGATTGTGGAACAGACGAGGAAGTTTGAATTCACGACAGACAACTGAATACACATTATATAATATATACGTGCCGTGTTCTTCAATTTTGGAATAAAAGACTTCATAGACATCCTGCTGGTGGCTTCGCTGCTGTACTACACATACAAGCTGATGAAGACATCGGGGTCGATGCGTGTGTTCAAGGGACTGATGATCTTCGTGCTGATATGGCTTGTGGTGACACAGGTGCTCGACATGCGTCTGCTCGGCTCCATTCTGGACAAGTTGGTCAGCGTGGGCGTGCTGGCGGTCATCATCCTGTTTCAGGAGGAGATACGCCACTTCCTCTTCACCCTCGGATCGAGACAGAACACCGGCATCTTTGCCCGCTTGTTCTCGGGCAACAAACGCAAGAGCGCAAATGTTGAGGACATCATGCCCATTGTCATGGCGTGTCTCAGCATGTCGAAAGGCAAGGTGGGGGCACTCATCGTGATGGAGCGCACATTACCGCTCGACGAGATTGTCAAGACCGGCGACCTGATAGATGCCGCAATCAACCAACGGCTCATAGAAAACATCTTCTTCAAGAACAGTCCGCTGCACGACGGAGCCATGGTCATCAGCCAGAAACGCATCAAGGCCGCCGGCTGCATACTGCCCGTATCGCACAATCTTGGCATTCCCAAGGAGCTGGGACTGCGGCACCGTGCCGCCTTGGGCATCTCGCAGGAGACGGACGCACTGACCATCGTAGTGTCTGAAGAGACCGGCAGCATCACCGTGACACAGCACGGGGAGTTCTACCGCAACCTTAATGCCGAGGAGCTGGAGCAGATGCTGACAGCCGAATACTGACACCTGCACGTTTTTTCTTTGCCATTTGCACCATAGTGATTACATTTGCACGCTTTGAGCAAGCAAATGAAAAAGATTTAAAAGCAAACAATGGCAAATACTAACAACAACGTCGGCTTTGGCAGCAAGATTGGTGCTATTCTGGCAGCCGCAGGCTCGGCCGTAGGACTTGGAAACGTCTGGAGATTTCCGACAGAGACGGGAGAGAACGGTGGAGCGGCATTCATACTGATATACCTGGTGTTTATGTTCTTCATAGCTGCGCCCATAATGGTGGCGGAGTTTACCATCGGACGCTACGGACAGAGCGATGTGTCAAACTCGTTCTACTCCATGAGCGGCGGGAAGAAGGGCTGGCGGCTCATGGGACTGCTGCCTGTGGTGGCTGGCTTCCTTGTATTGAGCTACTATGCCGTGGTTTCCGGATGGACGCTGGAATACGCCTGGCGTGCGGGGATAAACGACTTCGCCGGAAGGATGTCGACCGACTACGCCACAGACTTTGCCACATTCACCTCCGACCCTGCACAGCCGCTGATGTGGCTGTTCTTCATCCTGGCAATGACATTCGGCATCGTGGCATCGGGCGTGCAGAAAGGCATTGAGCGTGCGTCAAAGATAATGATGCCAGTCCTTTTCATCTGCCTCATCGTGCCGATGATATGCTCACTGACGTTGCCCGACGCATCGTTGGGACTGTCATTCCTGCTCAAGCCCGACTTCTCAAAGGTGACAGGCGCGACGTTCCTCTCCGCCTTGGGACAGTCATTCTTCTCGCTCAGCGTGGGTCTCTGCTGTCTGTGTACCTATGCATGCTACTTCCGCAAGGACATTGACCTCATAAAGGACGGATTCAGCGTGGCATCGATAGATACGATGGTTGCGCTGATGGCGGGACTGATCATCTTCCCCGCCGTCTACTCCATCCCAGGAGCACAACCCGACGCAGGGCCAAGTCTGGTATTCATAACGCTGCCATACGTGTTCCAGCAGGTATTCGGAGGCATCCCCATATTGGCATACGTCTTCTCACTGATGTTCTACATACTGTTGGTGATGGCTGCACTGACATCGTCCATCTCCATGCTCGAGATGGTTGTGGCATACTTCCACCACGAGGCTCACGTCAGCCGGCGCAAGGCGGCACTGGTGGTCAGCATCATCTGTATGCTGTTAGGCACGGCTTGTTCGTTGTCGTTTGGCATCTGGAGTGAGGTAAAGATCTTCGGAATGGGCTTCTTCGACCTGTTCGACTTCCTTGTCGCCAAGCTCCTCATGCCCATAGGCAGCCTCCTCATCTGCATCTTCCTGGGATGGGTGGTAGACGAGAAGAAGGTGCGGGACGAAATCACCAATGGCGGCAAGCTGCGTCAGCCGCTGTACCCTGCATTCCGCTTCATCATCCGCTATCTCGCTCCCATCTGCATCGTGCTGATCTTCCTGAACGAGCTTGGAATGTTCAAGCTGCTGTAGTCGGCAGCAGCACCTCGGCGAGGCGGGTAATAAGTCGTGCAGCATAACGGCTTCAATGCCTTCCGAGGCCGCTCGAAGTTGTTCAAGGAGCTGGCCCAAGTCGTCTCACATCGTTCGATGTGAGCATTCATCTCGTTCGATGTGAGCGTTCA
>CAVERK010000048.1:0-15087 GCA_963618035.1 bacterium
GCGATAAAGTCCGGAATTTATCGCGATAACCTCCTACATGTATCGGGATAAGTTTGTAGCACCATCGGGATAAGTTTTCCGACCCTTCGCGATGCGTCAAAATAGTCCACTTTGGTTCCTTTTTAGAACACTTTGACCCACTGCTTCGGGCTTCACGAAGGATAAGATTTAACGTTTGGAGGCTCAAATCAAGGTTTCTTAACACTTTAGACTTTAACTTATTTTTAGAAATGGGCATTACCCGCAGAAATGGTCATTACAGGTTTTATGGGCAATTTTTCGTGTAATCCGACAGATTTCCGTATTTTTGCGAAAACTGTAAGTGGTTTCAGTGATGAATGTCATAGAGAAGAATATATGTCCGTGCCGGCGTGCTTTCCTGCATGTGGCGGGTGTGCTGTGTCTCGCCGTTGTCCTGCTGGTTTCCATGACCGCATGCCGTGACAATGACGAAGGAATAGCCCAAAGGCGTTCCTACTACGCACGGCTCGATTCTGCATTGACTCAGATGAAAGGCAATGAAGCAAATCTGCTTGTGCGTTTGGGCGGGATGAAGCAGGAGGCAAGGACGAAGAGCGGCGGTGAACTGTACTTCTACTATAAGCAGATTGCAAACAGCTATACATATTATATTCCGGATTCGGCTCTGGTCTATATCGGCAGGTGCAGCAGCGTGGCAGATGAGAGCGGGCGTGCTGACTGGAAAGCCGAAGCCGAGATAATGCGGAGCAAGATACTCGTACTGACAGGTATGCTCACCGATGCACGCAACACGCTCGACGCAATAGGCCGGATGCCGCTTACGGAGAGCATGCGCAAGGATTACTATGTCGAGGAGATCAACTACTGGAATGACTTTGCAATCTATCAGAACAAGCCGCGGCCCACGACGGAGAGTATGCTGTATGCCGACTCCTTGCTGATGCTGGCCGACAGCCCGACCTCTCCGTACAACATCTATGGACGCTTGTTTGCCGAGCCGTTGGGGAAGGGCGACAGCTTCCTTGCCGACCTGATGACGTTTGTCGACAACATGAATCACGACAACGAGTGGTATGGGAGGCTGGCACTCTATGCCGGTGTCATGGCGGGTACCCGTGACGGTATGCGCAACGAGAGCCTCAAGTATTATGTCGATGGCCTGTGTTGCGAAGCGCGCAACGTGAGCAACCACATGCTGATGCTGCCCAGTGTGGCAAGCATGGCACTCGCCGACGGCGAGTTGGAGTATGCCACGCGTTTCTATAATGCGACGGTCTCTGTGCAGCAAGACTTCCCGCAGAGGGTGCACAACAGCAACGGCGGACTACAGGCAAGCCTGATGCACTATCACGACTACATGATGGAGAGTGTCATGGCCGACAGGCGTATAAGCAACGTCCTGCTTGTCGTGGTCAGTATGCTGGCCATCGTCGCTGTCGTGTCTGCCGTCTACAACATCATGCAGTTCCGCCGCAAGAGTGCGCTGAACCGTGAGTTGCAGACGAGCATGGAGCAGCTCGAAGGCAGTCATGCAGCCATGCAGCAGCTGATTGACGAACTGAAGAAGAAGGACGGGGAGCTTAACGACAGAAACAGGGAGCTGGAGCAGTATAACGTGCAGCTCAATGAGGCGAACTACGTCAAGGAGGAATACATCGGCAGCATGTTCGCTACATGTTCGGAATATCTTGAGAAAATAAGCAAGCTCAAGCTGCTCATCAACAGGAAGCTGAAGACCGGACTGTATGAGGACTGTCTGCGACTGACAGACTCGGTCGACGTGCGTGCCAACGGTGAGCTGCAGGACTTGTGGGCACGCTTCGACGATGTGTTCCTGAATCTCTTCCCCGACTTTGTGAACCAGTTCAACACGCTGTTGCAGCCCGACAAGCGCATAGTCATGCGGAATGGCGAACGCATGAATACCGACCTTAGAATCTATGCTCTCATACGGCTTGGCATAAACAGCAGTGTCAAGATAGGACGTATCCTCGGCATATCGTCGCAAACGGTCTACAATGCCACGATGAAAATGCGCAGCCGTGCTGCCAATCCGGACGAGGACTTCAGCGCAAGCGTGCGCAATCTCAAGGGAATTGACACTCAGAGCTGAGTGGCAGCCGCTGCGTTTCTTTACCTGACACTTACTAAACCCTGTCTGTAACACGCTGACAACCAGTGCGTGCTGGCTTGTCGCATGTTACCATCTCCCCTTAGGTCTCTTTACTTGCAATCATTGCGGGGCTTTTTACGGCATACCTTTGTGAAAATCATAAATCACTCTCCTTCGTGTAAGGAGGGTGGGGTTTAAGGTTAGTACTTCTATACAAGCGTTCTGTTCAAGATGACCATACTGCGATGCCGTGACAAGAGATTGCGGGCGTTTTAGTAGCGATTGCGCGTGCCTTTTGTCCGGCATCGAAGTTGGTCTGATGATGTACACCTTATTATATATGTATGAGAACATTTTTTATTAACTAAATGATTTAATACTTATGAGCAAACTTAATCAATTGGGGAGGCAGCTTATGCTTGTGTGTGCGCTGCTGCTCTGCTCTTCTGCCGCACTGTGGGCACAGGTGACTGTGAACGGTACGGTCGTGGACCCGACAGGCGAGCCAATCATAGGCGCGAATGTCCTGGAGGTCGGTACGGCAAACGGTGCCATAACAGACCTCGACGGTAACTTCTCGTTTTCTGTCAGCAAGGCGGGTGCGGACCTGAGCGTTTCGTACATCGGCTACATCACCGAGACCGTCAAGGCCGGACAGAACCTTAAAGTCACTCTTCGTGAAGACACCGAGACTCTCGACGAGGTTGTGGTGGTCGGCTATGGCACCACCAAGCGCAAGAACTTCACCGGCTCTGTCTCTACGGTCAATGTCGCCGACGGCGGCGTGGCACTCACTGCTCCGACGAGCGCGACCGACATGCTCCGTGGCATTTCTCCTGGTATAACCATGACGCAGAGCGGTGTTGCCGGCAGTTCTCCCACAATCCAGATCCGTGGCCAGAAGTCCATCAACGGCGGCTCGGACCCGCTTATCGTGGTCAACGGTGTCATCTTCAAGGGCAAGATCAACGACATCGACCCCAACATCGTGGAGAGCATGAGCGTGCTGAAGGACGCGACATCACTTGCTGCATACGGATCACAGGCCGCCAACGGTGTCATCATGATTACCACAAAGAAAGGTTCGCAGGGCAAGCCGATGATCAATTTCCGCGGTTCGGTCAGCGCGGTCACGGCTGCGTACAAGCCGAAACTTCGCAGCGGCGAACAGTATATTGAACTCATCAATGCCCGCCAGCAACTGCCTGAAGGAACGACATCGTGGATGACTTATCTTGAGAAAGCCAACTACGAGGCAGGCGAGGAGACAGACTGGATTGACTATGTCTCCCATACAGGTGTGCGCCAGAACTACAGCCTGAACATCTCCGGTGCAACAGACAATCTTGACTACTCTTTCGGTGCTTCACTGTCGGACAACGGCAACTTCATCAAGGGCAACAGCTTCAAGCGCAAGACCGTCAACGGACGCTTCAACACCACTATCAACAAGTACATCAAGGCAGGCATGGACTTCAACTATGCCACCAATTCGCAGGACGGCATCACGCCGTACTATTCGCGCTACTTCTCTCCCTATGGCGAGGCCTATCTCTCGGACGGCAAGACACTGCGCCGCTTCATCACGGAGCACACGGCCGATGATGTCAATCCGCTGTGGCAGTCGCAGGGCGGTGTTGACGCACAGCTGCGCAACACCAACGTCACCGTGGGCGGTGAGATTGAAATCAAGATCCCTGGTATCGAGGGCTTGAGCTACAAGCTGACCGGCAACTACAACACCCGTCAGACACTACAGCGTCGTTTCTGGCATGAAGGCTACTTCGTGTCAATGACAGACGGAGAGGACTACAGCACTGAAGTTCTTGACTCTCACTTGAGCCAGGCTTATGGTACAATCACAAACACCAAGACCACGTCTTACGTGTTCGACAACATCCTGACCTATGCGCGTCAGTTCGGCGACCATTTCGTCAGCGCAACAGCAGTCTACACACGCGACTCCGACAAGGTGGACGGCACCACCGTGCGTGGCGAGGATTTCTCCGGCTTGGGCAATACCACACTCGGCTACTACGGTCTGAACAATGCAGGCACGCAGAGGATAACCAACATCACCTATACGCTGCACAACAACGTGGGCTATCTGGGCCGTGTCAACTATTCGTATAAGGACACCTATCACTTCAATGCCAGTGTCCGTCGTGACGGCAGCTCCGTGTTCGGAGCAGACAAGAAGTGGGGTACATTCCCTGCTGTGGGTCTGGCATGGACCATATCCAACGAGCCTTTCTTCACCAAGGCTCTTCCCTGGGCAACCAACACCAAGCTGAAGGCCTCTTGGGGCAAGAACGGTAACCAGTCGCTCGAGCCTTACGGCACACTGTCGCGCATGGCAATGGGCAAGTCCGGTGGCTACACCGCCTACTTCGGCGACGGAAACATCTATGGCCAGGCTCTTACAACTCTCGGTAATCCCAAACTGGGATGGGAGACAACGACATCCTGGAACTTCGGTATCGAGACAGACCTTCTGAAAGGTGGTCGTCTGCACTTCGAGTTGGATGCATACACGGCCAACACGACCGACCAGATCTTCAACCGTACCATACCTGTCATGGGTGCCGGCATCAGCACACAGCAGTCCACCATGGGTAAGATCCGCAACTGGGGCATCGAGGCTTCGCTGCGCTCACTCAACATGAAGTCGAAGGACTTTACTTGGACAACAACGCTCCAGTTCACAATGAGCCGAAGCATCCTGAAGGAACTCTACGGCGACGGCAAGGACGATATAACCAACGAGTTGTTCCTGAACAAGTCTTTGGGTGCCATCTATGGCTATGACTTCGACCGCGTGGTGCAGGTGGAAGATACTGAATATATGCAGCTGAATGGTGCGGCTCCAGGTGACCCGATGTATGTGGATTATGACGGTGATGGCAAGATAACACCGGCAGACCGTGTGATACTTGGCTACAACAAGCCGAGCTTCATGCTCAATATGGGCAACACGCTGACATGGAAGAACTTCTCGCTCTATGTTCTCTTCGCCGGTACATTCAGTGGAGGCAAGTATGGATATGCAGCCAACAACAATGCGTTCATAAGCAAAGATAACATGGCATGGCTTAACACCGAAGACCATCCATTCTGGACGGAAGAGAACCGCGACATGAAACATCTTGGTCCGAATGCGGACATATCAAAGTTTACCGGCGTGCAGAAGTACGGGTTCGTCCGTCTGCAGGATGTCAACTTGTCTTACACGTTCAAGGGCAATTGGATGAAGACAGTGGGCATCAACGCCCTGCAGCTCTATGCGTCGGTTCAGAACCTGTTCTTCATTGCTCCAGACTGGGAGTTCAGCGATCCTGAAGTGCGCAGTAGCCGTACATCACAGCTGCCACGTACATACACCTTCGGCTTAAACGTTAGATTCTAATAACACAAGACATAACACAATATGAAAGCATACAAATATCTTTTGGCAGGATTGGTGGCCACGAGTGCACTTGTGTCCTGCGATCAAAACGACAGTGACTTTCTTGAGGAACACCCCAAGACAATCTACACTGTTGAGACGGCATTCGAGAAGAGCAGTCAGGTTGATGCTGCGGTAGCGCGTGCATACATTGCATTCAACTATATGTTCGGCTGGCACAACCTTTACATGGACGGTGCGGCAGCCAGCAACGTTATGGGCGGCTTCGGCTCGGACATCATAGATAACGGTATCGGCGGACAGGCTTATGCCCCGGGTTTCTTTTCGCACTTTCAGACCTTGAACTCGAACACCGATGATTTCAATGTTCTTTGGAATGAACTGTATCAGCTCGCCGCAGAGTGTAACCTCGCTTTGTACGGAGCAGATCTGGTCAGTTGGGAGGACGAGAGCCAAAAGGCTTACAACGTGGCACAGGCCCGCTTCATGCGCGGCTGGGCTTATCTGCGACTTGGCGAGTGCTTTGGAGGTGTTCCAATCGTTGAGCAGTACAGTGACGAACTGCGATTCGACTACGGACGTTCCACACGTCAGGAAACATACGCCTTTGCCATCGCTGACCTCGAAGCGGCGTTGGATGCACTGCCGGAGTACCCGAAAACCGACGGTCGTGCGGGACAGGGCATAGCTCTTCATTTCCTTGCTGAGGCTTACCTTGCACAGGGTGTTGAGACCGGTGACAAGTCCTACTATCAGAAGGCAATCAGTGCCGCCCAAAAGGTCATCGCCATGCACCCGATGATGATGCAACGTTTCGGCGTTCGCGCCAACCCCAACGATACAGGCACGACAGGCTTCCTGAATGTGGCTAATTACAAGGCAGACGGAAACGTCTACTACGACTTGTTCCAAATAGGGAACTATAACCGCAGTGCCGGCAACACCGAAACGCTGATGACAATACAGAGTCCTACATACGATCAGTATGCAAATGACGGTGGCACAAGAATCAACTATGGCATCACTGTCGGTTGTGTGTATCGTGACCTTGTGTGGAACGCAGCTGAGACCGAAGCGAACTCTTCCGGTCCGTGGCACGACAATCCCAACATTGACACGCAGACCTACTTCGGCGGGAATGGCGGCTGCTATCTTGGCGGTACGTCATGGGGACTTGCGGGCAGTACAGACTATGCAGATGAAGTAGTATGGGCCGGAAACTTGAGCGATGACATCCGTAATTCGCAGATTGTACGCTGTGACCCGATAGTCCTCGAAAGGACCTCGAAGCACTATGGCGAGATATGCAAGAAGGAGTGGCTGATGGAGCCTTCACGACTGATGCGTATGTCGTGCAAGATTACCATGCAGGACGGATGGGGATGGGATGCCCATCATGATTTCTACGGACAGACGTTTGCCTACCAGTATGGCCGTCAGCTTTATGTGGCACGTTCGGCAGAGACATACCTGTTGCTTGCTGAGGCATATCTGCGCAATGGTCAGAATTCAGAGGCTACGGCAGCTTTGAATGTGGTACGTCAGCGCGCACAGGCATCGTATATGTACAATAGCATCACGATGCGCGATATACTTGACGAGCGTGCACGCGAACTCGTATGGGAAGAGCACCGTTGGCCGACTCTGCTTCGTCTTGACAGCTCAACAGGTACCAATGAGGTTATGAAGCACCAGTTGGCGAACTATACGATGTATGTCAATGACTGCGGTCTTGACGGCATCACGCCGGCGTGGACACTGTTCCCGATTCCTCTGACGGTTAGAAACTTGAACTCTGAGGCCAATCTCGAGCAGAATCCGGGTTGGGATCAATGATGAAGATTCTATTATTCACAAGGTATTAGATTTGGTTGTTTTAATGAAGGATTGCTTATGAAATGGCTCACAGAAATGTAGCCATTTCATAAGCTGTATTTACCCATGTCAATACAGAAGATTACAGTAACTATATGTCTCGCATTGATGGCGTTGTCAGTCAGTGCACAAGTATCAACGACTGCAATTGCACAGGAAAAGCCGCGCATAATCGTGATGACCGATGGTGAGGTTGACGACCGTAGCTCAATGGTGCACCTGTTGCTTTGCTCGAACGAGGTGGAGATAGAAGCTATCATACAGTCGGCCTCATTTTCGCATCCGTCGGGTCACAGTTCCGAACCTTGGCTTGCGGACGAGATAAGTCATTATGCGCAGGTCTATCCGAATCTGAGCATTCACGCTGACAGTTATCCTGTTCCGGATAGCTTGAAGGCACGTTGCTTCGTTGGCGATGAAGACCCGTCGCACGTCGTGGTAGAGGGCAACGGGATGAACCGTTTTCCTGGTGACAAGCCACAGATAGATCCGACAGACTGGGAGGAAACGCCAGGTTCAAAAAGAATAGTGGAAGTACTGCTTGACCCCGACCCACGGCGTGTATATCTACTGGCTTGGGGAGGTGGAAACACGGCAGCAAAAGCTTTTCAGATATTGAGATACAGGTATTCAACCGAAGAATATCAACGCGCCGTGAAGAAGGCCGTGATGTATAATATATGGTATCAGGACGGTGCTGGCAACTACATTGAGACTTATCATCCTGATGTGACCATGTTGGTGTCTTACGGATTCCTTGGAACGTGGGGCTATGGTGCTTTGCGCTATTCCGAGGACTTCATCAAGTATCACCTCAGCAAGGACAATCCGTTGTCTTTAGACTACGTTAACAGCTACATCAACGAGGGTGATTCACCGTCGTTTTTCTATGTGCTGGGCAATGGACTGCGTGGCTACGAAGATCCGACATGGGGCGGATGGGGCGGTCGTTTCCGTAAGGTTGACGGTCTGAAGAACGTTTATGTGGATGTCAGCAAGATGTCGTACAGCGCATGGACGGAATATGTGCTTCGTGACTTCGAGGTGAGGAACGGCTGGTGTAACACGCCGGACTACGACAAGGTGAACCACTATCCTACAATTGAACTTGACACTCCGCTAGACATGACTGCCCACAGTGGTGATACTGTGACAATAGGCTTTAGAGCCACAGACAATGACAAGCCTAATCCTGAAGCGATGTGGCAGAGATACGGAACATTGTGGGAACAGCAGGGCATGTCCAAGGAACAGTTCATGGAACGTTCCAAGAACATGAGACCTATGCCGGTGCAGACCGGATGGTCGCAGTTCAAGGAAGCCGGGACATACGACGGATGGGTCAAGCTGAATCATGGCAGGGATAATGTGAGTTTCGTCGCTCCAATGGTCAGCGAAGCCAAAACGATACATCTCCTTATGGAGGCAACCGACCAAGGCTCGCCGGCATTGACATCCTTTGCACGTGTCGTGGTCACCGTACTGCCATAAGGAGAAAATGTGTTGTGCGCATTATCGTAGTGATTGATGTGCATCATCAGAGCAACAGGCAGATTAGTCTGTGGCAACCTTTTTGACATACGGTTGCCTTTCAGTAGCTTTGCGAACGCGTAATTTAAAATTTCAGTTATGACAATGAAGAAAACAATACTATTGGCACTGTGCATCGGCGCAGTGTCTATGACCGCCGGCGCACAGATAGTACGCACGACAGTGGAGCAGGGCGAGGTCGAGGGGGCGGTCGAGAACGGCCTCGGCTCGTTCAAGGGAATACCTTTCGCACAGCCGCCTGTGGGCGACCTGCGCTGGAAGGCACCGGTGAAGGCTGTGGCATGGACGGGCGTGTACAGGGCCGACCATTTCGCTGCACAGCCCTACCAGCAGACGCAGCAGCGCCAGGGACAGCAGGGACCGCAGACCAGCGAGGACTGTCTGTATCTGAATGTGATCACGCCCGCCAAGGACAAGGGCGAGAGGCTGCCGGTGTTGGTGTGGATACATGGCGGCGGCTTCTCCACCGGCAACTCCTACAACAGCGACGGCACGAGCTTTGCACGGAACGGCATCGTCTACGTCAGCATAACCTACCGGCTCAATGCCTTCGGCTTCCTGTCGCTCCCAGCACTGACGGAGGAGAGCGAGAAGGAGACGGGACGTGCCGTCAGCGGCAACTACGGACTGCTCGACCAGATAATGGCGTTGCAGTGGGTGCACGACAACATTGCGGCCTTCGGCGGTGATCCCGACAAGGTGACCATCATGGGCGAGAGTGCGGGAGCCATATCGGTGGCTATGCTGTGCCAAAGCCCTCTGGCAAAGGGACTGTTCCGTGGAGCCATCAGCGAGAGCGGAGGCAACATGGTGCCGGTGGACAACGTCCGCATCGACAACAATACCCTGCGCAATGTCAAGGGCAGTGATGCCTACGGGCAGGCATACATCGAGCGTCTCGGCCTCGGCAAGAAGAGCCTCAAGCAGCTGCGCAAGACAGACCCGCAGGTGTTCATGAACGACTCTGCCGCCTTCAGTGCCGGCGGTGCCCTGTGGCCGACATACGACGACTACGTGCTGACCGCCGATGCCTACGTGCAGTATCAGAACGGCAACTACAACGACGTGAACGTGCTCATCGGTACCAACAGCGACGAAGGCTCGATGTTCACGGGCTTCCTCGGCGGCTACACTCCGGCGCAGTATGAGCACGAGATGACAACTTCGTTCCCCGACCCCGAGTGGCAGGCACGCTTCCGTGCCATGTACCCTGGCAGTACCGCTCAGGAGGCGTTCGACGCCCATGCCGACATCTTCCGCGAGGCAGCTTTCGCATGGCCCACATACGCATGGGCAAACCTGCAGAGCCGGCGCACTGCCGACGGCAAGGGACAGGGCAATGTCTATATGTACTTCTTCGACCAGGAGAAGACCAATATGTTCCGTCGCGGACAGCAGACCGACCGCAAGTTCCTGTCCACGCACGCGGCGGAGATGAGCTACACGTTCAACTCTCCAGGGTGGGGCGGCCCCAAAGACCCGAGCTCCGAGGCCATGACACAGATAATACACCGCTACTGGATAAACTTCATCAAGACCGGCAACCCCAACGGCGAGTTGCTGGCCCACTGGCCTGCCTACAAGGAGGGGGAGGAGACGGTGATGTACTTCCGCGACGGGGCGCACACCGCCCTGCTGCCCAACACTCCGCAGCTGGAGCTGTGGACACAGTACTTCGACTGGCGGCGCACGCACCTCACTCCGCTGAAGTGACAGCAACCGAACATCCATAAAAACACAGACAAAGACATGAGAAGAAACTTTCTATCGGCCATGCTCCTGTCCGCAGCACTGCTTGCTGCCGACGGAGCATCAGCGCAGTATCCCATACAGATGATGATGCGCATGATTCAGAACCGCACGTCGTTCGACATGAACAAGGACTACTGGAACGCTCTCTGGATAGCCGTCCCTGGAGCATCGCAGAAGGACTATGGCGTGTACTACTTCCGCAAGGACATAAGCCTGCCGTCCAAGCCCGACAAGTTCGTGGTCCACGTCACCGGCGACACGCGCTACAAGCTCTATGTCAACGGCACGCTGGCATCGCTCGGCCCTGCACGCAACGACTCCAAGCACTGGAACTACGAGACCGTGGACCTGGCACAGTATCTCAATGCCGGCCGGAACGTCATCGCCGCACAGGTGTGGAACGAGGGGCAGTACACGCCCGTGCCTAACGCCACCATACGTACAGGCTTCCTCATGATGGGCGAGGGCGATGCCAAGGCCGTCAATACCGACAACACGTGGAAGTGCATACAGGACACCTCCTACAGCCCTCTGCGCCAGCGCGTGCCAGGCTACTACGCACTTGGTGCCGGTGAGGGCATAGACATGAACACCCACATCGGCGGCTGGTATGCTCCCGATGCTGACCTCTCAGCATGGAAGGACGCAGAGCCTTACGACCTTGGCACACCCCACGACATCAGCAGCGGCACGGGCGTATATTCCAGCCACATGCTCGTCGGGAGCACGCTGCCGCAGATGGAACGGTTTGAGAAGCGGATGGCAGCCGTGCGCAAGGACGGCGGACTGCCGATGCCCAAGGACTGGCCTGCCAAGGAGGGCACGGTCACGGTTCCTGCCGGCAAGACCGTGGACATCCTGCTCGACCAGACCGAGCTGACAAACGGCTATTTCAACCTCAACTTCAGCAAAGGATCGGGAGCGAAGATAAAGGTGCAGTATTCCGAGACGCTGTACTCCGACCGCAACGCCGCACACAAGGGAAACCGCAATGAGGTGGACGGCAAGTACTTTGTCGGACGCTTCGACTCCATCGTGTCGAGCGGCAAGGACAACCAGCAGTTCACCACGCTCGACTGGCGCACGTTCCGCTACGTCAACCTTCACATAGAGACCGCCGGCGAGCCGCTACAGATCAACGACATCAGCAGCACCTTCGTGGGCTATCCCTTCCGCATGAACGCACGTCTGGACACCGACCGCGAGGAACTGGTCAAGATGCTCGAGATCGGCTGGCGCACGGCACGCCTCTGTGCCATCGAGACCTATACCGACTGCCCTTTCTACGAGCAGTTGCAGTATCTCGGCGACACGCGCATCCAGGCTCTCGTCTCCTTATATAATAGCGGCGACGACCGTCTGATGAAGAACTATATGCGTCAGGCCGACATGAGCCGCAACGCCGAAGGTGTCACCATGGGCCGCGCCCCATCGGAGCTGGCACAGTACATCACGCCATACGCACTCAGCTACGTCTACACCATACACGACTACATGCGCTACGGCTCGGATCTCGATTTTGCCCGTGACCTCATCCCTGGCATGGAGCAGATACTGTGGTACTTCGGCAAGTATCAGGACGACAATGGTCTTGTCAAGGGTCTTCCTGGATGGAACTTCTCCGACTGGGTGAATGCCGAGGGCTGGCAGCTTGGCGTGGCCAAGGCCGGTCCTGACGGCTACGGCGTGCTCATGGACATGCAGCTGCTCCTGGCATATCAGATGGCGGCAGACATAGAGAACTTCCAGGGCAACACCTTCATGGCGGACAAGTACACGGAGAAGGCCGCGCAGCTCAGGCAGTCCATACAGGCGACCTACTGGGATGCTTCGCGCGGGCTCTACGCACAGACCAGCGAGAAGAAGCTCTTCTCCCAGCATGCCGGTGCACTGGCAATACTCACAGGCATGGTCGGCGGCGACGAAGCACGGCAGATGGCACGCCGGCTGCTGGACGACACCACGCTGGCACCGTGCTCCATATACTATAAGTTCTACCTGCACGAAGCCCTCATCAAGGCCGGACTTGGCGACGAGTACCTGACATGGCTCGACAAGTGGCGCGAGAACATTGACATGGGGCTGACCACATGGGGGGAGACCTCCGATGTCGACGGCACGCGCTCCGACTGTCATGCCTGGGGCTCAAGTCTCAACATAGAGTTCTTCCGCACCCTGCTCGGCATAGACAGTGCCGCACCAGGCTTTGCCGAAGTGCGCATTGCGCCGCATCTTGGTGACATCACGTCCATCGGCGGCAGCATGCCACACCCGCAGGGCACAATCAGTGTGAAGTATCAGAAGAAAGGCTCTTCGCTGAAGGCGGAGATAGAACTGCCTGCCGGAGTGAACGGTTCGCTCGTATGGAACGGACAGACCGTTGCACTGAATGGTGGCAAGAATACTGTAGAAGTAAAGTAACAGAAGAAAAGATGAAGAAAACAATCCTTTCACTGGCAGCCGCATGGCTGTCGGCCGTGGCTGTCATGGCACAGCCGGCCATGAAGAATACCGGCGCGGACAACGCGTTCTCGCCCATAGACGGTCTGGAGAAGACAACAGCATACCGCTACAACATGCCGCCAAACCGCGGCATCAACGCCCGTGCAGGCTTTGGCCCTGCCTTCTATGTCTTCCCCGACAGCAAGGTCGATGCCGCACAGGCACTCGAGCTTGTCAACTCCCTCGGTCTGCCGGAGCTGGCCACGGAGTTCTCCGGCTCACTGACGGTGGTCAACCCGTCTGCCGATGCCTACAACGGGCAGGCAGATGTCGAGGCTTTCCATGAACTGCTCAACAAGATGCGCATCGCGTCCAACGTCAAGGTCATTGCCGTGGGCAGCGGAGCCACGTTCGTCAACCGCCACTTGGCGCAGAGCCGTCTGGCGGGTGTCATTGCAGGCATAGCCTCCATCGGCGGCAGTGCCGGAAAGGCCGGTGACCTGCGTGTGCCAGCATACATAGGCGGCAAGGGCGCGGCCAAGGCTGCCAAGGCATACGTGGCACAGGACGGTGTGGAGAAAGTATCGGCAGACGGCACGCTGACGGTCTATGAGAATGCCGACGAGCCGCTGCTGCGCGTCGTGGTCAACACCGATGCCAAGGCTTCGGACAGAGACCTCATTGCCGACGCATGGACGCAGCTGCTCAGCCGCAACTACCGCTACAACAATCTCTACCGCACATTCTACACTGCACAGGGCATCGACAATGAGGACGGTGTTGCAGAATATGAGCTTGAGCCATACGTCATGTTCGACCGCCTGGGCATTGTACGCCGTGTCGTCGAGTTCCCGATACAGGGACCGAACCCCGCCAACAACCAGACGTATCTGTGGTATGAGTACCTGCCCGAGCGTGTGCTCGAGGCACCGGCGAAGTCCGTGCCGCTGGTGCTGCTGCTCCATGGCAACGGCAACGACCCGCGCACGCAGGCAGAGACCAGCGGCTTCGTGGAGCTTGCCGCCGAGGAAGGCTTTGCCGTGGCCGAGCTGGAGTGGCAGGGCAGTCAGAGCTACAGCCCCATGGGACTTGACGGCATCGAGTCTGTGGTCTACACGCTGCTCGACAAGTACCCGTTTCTCGACCCCTCGCGCGTCTACACCGAAGGGCTCTCTGCCGGCTCAATGACATCGACAGCCCTCGGCATCAAGAAGTCATACGTCTTCGCTGCCGTCGGCGGACACTCCGGCGGACTGTTCAGCGGCCGTGGCATGGGCTACTACGGCTATGGCAGTGAACCGGTCATGAACGAAGCCAAGCAGAAACGCGGACACGTGGAGATGCCCTACTGCTCGGTCATCGGCACGGACGACGAGGTGGTGCGCTTCGTCAAGGCCGACAACTGGAAGGACAACTCCATCCTCAATGCGTGGAACATCTATCAGACGATGAACGGCATGGAGGTAACGCCAGCCCTCGACTTCGGCAAGGACAGCACCTTCGGTCTCGTGCTGAAGGACCGCCGGCAGATCCAGACCAACAAGAGCGGCATCACCGTAGAGTTCGGACAGCTGTATAAGGGCAGCGTGCCGATGATACGCATGGTCGCCGTCAACCACTACGGCCACTGGAACTTCAAGCCCACGGCACGCCTTATGTGGGACTTCTACAAGCACTTCTCGCGTGATCCGGAGACAAAGGAGCTGCACTACACGGAGTGACACACCACAGGACATGGATATTTCATTGTACTCATGCAAGTCCGTTCAAAAGCGTTTACTAACCGTTTACTAACTGTTCACTGACCCCTCGCCATATGCGTCCTGAAGCCATGTCCCGTTCACTTTTCCACACTTCCGTTTACTAATTCCGTGTTTGGGCGGACAGATGCCCTGACGATGCCCATTCTATGGGTCTAAGGATGGGCATTCATAGCACCTATGGATGCCCATTTAAAGAACCTAAG
>CAVERK010000049.1:0-15036 GCA_963618035.1 bacterium
ATATTCCATGGGGTGAAGTTGCTCAGGAGAAATATCAAAAGGAGAAAAGGTGCCGCACGCCGCAGCCATTTGGTCAGCTTCCACTTGTCGGCGAAATAGAAAATAATCAAGTCGTATAATACGGCATAGAAATACCACAAGTGTCCGGAAAACAGATCGCTGTCGAGCGCAATCTTTCCTGCAATACGCTGTAAGGTTATGGTGCTGCTCACCCATTCTCCCAGTGTGTCATGTCGGAGATGTGATGTAATCGTCACCGCACCGTACAATGCCGAGGCGCACAGTGCCATGATTACTATCTTTCGGAAATGCCGCCAAAACTTCCCGCTCCCCACCATTGTCGGATAGTAATACCCTGTAATGATGAAGAAAATCGGGACTGCGCATCTCACGACAGGCCACAGCCAACTGTTCCCGAAATGGAGCCACACGATAAGGAATGCCGCAAGGCATTTCATGACGTCAAGGCTGCTCATACGGCACGAAGCCATACGGGCAGGTTCCGCGTTGCTGCCGGCAACGCGTGAAATCTGTTCTACCATAAGAGTAAAATCTTTAGCGAAAACAAACTTGACGGAAAAGGGAATTCATGCAGGGCCAAGACAAAGAAAAGCGCGAGCTTGCGCTTATCCTGTCTTGAGGCCCTGAGAAAACCCTGCATATGAGATAAGTCAAGCCCACGCCAAGCGCGGGCATTCACGACTCATTCAGATATATGCAATTAAAAGTTTCTCAGGCTTTCAAGACATCCGAACAAATTGCAAACGCAATACCACAAAAAATCTTCGGGATTGCACCTTTGGTGCATCCTCTACGTCGCAAAGGTACGACGTTTTTCCATTGAGTGCTCACATCCTGTGCACGAAAGGCTTTGGAAAATAAAACGGAAAGTTTTTGTCGGTAATCAAACATTGCCTAACTTTGCAGACCAAAAACCGAAAGTCCGCAACGGCGGATAGGGTGGGTTGTGGCCTTACGGCTAAAGACCCGCGCTGCGTTTGCGGAATTGGAAGATGACAATAAACAACTGAATTAATTAATAAAACTAAAAGACAAAAATGATCGTAGTTCCTGTAAAAGAAGGCGAGAACATTGAGAGGGCTCTTAAGAAGTTCAAGAGAAAATTCGAGAAGACGGGTGTGGTGAAAGAACTCCGCGCAAGACAGCAGTTCCAGAAGCCGTCTGTGACAAAGAGACTTCAGAAAGAGCATGCTGTGTACGTGCAGAAGCTCCGCCAGGAAGAGGAGTAAAAATCCTTGTGCGCTATCGTTTGACTTATTGAAAAACTTTCCTTATATTCGTCGCAGAAAATGAAATGTGACGATGTCTCCCGTAGATGATTTCATAGAGTATCTGAAGTTCGAGCGCAACTATTCCGACATGACGGTCACGGCTTACAGGGAAGACCTGACGTCGTTTCTCGATTTTGCCGGTTTGAATGGCAAGGACTGCGGAGCGGAAGATGCGGGGACGGTGCGCGAATGGGTGATGCAGATGATGGACAGAGGCTATGCCGCCTCGTCGATAAACCGCAAGCTCAGCACGCTTCGTACCTACTACAAGTTCCTGATGAAGAAGGGTCTGATTGATGCAGACCCGACGCGCAAGGTCGCAAGACCTAAAAGCGGCAAGCCGCTGCCGGTATTCGTCAAGGAAAAGGAGATGGACAGACTGCTCGATGATGTGGATTTCGGCGACGACTTCAAGGGCGTGCGCAATCATCTCATCATACAGATGTTCTATGAGACGGGTGTCCGGCTGGCAGAGCTGATTGGGCTTGACCTGAAGGATGTCGATTTCTCTGGTTCTGTGATTAAGGTCACGGGCAAGCGCAACAAGCAACGCCTGATACCGTTCTACAAGGAACTGCGCGACGGGATGCAGAAGTATCTTGAGAGGCGCAATGCTCTCGATGCCGCAAGGCGGAGCGAGGCTTTCTTTGTCAAGGAAGACGGAAGAAGGGTTACGCGCGGAGAGGTGGCGAAAGTGGTGCGTGAGGCACTGTCGACGGTGTCGACGGTGAAGAAGAAAAGCCCGCATGTGCTGAGACACAGCTTTGCGACAGCCATGCTGAACCACGATGCCGAGCTCGGTGCCATCAAGGAACTTCTGGGGCACGAGAGCCTGCAGACTACGGAGATTTACACTCACACGACGTTTGAAGAGCTGAAAAAAGTCTATAAACAAGCTCATCCAAGAGCATAAAACAAATATAGGAGGGTTTATTATGGAAGTAAGAATTCAAGCGATTCGTTTCGATGCGTCAGAACAGCTGCAGTCTTTCGTACAGAAGAAAGCAGAGAAACTTGGACGTTTTTACGAGGACATTAGCTCGGTGGAGGTCTCGCTGAAGGTTGTGAAGCCGGAGACGGCAGGCAACAAGGAGGCAGGTGTCAAGATTGCGGTACCAAGCGGAGAGCTGTATGCCAATAAGGTCTGCGACACATTTGAGGAAGCGATAGACCTGTGCATGGAAGCATTGACGCGCCAGCTCGGCAAGTTCAAGGAAAAACAACGCGTGAAATGATAAAAAAAGAGCAATTCTTTGCTGATATGAAATAATTGTCTAAATTTGCAGCCGTTTCGCCTTGGCAGGTCGTAACGGCTGCATTTAGGGCAATGCCTCTTTAGCTCAGTTGGCCAGAGCACGTGATTTGTAATCTCGGGGTCGTTGGTTCGAATCCGACAAGAGGCTCGAAGAGGGGTGCTGGATGCAGCATATATATAATAAGGTGTAAGGCTTCGGCGTAGCACCGCGAAAAAGGGCAAATACCAGAGTGGCCAAATGGGGCAGACTGTAAATCTGCTGGCTTATGCCTTCGGTGGTTCGAATCCATCTTTGCCCACGCATGCATTATGGAAGTATGCTGTTATAGCTCAGTGGTAGAGCACTTCCTTGGTAAGGAAGAGGTCCCGGGTTCAAGTCCCGGTAACAGCTCTCGATATAGGTGCAGTTGACTATTAATCAAATTAATATAGTAAAGCTATGGCAAAAGAAAAATTCGAACGTACCAAACCGCATGTTAACATTGGTACAATTGGTCACGTTGACCACGGAAAGACTACTCTGACAGCTGCCATTACCAAGGTGCTTGCTGAGCGCGTTTCAGGAAATGCAGACAAGATAAAGTCTTTCGATCAGATTGACAATGCTCCCGAAGAGAAGGAGCGTGGTATTACCATCAACACCTCACACGTTGAGTATGAGACGGAGAACCGTCACTATGCACACGTAGACTGCCCGGGACACGCCGACTATGTGAAGAACATGGTAACTGGTGCCGCTCAGATGGATGGTGCCATCATCGTAGTTGCCGCTACCGATGGTCCTATGCCTCAGACACGCGAGCACATCCTGTTGGCTCGTCAGGTGAACGTTCCCCGTCTGGTTGTGTTCGTTAACAAGTGCGACCAGGTTGAGGATGCTGAGATGCTGGAGCTGGTTGAGATGGAGATGCGTGAACTTTTGAGCGCATACGATTTCGACGGCGACAACACTCCGTTCATCTTCGGTTCTGCTCTTGGTGCTCTGAACGGTGTACAGAAGTGGGAAGACAAGATCATGGAGCTGATGGCTGCTGTTGATACTTGGATTCCTCTGCCTGAGCGTGCCGTTGACAAACCTTTCTTGATGCCTGTTGAGGATATCTTCTCAATCACCGGTCGTGGTACCGTTGCTACAGGTCGTATCGAGCAGGGCGTTGTCAAGGTTGGCGACGAGGTTGAAATCCTTGGTCTTGGTGAGGACAAGAAGTCTGTCGTTACAGGCGTCGAGATGTTCCGCAAGCTGTTGGATCTCGGTGAGGCAGGCGACAACGTAGGTCTGTTGCTCCGTGGTGTCGACAAGAACGAGATCAAGCGCGGTATGGTGCTCTGCCATCCGGGTCAGATCAAGCCTCACAGCAAGTTCAAGGCTACAATCTATGTCCTGAAGAAGGAAGAGGGTGGACGTCACACTCCGTTCCACAACCACTACCGTCCTCAGTTCTACCTCCGCACAATGGACTGCACAGGTGAGATCACTCTGCCTGAAGGAACTGAAATGGTAATGCCTGGTGACAACGTTGAGATTATCGTTGACCTGATTTATCCGGTTGCACTGAACGTAGGTCTGCGCTTCGCAATCCGCGAGGGTGGCCGCACGGTAGGTTCCGGTCAGATCACAGAGATCCTTGACTAATCCAAGGTCGCAATACAAACAGCTCGCCTGAGGCTGAAAAGGCTCGGGCGAGCACATACGGGAATAGCTCAGTTGGTAGAGTACCGGTCTCCAAAACCGGCTGTCGGGAGTTCGAGCCTCTCTTCCCGTGCTAAAGAGACTTTAGTGATGAATAAAGTTATAGCATATTTAAAAGAAACTTACGACGAACTTGTTCATAAAGTAACATGGCCGACTTATTCTGAACTAACCAACAGTGCAGTAGCTGTACTATATGCTTCCCTGATTATTGCATTGGTGGTGTTCGTGATGGACTTTTGCTTCCAGAACATTATGGAGTTTGTCTACCCTCGTTAAAACTAATAGCAGATGTCTGAGATTGAGAAGAAATGGTACGTGCTGCGTGCTGTTAGCGGGAAAGAAGCCAAGGTCAAGGAGTATATCGAAGCCGATATGCGCAACGGAAACCTTGGTCAATTCGTGTCTCAGGTCTTGATACCGACCGAGAAGGTGCCTATGCTGCGAAACGGCAAGAAGGTGATGAAAGAAAGAAATTATCTTCCAGGCTACGTTCTTGTGGAGGCTGCTATGGTTGGTGAGGCTCCTCATCGCCTGAGGAATACTCCTAATGTTTTAGGTTTCCTGGGTGGCATGGACAATCCCACGCCCCTCAGAGACTCTGAGGTAAAGCGCATCTTAGGGAAGGTTGACGAAGTGGAGGACGGTGACGACTTGATCGAAATCCCCTACGCAATCGGAGATACCGTAAAGGCGAATTACGGTCCTTTCAGTGGCTTCAGTGGTATCATTGAAGACATAAACCCCGAAAAGAAGAAGCTGACTGTAATGGTCAAGATCTTCGGTCGAAAGACCCCTCTTGAGCTTGACTTTATGCAGGTTGTTAAAGAGTGAACGCAATCCCCTCAAGGAGAGTGCGGTCTCTCTGGTTTTTTCAACTAATATATAATTACGATTAAAATGGCTAAAGAAGTTGCTGGACTAATCAAATTGCAGATTAAAGGTGGCGCTGCAAATCCATCACCTCCAGTAGGACCTGCACTGGGTTCTAAGGGAATCAACATAATGGATTTCTGCAAGCAGTTCAATGCCAAGACCCAGGATAAGGCCGGTAAGGTTCTGCCTGTCATCATCACCTACTACTCTGACAAATCATTTGATTTCGAAGTCAAGACTCCTCCGGTAGTTGTTCAACTGCTCGAAGCCTCCAAGCAGAAAGGTGGTTCTGGCGAGCCAAACCGCAAGAAGGTTGCCGAGATCTCTTGGGAACAGGTGCGCACGATAGCGCAGGACAAGATGGTTGACATGAACTGCTTCACTCTGGAGTCGGCTATGAAGATGGTTGCCGGTACGGCAAGAAGTATGGGTATCACTGTGAAGGGAGAGTTCCCTGTAAACAATCAATAAACTTCAATTAACAATGAGTAAACTGACGAAAAATCAAAAGTTGGCTGCTGGAAAAATTGAAGCAGGGAAAGCATACTCTCTCTCTGAGGCATCTAAATTGGTGAAGGAGATCACCTACACTAAGTTCGATGCTTCACTGGATATCGATGTACGACTTGGCATTGACCCGCGTAAGTCAAACCAGATGGTTCGTGGCGTGGTGACACTCCCCAACGGAACTGGCAAGACTGTCCGCGTGTTGGTGCTTTGCACACCGGATGCTGAAGCTGCTGCAAAAGAAGCAGGTGCCGACTATGTTGGTCTTGATGAATATATCGAGAAGATAAAGGGCGGATGGACTGATATTGATGTCATCATCACCATGCCTTCTGTCATGGGTAAGATTGGCCCCTTGGGAAGAGTGCTTGGTCCTCGCGGACTGATGCCTAACCCCAAGAGCGGAACTGTTACTATGGATGTTGCCAAGGCTGTCAAGGAAGTCAAGCAGGGAAAGATTGATTTCAAGGTGGACAAGAGCGGTATCGTTCACTCGTCCATCGGCAAGATTTCGTTCACTCCCGACCAGATTTTCGGTAACGCGAAGGAATTTATCCAGACTTTGATAAAGTTGAAGCCTGCCACAGCTAAAGGTACATATATCAAGAGCATTTATCTTTCAAGCACCATGAGTGCAGGTGTCAAGGTTGATACAAAGAGTATTGACGATACTTTATAAAACGTAGAATCTATGAAAAAGGAAGATAAAGGCAGAATTATAGAGCAGCT
Source organism: bacterium (assembly GCA_963618035.1). GTDB lineage: Bacteria > Bacteroidota > Bacteroidia > Bacteroidales > Bacteroidaceae > Bacteroides. The sequence goes on from CAVERK010000049.1 coordinate 6,350, forward strand.
TACCGCTGTCGTTAAGGAATACGGTCATTTCTACTTGGTGGATACCACAGCCATGAACGCTGCAGACACGAGCGCATTGCGTCGCGAGTGCTTCAATGCAGGCATCAAGCTGGTGGTTGTGAAGAACTCGCTTCTGCACAAGGCTCTGACAAGTATGGATACAGACTACTCTCCGTTGTTTGGATGTCTGAAGGGCACAACAGCCGTTATGTTCACGAACGTGGCTAACGCTCCTGCAAAGCTCCTCAAGGACAAGGCAAAGCAGGGAGTTCCAAGTTTGAAGGGTGCTTATGCTGAAGAGGGATTCTATGTTGGTGCAGACCAGCTGGATGCTTTGGTAAGCATAAAGAGCAAGGAAGAGGTCATTGCAGACATCGTTGCACTGTTGCAGTCGCCTGCAAAGAATGTCATCTCTGCTCTCCAGTCGGGTGCGAATACTATACATGGTGTCTTGAAGACACTGGGTGAGCGCACTGAAGCTTAAAAAGAAACAGATAAAACAAAAGACACATTTTTTTGAACAAACAATTAAAACTATACTAAAATGGCAGATTTAAAAGCTATCGCAGAACAATTGGTTAACTTGACAGTTAAGGAAGTTAATGAGTTAGCAACTATCCTGAAAGATGAATACGGTATTGAACCTGCTGCTGCAGCTGTTGCAGTTGCTGCCGGTCCTGCTGCTGCAGCCGGTCCTGCTGCTGAGGAGAAGAGCTCGTTTGACGTCGTGCTGAAGAGCGCAGGCGCTGCTAAGCTTCAGGTCGTAAAGGCTGTAAAAGAGGCTTGTGGCCTTGGCTTGAAGGAAGCTAAGGATCTTGTAGACGGTGCTCCGAGCACAGTGAAGGAAGGTGTGGATAAGGCTGCTGCTGAGGAGCTCAAGAAGGCTCTTGAAGAGGCAGGCGCTGAAGTTGAACTAAAATAAATTCCACCTGTTTCATACAGGATAACGGTTAGGAACCCTTGTTGTGGGGTTCTTAACCTTTTGTGTCTATATTATTTTATTTAGTTCATCCAAATCCCACATCCCAGATGTCTTCAAACACAATAAACAACAGAATTAATTTTGCTACTGCCAAGAACCCTCTTGAATTTCCTGACTTCTTGGAAGTGCAGTTGAAATCGTTTAAGGACTTCCTGCAACTCGACACTCCTACAGAAAAGCGTAAGAAGGAGGGCTTGTATAAGGTCTTTGCCGAGAATTTCCCCATTGCCGATACGAGGAACAATTTTGTCCTGGAGTTCCTGGACTACTACATTGATCCGCCGCGCTATACCATCGACGAATGTATAGAGCGAGGGCTCACTTACAGTGTCCCGTTGAAGGCAAAGCTGAAGCTGTATTGTACAGACCCTGACCATGAGGACTTTGATACCGTGATCCAGGATGTCTATCTGGGTACGATACCCTACATGACACCAAGCTCCACCTTCGTAATCAATGGTGCCGAGCGTGTTGTCGTGTCGCAGCTTCACCGCTCACCAGGCGTGTTCTTCGGCCAAAGCGTACATGCCAACGGAACAAAACTTTATTCTGCACGTATCATCCCGTTCAAGGGGTCGTGGATTGAGTTTGCTACCGACATCAACAATGTGATGTATGCGTACATCGACCGCAAGAAGAAGTTGCCGGTCACCACATTGTTGAGAGCAATCGGCTTCGAGAGCGATAAGGACATTCTTGAGATATTCAACCTGGCAGAAGACGTTAAGGTAAACAAGACCAACCTCAAGAAGGTGCTTGGGCGCAAGCTCGCTGCCAGAGTGCTGAAGACTTGGATTGAGGATTTTGTGGACGAAGATACCGGCGAGGTCGTTTCAATCGAACGTAATGAGGTCGTAATAGACCGCGAGACCATACTCGAAGAGGAACATATTGATGTTATTCTCGAGTCGGGTGTGCAGAACATTCTGGTGCATAAGGAAGATGCGAACCAGTCGGACTACACCATTATATATAATACCCTACAGAAAGACCCGAGCAACTCGGAGAAGGAAGCTGTGCTGTACATCTACCGCCAGCTGCGCAATGCTGACCCTGCCGACGACTCGAGCGCACGCGAGGTCATCAATGGTCTGTTCTTCTCGGAGAAGAGATATGACTTGGGTGATGTAGGCCGCTTCAGAATAAACAAGAAGCTTGGTTTGGACACTGATATGTCTGTCAGAGTCCTTACAAAGGAAGACATAATTGAGATTATAAAATATCTCATCGAACTGATAAACTCAAAGGCTGATGTCGATGACATCGACCACTTGAGCAACCGTCGTGTACGTACTGTCGGCGAGCAGCTGTCAAACCAGTTCTCAATAGGCTTGGCACGTATGTCACGCACCATACGCGAGCGCATGAACGTGCGCGACAACGAGGTGTTCACTCCAACAGACCTGATTAATGCCAAGACAATATCGTCTGTCATTAACTCGTTCTTCGGCACGAATGCCTTGTCGCAGTTCATGGATCAGACGAACCCGTTGGCGGAGATTACGCACAAGCGTCGTATGTCTGCACTCGGCCCTGGCGGTCTGTCAAGAGACCGTGCAGGCTTTGAGGTTCGTGACGTGCATTACACGCACTATGGCCGTCTGTGTCCTATCGAGACTCCTGAAGGCCCGAACATCGGTCTTATATCGTCTCTTTGCGTATATGCAAAGATCAATGACCTCGGCTTCATCGAGACTCCGTACCGCAAGGTTACTAACGGCAAGGTGGATCTCACAGACAAGGGACTTGTCTATCTTACTGCTGAGGAAGAGACCGAGAAGATCATTGCACAGGGCAATGCAGCCGTGGAGGACGACGGAACATTCATCGGCGACAGAATTCATGCGCGTCAGGATGCTGACTTCCCTGTGGTGTCGCCGGATGAGGTTGACTATATGGATGTCGCTCCGCAGCAGATTGCATCAATTGCCGCTGCCCTTATCCCGTTCCTTGAGCATGACGATGCCAACCGTGCGCTGATGGGTTCCAACATGATGCGTCAGGCTGTGCCGCTGTTGCGTACAGAGTCTCCTATCGTTGGAACAGGCATCGAGCGTCAGCTGGCACGCGACTCGCGCACACAGATTGCAGCCGAGGGCGATGGCGTTATCGAATTTGTTGATGCAACGACAATACGTATCAAGTATGACCGCACGGAGGAAGAGGACTTCGTGAGCTTCGAGAGTGCGGAGAAGACATATGACATACCCAAGTGGCACCGCACGAACCAGGGCATGACCATTGACCTGCGTCCTATCTGCGAGAAGGGACAGCGCGTCACGACGGGACAGATACTTACTGAAGGCTATTCCACTGCCGACGGTGAGTTGTCGTTGGGAAAGAACCTCCTCGTTGCCTATATCCCGTGGAAGGGATATAACTATGAGGATGCCATTGTGCTGAATGAGCGCATTGTGCGTGAAGATATAATGACCTCTGTGCACGTAGACGAGTATTCGCTGGAAGTGCGTGAGACAAAACGCGGAATGGAAGAGCTGACCTCGGACATCCCTAACGTCAGCGAAGAGGCCACAAAGGATCTTGATGCACGCGGCATCATCAGAGTTGGTGCGAGGGTAGAACCAGGGGATATACTCATTGGAAAGATCACTCCTAAGGGCGAGTCGGATCCGTCGCCGGAAGAGAAGTTGCTTCGTGCCATCTTCGGTGACAAGGCCGGTGATGTCAAGGATGCTTCCCTGAAAGCCAATCCCTCACTGAAGGGCGTGGTCATCAAGACACGTCTCTACTCTAAGGCCATAAAGGACCGTACGACGAAAGCATCGGACAAGGTCGAGTTGGAGAAGCTTGACAAGGAGTTCGAGGCAAAGGTTGAAGGCTTGCGCAAGATACTCGTGACCAAGCTGCTGAAGCTGACCGAGGGACGCACCTCTGCCGGCGTGAAGGATTACATGGATGTCGAGGTCATTGCCAAAGGTGTCAAGTTCACGGCATCGCAGTTCTCCGACATGGACTTCAGTGCGGTGCAGTCGAACAACTGGACTGACGATGACCATACCAATGCACTCATCCGCACTCTCATCATGAACTTCCTGAAGAAGTATAAGGAGATGGATGCTGTGCTGAAGCGGCAGAAGTACTCTCTCACCATCGGTGATGAGCTGCCGTCAGGCATCATCAAGCTGGCAAAGATCTACATTGCAAAGAAGCGTAAAATTGGTGTCGGTGACAAGATGTCCGGCCGTCACGGCAACAAGGGTATTGTGTCGAGAGTGGTACGTCAGGAGGATATGCCGTTCTTGGCAGACGGTACTCCGGTAGACATCTGCTTGAACCCGCTGGGCGTGCCTTCGCGTATGAACATCGGTCAGATACTGGAGGCTGTCCTCGGCCGTGCCGGACGTAAGTTGGGTGTCAAGTTCGCTACGCCTATCTTCGACGGAGCCTCCATTGACAATCTGAATGAGTGGACAGACAAGGCAGGACTGCCGCGCTACGGCAAGACCACGCTGTATGATGGCGAGACTGGTGAGGCATTCGAGCAGCAGGCTACGGTGGGTGTCACATATATGCTGAAGCTCGGCCACATGGTCGACGACAAGATGCATGCACGCTCCATCGGCCCATACTCACTGATTACACAGCAGCCATTGGGCGGTAAGGCTCAGTTCGGTGGACAGCGTTTCGGTGAGATGGAGGTCTGGGCTATCGAGGCATTCGGTGCAGCCCATGTCCTTCAGGAAATCCTGACCATCAAGTCGGATGATGTCACCGGACGCTCTAAGGCCTACGAAGCCATTGTCAAGGGTGAACCTCTGCCAACTCCAGGAATACCGGAATCTTTCAATGTGCTGTTGCATGAGTTGAGAGGTCTTGGGTTGAGCATTCACCTTGAATAAGAAACATATAGTCGATGAACTTTATACACTCAATATAAGTATGGCTTTTAGAAAAGACAATAAACAAAAAACCAATTTCTCGAAGATTACCATCGGACTGGCATCTCCTGAGGAGATTCTCGAAAGCTCCTACGGTGAGGTACTGAAGCCCGAGACAATCAACTACCGTACATATAAGCCGGAACGCGACGGTCTGTTCTGCGAGCGCATCTTCGGTCCTACCAAAGACTATGAGTGCTATTGCGGAAAATACAAGCGCATACGTTATAAAGGTATTGTCTGCGACCGTTGTGGAGTTGAGGTTACGGAGAAGAAGGTCAGGCGCGAGCGTAGCGGTCATATACAGCTTGTTGTGCCTGTGGCTCATATATGGTATTTCCGCTCTCTGCCCAACAAGATCGGTTACCTGTTGGGTCTGCCCACGAAAAAGCTCGACGCGATAATATACTACGAGCGTTATGTCGTGATTCAGCCTGGTGTCCTCAAGGATGAGGTTGAGCCGATGGCATTGCTCGAGGAGACGGAATATCTTGACCTCTTGGACAAGCTGCCGAAGGATAACCAGTATCTTGAAGACAGCGACCCCAACAAGTTCATTGCCAAGATGGGTGCAGAGGCGGTCTATGACCTTCTCGTCCGTCTTGACTTGGATTCCTTGTCATACGAGCTGCGTCACCGCGCAGAGAATGACAGCTCACAGCAGCGCAAGACCGAGGCTCTGAAGAGACTGCAGGTTGTGGAGTCGTTCCGTGCATCGAAGGGTATCAACAAGCCGGAGTGGATGATAATGAAGATTATCCCTGTCATCCCGCCAGACCTGCGTCCGCTCGTCCCGCTGGATGGAGGACGCTTTGCCACGTCTGACCTGAACGACCTCTATAGAAGAGTCATCATCAGAAACAACCGTCTGAAACGACTTCTCGAGATAAAGGCTCCGGAAGTCATCCTCCGCAATGAGAAGCGTATGTTGCAGGAGGCTGTCGACTCTTTGTTCGACAACTCACGCAAGGCAAGTGCTGTCAAGTCGGAGTCTAACCGCCCCTTGAAGTCTTTGTCAGACAGCTTGAAAGGTAAGGTGGGACGTTTCCGTCAGAACCTGCTCGGTAAGCGCGTGGACTATTCAGCCCGTTCGGTCATTGTCGTCGGCCCTGAGCTGAAGATGGGCGAGTGCGGTCTGCCAAAGCTGATGGCTGCCGAACTGTACAAGCCGTTCATCATCCGCAGGCTCATAGAGCGTGGCATTGTCAAGACCGTCAAGAGCGCGAAGAAGATTGTCGACAGGAAAGACCCAATCATCTGGGATATTCTTGAATATGTGATGAAGGGTCATCCCGTCCTGCTTAACCGTGCACCGACGCTGCACAGACTCGGTATTCAGGCTTTCCAGCCCAAGATGATTGAGGGCAAGGCAATCCAGCTGCACCCGTTGGCATGTACGGCGTTCAATGCCGATTTCGACGGCGACCAGATGGCAGTGCATCTCCCGCTGAGCAACGAGGCAATACTCGAGGCACAGCTCCTGATGTTCGAACCGCACAACATCCTTAATCCTGCCAATGGCGCACCTATCACAGTGCCTGCGCAGGATATGGTGCTTGGCTTGTACTACATCACCAAGTTGCGCAAGGGTGCCAAGGGCGAAGGACTGACGTTCTACGGACCGGAAGAGGCCATCATCGCCTACAACGAGCGCAAGTGCGACATCCACGCCATCATCAGCGTCGTTGTGAACGATGTCGATGAGAATGGCAATGTTGTCAAGGTGATGAAGCACGACACATCCGTGGGACGTGTCATCGTCAACCAGATGGTGCCGGACGAAGCCGGATACCTCAATACCGTCATATCCAAGAAGTCTCTGCGCGACATCATCAGCCACGTCATTCAGGTGTGCGGTGTCACGAAAGCATGTAACTTCCTCGACGGCATCAAGAACCTCGGTTACTACATGGCGTTCAAGGGTGGACTGTCGTTCAACCTCGGCGACATCATCATACCGAAGGAGAAAGAGGAACTGGTGAACAAGGGATACGAAGAGGTGGAGCAGGTCATCAACAACTATAACATGGGCTTCATCACCAATAACGAGAGATACAATCAGGTTATTGATATTTGGACACATGTGAACTCTGAGCTGTCCAACATCTTGATGAAGACCTTGTCCGAAGACAATGACGGCTTCAACTCTGTCTACATGATGCTCGACTCCGGTGCCCGTGGTTCCAAGGAGCAGATCCGTCAGCTCTCCGGCATGCGTGGTCTGATGGCGAAGCCTCAGAAAGCCGGTGCCGAAGGTGGACAGATCATTGAGAACCCTATCTTGTCGAACTTCAAGGAGGGTCTGTCTGTGCTGGAGTACTTCATCTCCACGCACGGTGCCCGCAAGGGTTTGGCAGATACTGCGTTGAAGACTGCCGATGCCGGTTACCTCACACGCCGTCTGGTCGATGTCTCGCACGATGTCATCATCAATGAGGAAGACTGCGGAACATTGCGCGGACTCGTCTGCACAGCCATCAAGAACAACGATGAGGTCGTTGCAACACTCTATGAGCGCATCCTCGGCCGTGTGTCCGTGCATGACGTGATTAACCCGACAACGGGAAAGGTCATTGTGGCTGCCGGCGAAGAGATAACCGAAGACAAGGCTGCGGAGATTGAGAAGTCTCCTATCGAGAGCGTTGAAATCCGCTCGGTGCTGACCTGCGAGTCGAAGCACGGCGTATGCGCAAAGTGCTACGGACGAAACCTTGCAACCAGCAAGATGGTCAACAAGGGCGAGGCAGTGGGTGTCATTGCCGCACAGGCAATCGGCGAGCCTGGTACACAGCTTACGTTGCGTACGTTCCACGCCGGCGGTACTGCTGCCAACATTGCAGCCAACGCCACCATCGTGGCCAAGAACGACTCCAAGGTCGAGTTTGATGAGCTTCGCACGGTGAACGCTGTCAACGACGAGGGTCAGGACATACAGATTGTCGTCAGCCGTCTGGCAGAGGTTCACTTCAAGGACGTGAACACCGACATCACGCTGTCAACGCACAGCGTGCCTTACGGCTCTACGCTCTACGTCAACGACGGAGACAGTGTGGAGAAGGGCAAGATGATTGCCCGCTGGGATCCGTTCAACGCAGTCATCATCACCGAGGCTGCCGGAAAGATTGAGTTTGAGGATGTCGTTGAGAATGTGACATACACCATAGAGACCGATGAGTCCACCGGATATAGTGATATGATCATCATCGAGTCGAAAGACAAGACCAAGGTGCCCCTGGCCCGCATCGTCGATGAGAAGGGTGAGCTGATAAGGACATACAACTTGCCCGTGGGCGGACACGTTGATGTTCAGGACGGACAGATGGTCAAGGTTGGCGACATCATCGTCAAGATACCGCGTTCTGTCAGCAAGGCCGGTGATATCACGGGTGGTCTTCCTCGCGTCACCGAACTGTTCGAAGCACGCAGCCCGTCAAATCCGGCTACCGTGTCCGAGATCGACGGTGAGGTCACGATGGGTAAGGTCAAGCGTGGCAACCGTGAGGTCATCGTGACATCAAAGGTCGGCGACGTGAAGAAGTATCTTGTGCCTCTGTCGAAGCAGATACTGGTACAGGAGAATGACTACGTACGTGCCGGTACTCCGCTCTCCGACGGAGAGGTAACCCCGTCCGACATTCTTGCCATCAAGGGTCCCACGGCTGTGCAGGAGTATATCGTCAACGAGGTGCAGGATGTCTACAGGCTTCAGGGTGTGAAGATTAACGACAAGCACTTTGAGATTATAGTGCGCCAGATGATGCGCAAGGTTCAGATTAACGAGCCTGGTGACACGCGCTTCCTTGAGC
>CAVERK010000050.1:0-14947 GCA_963618035.1 bacterium
GCCATGCCCCGTTCACTAACCGTTCACTTTTCCACACTTCCGTTCACTAATTCCGTGTTTGGGCACTCAGGCACCCTAACGATGCCCATTCATGGGGTCTAAGGATGGGCATTCATAGCACCTATGGATGCCCATTTAAAGCACCTAAGAATGGGCATTCATAGAACCCAACGATGGGCATTCATATAATGCATTGAAAATCAGCGTCTCCATGGACGTACGTCCACAGGTTCTATGGTTGACCATTCACAGTTCTATGGTTGAACGTCCACAACCGAAGGTTTCTCGGCCTTCATTACGCGAGTACATCAGCAATGCCGGAAGTGAAGAAGTCGAGGAGGCTGATGCCGTCCGTGCCTACGACGATTGACTTGTCGGGATGAAATCTTCCGTTGAAAGCCGGAAGCCCGCTATTCATGCCACGCCTGCCGCTCTTCACCTCTATCGCCGTCACTTTCCCGCCTCTGTTGACGATGAAGTCGACCTCATCGTTGCGGTCGCGCCAGTAATACACGGTGTATCCTTCGTTTTCGGCCTGATTGAGAAGGTGGGCACCCACAGCGGACTCGACCCAACGTCCCCACAGTTTCGTGTCTATTCTCGTCTTTTCAAAAGTCGTATGATGGTGAACTGTCAGCAGGGCATTGTTGTATACCTGGAGCTTCGGCACTGATTGGTATTTCCTTGTGTCGTCGACGGCATATTTCTGCAAGGCTGCCAGGAGGTTGCATTGCTTCAATATGTTCAGGTAAGACTGCAGGGTTGTCACATTGCCGGCATCCTGCAACTGGCCGAGCATCTTCGTCAAGGACAGCAATTCGCCGGAGTAAGAGCATCCCAATTCGAACATCTGCGTCATCAATGCCGGCTTATATATCCTTGAAGTCATGATAACGTCCTTCTCTATTGAGGGAGCTACGAGAGAGTCCCTGACGTATTTTCTCCACCGGCGTTCGTCCGACACGAGCCGTGCTCCGCCAGGATATCCACCGAAATACATCCATTGGTCCAACGAGAAGCCGAAAGCGTCGTGCATCTCCGCATAAGTCCAGTGGCCTATTCGTATGAGTTCGTATCGTCCTGCAAGGGATTCCGTCAATCCCTTGCGCAACAGCAGGCGGGAAGACCCAAGCAGAACAACCTTCATGTTCAGGCGTGACATACTGTCCTTGTCCCACTCCCGCTTCACGTATTCACTCCAGTTGCTTATCTTCTGTATCTCGTCTATCACGAGCAGGTATTCGCTGCTGCCACGGAGACTCATGGTCTGGCGTGCACTCTCCCATGAACGCACAATCCACTCACTGTCGTTTTCGTCCACCGTGTCCGCACTGAAGAACGAATGGGGAATGTCTGTTGCTTCCATCACCTGGCCAATCAGCGTGGACTTGCCAACCTGTCTTGGTCCCATAAGGACTTGTATGAACATGCGCGGCTCCGCAATGCGCTGCATTATTGCGCTGTATTCCCTTCTTATGTATTCCATATATCGTATGTGTTACACGGTTTATCAATGTTCAAATCTCCGCTACGAAATGTTCAAATCTCTGCTACGAAATGTTCAAATCTCCGTTACGAAATGTTCAAATCTCTGCCGCAAAGGTAATCAAAACCGGAGAAAAAGGAAATCGAATGAGGCGTGTCCGTATGACGTAAGGTCACAGCTTCAACCTCATTTGCAGCTGTAGGTCGGTCTTGGTGCTGCCCTTTATGAGGTCGTGGCCGGAACTTATCTCGTTGCGGTCGGTGTAATGGGTACAGCCGAGCTTGGCTATCAGCATGAGCGTCTTGCCGAGATCGAGACGCAGATGTGCCGAACCACGGAAGCCTTCGCCCGCGTAGGAAGCCGACGAATAGGTGTAGAGCAGTCCGCGCTCATAGACATAGACACGCGAATCGTAGTCGTCGGTATTGAAATACGTGCCCTGTAGCGTCAACGTAAGCGGCAGATGCCCCACCCCGACGGTTGCTTTCTGTGTCAGCTGATAGCCGTTGCTCGATGATATTTGGTTGAAGACGTTGTAGTCGGCAGTGGTTTGCAGGTCCACTCCACGGACACTGCACGTCAGGCGATACCTGAACTTGTGATGGTGCGTGGGCAGAGTCTGCTGTCCGCCTGTGCCGCTGACATCCCTTTCCTTGCGCTTGTAGCGGTAGTTAAGGTACATCGACAGGTTTTCTGTCGGCGTATAGCGCGACTGGAACATCAGGTCTTGTCCCTGCGAGGCTTTGCTGATGCGGTATCTCTGCCAGGGAAAAGAGAAGAGGTCTACCGACGCGAAGAACTGCCAATGGGCAATGGGGCTGGCCTGTAGCGCCGCGTACCATCCGTTTTCGTTCTGCGGCGTTGACCCTTCGCCGAAGCTGCGGCCATAGAGACTCCAGTAGTCTTCGGAGTAATAGCGGTGCAGGAGTGCGAGCTGATAGTCGTTTGTCGGACTGTAGACCATGCGGTTCAGCAGTGCATAGCCCTCCTTTCCCTTGGCTCCCTCGCCTGCAATCTGCAGACGGCCAAGGCGCAAGGCATAGTCGATACTGACGTTATGGAACGACTTGCCGTGCATGTTATACCTGCGATAGCCGCTGAGAGCGGGCGAGAGTTCCTTGTCGAAGCCATACCACAGGCCCGTGGCTCCTATCTTCACGCGGTTGCTGTTCCACGTCAGGTTGCCGCCGGCGGTCTGCACGGCGAGTGCTCCGCGACGGTCAATCTCCGTCTGCGTGCGGTGCATTCCGGTGCTTTGGATTGATGTCGCCATGCCCTCTTCCGTTATGGCATCGCGCTCGCGCCGCGAGAAGAATGCCGACAGCTCCACGTTTCTCATCAGTCTGACGGTTGCCGCCAGCCCGTTGAAGTAGTTCACCTCGTCGGAAGAACTGTGGCGACGTATTCCCGTGGCACGATGATCGGACGTGCTCATGGAGAACGTCTTGCCTATCCGGAAGCCCGAATTGAGCACCAGACCCTGTCCGAACGACATCCGGTAGCTGCCGAGAACGGCGCGTTTGAGCATGCCAAGCTCGGACACGGAGATGTAGGCCGAATAGTGGTCGAAGCCATTCCTGTTGTTTGCCGCAAAGAACGTCTCTCCGGCATCTTTCTCGCCGACAAATCCCGCCTGGAGATAGTCGCCGTAGCTGAACGAATACTTCAGCGACGCATACTGCGGAGTGCCGAGATAGGAACCGTCGGCATAGCCCGCACGACGGTAGAACGGCACGTCAAGCCGCGAAAGCACCTCGTGCCGTCCGCCCCTGAGTATGTTTTTCAGCCGTGGATAGTGCTTTCCGCTGTCGCCACTGCCTATCATGACATACGGCTTCAGCAGCTCTATCGTGCGGAAGTCGAAGCCATAGACCATACGAAGCTCGTTCAGATCGCGCATGGCACCGTATCTGTAGATGTAATAGTGCAGGTTTTCTATCTGCATATCCGTGAGGAAAGGAAAGGCCGACAGCTGTTCGCGCGTGGCTGTGTTGATGTCTATCTTGTTCTCCGCCAGTGCGGCAAGCTCCTCAAGCTCGTCGTCCCAGTTTGCCGACGGGTCTGTTTCCATCAGCTGCTCCATGCTTTCGTCCTCGTCTGACAGCAACAGAAGGCTCTGTGCCGCCGCGCGTGGCGGGGACAGCAGCATGGCCATTGCCGCTGCCACGCAGAGCAGCAACCGCTTGACCGCAGTGATACGAGGGCTTTCCATGGGATACAAAAGTAAATAAATTCGTTAATAAAGCATTGAAAATACAAAGACTACGACAACGTCCACGGCAATGGCTTACTTTTGTCCGTTAGAATGGTGTGTAAGGCTCTTATAATAGGTATCGCGCTTTCGCTCTGTCTGGTCGGCAAAACAAAGGCGCAGAATGCGGCAACGGCAGGAACGCCGCAGCTGACGCGCATGTGCGTGTATAAGGGCGACACGATTCCTTACGTGCCGCTGCGCACGGTGTATGTGTTCAAGCCCATGGTGTTCAGGAACAAACGCCAGCAGGTGAAGTACGACCGCCTTGTGCGGGATGTCAAGAAGGTGCTGCCGATAGCCAAGGAAGTGAACAGAGCCGTGATCGAAACATACGAATACCTACAGACAATCCCCACCGAGAAAGGACGCAAGCAGCACATCCGCGACCTGGAAAAGGGGCTCAAGCAGCAGTACACGCCGCGGCTGAAGAAGCTCAATCTGCGGCAGGGCAAGCTGCTCATCAAGCTGATTGACCGCGAGAACAACCAGACTTCCTACGAGCTGGTCAAGGCTTTCCTCGGCGGCTTCAAGGCCGGAACCTATCAGCTGTTCGCCTCCATGTTCGGCGCAAGCCTCAAGAAAGAGTATGATCCCGACGGCGACGACAAGGTCACGGAAATGGTTGTGGTGCTTGTCGAAAACGGACAGCTATAGCACAACGTGCATTTTCCTGAAAGAAAACCGCCGTCTGCGTGCAAGGTTTCTGCCGTTCCGGCGTTTATAAGGACAGAGAGATAGAGAGACAAGGTGATAAAAGACGAAGAAAAAATCGCTTCGGCTGTCGCTTCAGGCGACAGGGAGGCTTTCAGGACACTGTATGAATGCACTGTCCGGAGTCTTGGTACCGTGTGCTCAAGATACATCTCCGAGGCTGAAGACGTGCACGATGTCCTTCAGGAAAGCTACATCGACATCTTCCGAAACATCGGCCGCTTCAGGTGGAAAGGTGAGGGTTCGCTGCGGGCATGGATGACGCGGATTGTCGTAAACAAGTCTGTCGACTTCCTCAGAGAGCAGGCCAAGACGCAGAACGTAGAGCTTACGGACAGCATCACCGCCGACATTCCCGACGAGCCGCAGCCGGATGCAGACGACATTCCGCTGGACACGATAGTGCAGATGATCAGGGAACTGCCCGCAGGATACAGGACTGTCTTCAACATGTTTGCCGTTGAGCACATGCCGCACAAGGAGATTGCACTCCGGCTCGGCATCACCGAGAAGACTTCCGCCTCACAGCTGCACCGAGCAAAGGCACTGTTGGCAGCGAAGATCAACGAATACCGCAAGGAAAACTCACGGATGGCAAGGACATAAAGACGAGATACAGAGATGAGCAAGGATTGGACAGACAGACTTGGCGAACGGCTTGAGAAGCACGAGACCGATGCTCCCGAGGGCTTGTGGCAGGACATTGAGGCTGCGCTCGACAGAGAAGCGGCTGTCATGCCAATGACCAGGAACACGAAAACCGTCAGCATGAGGCGCACGCTGCTGGCTGTTGCAGCCTGCATCGCAGCCATTGCCGTCAGCGGACTGCTGGTCTACGTCGGCATGGACAGCCAAACGGCAGACATGGACATTGCCAATCAGACACTCACGATGCAGCCTTCTGTCGGCGAATCCGGCACTGCGATAACGGAAACTGTGACCGCAGAACCTACTGCGAGAGTGCATGACGCGCTGGCATACGCACAGCCCCGCACGGCAAACCACAGAGTTACGGAAGACAAACCGGCGGTTTACGACACGAAAACCAGTGGTTTTGACAGCGAAAACCACGGAGTTACGGAGGCAAAACCAGCGGTTTCCGAACAGGAAACAGGCGATTCAGAACAGGACAACCGGCAGAAGCCGTCTGCCGAAGGCAGTACATACGTGAGAAACAGCACGCATCATCCACAGCTGCAGCGGCAGAAGAGGAGCCGGAAGACGAAGTGGAACGTCAGCGCATACACCACAAACCTGCCGTCTACGGACTTGGGCGGCAGTGGAGACATGGCTGATTATGAATATGACGTGATGTCTTCGGAGTCCGAAATCACCCATTCGTCCATAAACAACACTGCCATTCTGCAAAACAGCTTCCCATACAACATGAAGGAAAACACCTACATAAACGGACAGGCAGCCGACCGGATGAAGCTTGACCACAAGACTCCGCTGAACATAGGACTGAAACTGCGCATCGGGCTGACCGACAGGATCTTTGCAGAGACGGGAGTTGTCTATTCCTATCTCAAGAGCGAGGGCACGTCATCTGCACGAAGCTACACGCAGCGGCTGCACTACGTCGGCGTGCCGCTGGGAATCGGATATAATATATGGAGGAAAGGCAATGTGGCTGTCTATGCCGTAGGAGGCGGAATGGCGCAGAAACTCGTCAGCGGAACGGCACAGACGCAGTACTACATGCGTGGTTCAGAAGAGAAGAAGACGCTCCGTGAAGGCGGAATGCAGTGGTCTGTCAATGCTGCGGCAGGAATAGAGTACAACATAAGGAACGTTGTCAGGCTGTATGCCGAGCCTGGCGTGTCATATTACTTCGACAACGGCAGCAGAATAGACAATATATATAAGGAGAAGAACACGGCACTGAACCTACAGTTCGGACTGAGATTTGGCATGTGAGGCACAGCCTGCGTTCAGCTGTCCGTGCGCAGCAGACGGAACATCTCCCACATCACGATGCCGGCAGTCACGGAGACATTCAGCGAATGTTTCGTGCCGTACTGCGGAATCTCAATGCATCCGTCACTGGCATCGACCACTTCCTGCTGCACGCCCTTAACCTCGTTGCCGAGAATGACGGCGTAACGGTTGCCGGAATCCAGGTGCATGTCGTCGAGCTTCATGCTGCCTTCCACCTGCTCTACCGACAGTATGGTGTATCCTTCGCGGCGAAGTTCGTCCACCGCATCCATGGTTGACTTGAAGTATCTCCAGTCTACAGAGTCCTCTGCACCGAGAGCTGTCTTGTGGATTTCAACGCGTGGCGGAACGGCACAGATGCCGCACAGGCAGATACTCTCCACCCTGAAAGCGTCGGCGGTGCGGAATACGGAGCCTATATTGTACTCGCTGCGCACGTTATCGAGCACTACGACAAGAGGCAACTTCTCTGCCAGCTTGTATTCCTCCTTGCTTATCCGGTTTAATTCTGTAACTTTGAGCTTGCGCATCGGCATCTATGTCTTTCGTGTCTGCGTCGCAAAATTAGCCTTAATTGCGTTCATAACACAACGAAGACGGTTAATAAAGTGTGCACAGCGTGTTGACAAATTATTGAAAAGAAGTGGATGAAATATTTTGATTCGGGAAAACAGGATCCGATATACAGGCAAAAGCAACGGCAAAATTTTAGCTTGCCTTTTTGTCTGTCTCTTTTCAACCTACTTTTAACCGACGGCGGTGCTGCCCTGAACCTAAAAGTTATTAACTTTGTGTGTTGTTTACATGGTGTTG
Organism: bacterium; assembly: GCA_963618035.1. GTDB lineage: Bacteria > Bacteroidota > Bacteroidia > Bacteroidales > Bacteroidaceae > Bacteroides. The sequence goes on from CAVERK010000050.1 coordinate 7,206, forward strand.
ACAAACTGCCGGAGAAGATGCGTATTGCGGTGAAAGGCTACACTTTACGCTGCGCTGTCATGTGTTGACAACGGTGTTGACAGGACAAGACCTGATGATGATAACTTGACGTGCAAGGAAACGGAGAAAATCTTTTCCACGTTTTCAACAGGGTAACATCAACATCACATAAAAAGTTCTAAAGAAATAAACTATAAAGAATATATATTGTCATGGACAAACTCATCGAAGAGATAAACAGACTGAGGCGAGAGAAGAATGCCGTGATACTGGCTCACTTCTATCAGACGAGCGACATACAGGACATAGCCGACCACGTCGGCGACAGTCTGGCACTGGCACAATGGGCGGCAAAGACCGATGCGGACATCATCGTGCTGTGCGGCGTGCACTTCATGGGTGAGACTGCCAAGATCCTGTGCCCTGACAAAAAAGTGCTGGTTCCCGACGCTAATGCCGGTTGCTCGCTTGCCGACAGCTGTCCTGCCGACGAGTTTGCGGAGTTCATCAAAGGGCATCCAGGATATAAGGTCGTGAGTTATGTCAACACGTCGGCAGCCGTGAAGGCACTTACCGACGTGGTTGTGACCTCCACAAACGCGCGTCAGATAGTGGAGAGCTTCCCGAAGGATGAGAAGATTATATTCGGTCCAGACTATAACTTGGGGAATTACATAAACTCAATCACAGGCAGAAACATGCTCCTCTGGAACGGAGCATGTACCGTACACGAGAAATTCTCGGTGGAAAAGATTGTCGAGCTGAAGAAAATCTATCCTCGGGCAAAGGTCCTGGCGCATCCTGAATGTAAGGGAGCAGTCTTGAAGCTGGCGGATTACGTCGGTTCGACAGCAGGAATACTGAAGTTTGCCGTGAAGGATGAAGGCAATGAGTTCATCGTAGCCACAGAGTCAGGCATACTGCACAAGATGCAGCTGGCATGTCCGCAGAAGGTTTTCATTCCTGCTCCGCCTGATGACAGCACGTGTGCCTGCAACGAATGTCAGTATATGCGGCTGAATACGCTGCAGAAAATCCACGACTGTCTTCTCAACGAGCAGCCGGAGATACTTGTAGATGCTGATATATGCGAGAAAGCCGTGCGTCCTATAAAGAGGATGCTTGAGATTTCGGCTTCGTTAGGTCTTTGAAGAGGAAGTCTGTATGGGCGTGTTGGCAGACGTATTCCTTTCTTTCAGCTTCTGAGAAGGAACTTTGCCAACTTCGCTACTGCACGTGCACGGTGGCTGATTTTGTTCTTTTCGTCGTTGCCAAGCTCGGCGAAGGTCTTGTCATAGCCGTCGGGCATGAACACGGAATCATAGCCGAAGCCACCGGTGCCTCGTCTTGAAAGCGTTATCTTTCCGCGAACGATGCCTTCAAAGAGGTGCCTTTTTCCGTCTATGATGACGCAGATGCACGTGCGGAACTGTGCCTGGCGGTCTTCCTTATCGGCAAGTTCGGCAAGCAACTTGTCTATGTTGGCTTCAGAATCGTGTGCGTTCTCGTTGGCATAGCGTGCAGAATGTACTCCAGGAGCACCGCCGAGGGCATCCACTTCAAGTCCGGTATCGTCGGCAAAGCAGTCTGTCTTGAACTTGTTGCACACGTATTCGGCTTTCTGAATGGCGTTTCCTTCTATGGTATCTGCCGTCTCGGGAATGTCGTCACAGCATCCGATGTCTCTAAGTCCGATGACTTCAAACTCATTGCGCAGCATGGAACGCACTTCGTCGAGCTTGTTCTTGTTGTTGGTAGCAAAGACTATTGTCTTCTTCATGGCTGCATCAGGATTGAATACATGAGGTTATTCGGGAACATAGTCCTGCATCTTTTCCTTCTTGACCTTGACTTTCAGCTTGTCAAAGCCCTGTCCGAACACTCCGATAACAGCACTTTGCGATATCAGAGCATCAGGATCGATGCTCTTCACGAGGCTGAAGATCTGTTGCGACTGTTGCTTTGAGGCAAGCACAAACAGCACCTTCACGTGGTTCTTCGTGTACCATCCTTCACCGTCAAGCACTGTCACGCCACGGTGCATCCTGCCGTTTATGGTGTCGGCAATCTTGGAATATTCTCTCGAAAAGATGAAGAACTGAACCGATTGTCGCGCACTGTTGACCACATAATCGAGCACATAGCCTATTATGAACAACGTTACAAAACCGAAAATCACACGTCGCCAGTCATGAAACACGAAGTAGCATGAACTGATGATAATGACATCGCAGAGCTGTATCATCCGTCCGAGGGACACGTCACGGTATTTGTTGACAATTGCCGCTATGATATCCGTTCCTCCGGTGCTGCCATTATACAGGAAAGCCATTCCGAGACCTATGCCGCACATTGTGGCACCGATGATACAAGCCATGAAATCCTGTCCTGGACCAATGATTTGCGGCAGCGTACCGTCATCGTTCTTGATGATAGTCTGGAAGAGCCACAACAGAAAGGTCATCATGAAGATGCCGTAAGTGGTCTTTATGCTGAACTTAGGCCCTAAAATCTTTATCGCAAACGTCAGCAGGACTGCGTTTATGATGAAGTAAGTGCTTTCGATAGGAAAGCCCGAGGCGTAGTAGATTATTGCGCCGATACCCGTAGTTCCGCCGGTCGTGATTTGATAAGGCAGAAGAAACAGTGCCCACGCAGCGGCGTAGGTTATCAGTCCTATCGTGATAAGTATATAATCCTTTATCTCGCTAAGGATTTCTCCTTTTGTAGGCTTGTGCATTGTCATTGGTTAAGAAACAGTATATGTGCGTACCAACTCTTATTTGACAACGATGTTGACAATCTTGCGCGGCACAACAATCACTTTGACCACCTGCTTGCCTTCTGTCCATCGTGCAGACCTCTCGTCGGCAAGTACTTCTTTCTCAATCTCATCATTCTGTGCGTCGACAGCAAACTCCTTGTTGAAGCGTGCCTTTCCGTTGAACGATACTGTGTAGTTGACGGTATCTTCCTTGATGTATTCCTCGTTGTACTGAGGCCATGCTGCGTCGCAGATTGTCGTGTCATGCCCCAAGACAGACCAAAGCTCTTCGCAGATGTGCGGAGTGAACGGCGCAAGGCAGACAACAAGCGGTTCCAGCACAGACTTCTTGCTGCATTTGAGCTGCGAAAGCTCATTGACGCAAATCATAAACGCACTGATGGAAGTGTTGTACGAGAAGTTCTCTATGTCGCCGGTGACCTTCTTTATGAGCTTATGTATGGATTTCAGCTCGTCGGCATTTGGTTCTTCCTCGCAAACAAGGAGCTTGTCACTGCGGTCGTAGAACAGATTCCACAGCTTCTTCAGGAAGCGGAACGTGCCGTCAATGCCGTTTGTGTTCCAGGGCTTCGACGCTTCCACAGGGCCAAGGAACATTTCGTAGAGACGAAGTGTGTCGGCTCCATACTTGTCGACAATCATATCGGGGTTGACAACGTTGAACATGGATTTGCTCATCTTCTCGATTGCCCATCCGCAAACGTACTTTCCGTCATCTTCAAGTATGAATTCGGCGTTGTTGTATTCGGGTCTCCATGCCTTGAAAGCTTCCACATCGAGCACGTCATTGTCGACGATATTCACATCAACATGGATGGGAGTAGTCTCATACTTGTCTTTCAGGTTCAGCGAAACGAACGTATTGGTGTCCTTAATCCTGTAGACAAAGTTGCTGCGCCCCTGTATCATGCCCTGATTGATGAGCTTCTGGAACGGTTCCTCAACTTCACTGACACCTATATCGTGCAGGAACTTGTTCCAGTAGCGCGAATATATAAGGTGTCCGGTGGCGTGTTCCGTTCCTCCGACATACAAATCGACGTTCTTCCAGTAATGATCAGCCTCGGAAGACACGAGAGCCTTGTCGTTTTGCGGGTTCATATAGCGCAGATAATACGCGCTTGAACCAGCAAAACCAGGCATTGTGTTAAGTTCAAGCGGGAATACGGTAGTGCCATTGATGAGGCTGTTGTCTACAACTCTGTTGTTTTCGGTGTCCCAAGCCCATTTTGTGGCACGGCCCAATGGAGGTTCGCCAGTCTCCGTAGGCTGGTATTTGTCTATCTCCGGCAGCTCCAGAGGCAGACATTCCTCGGGAACCATGTACGGGATTTCTCCTTTATAATATACGGGGAACGGTTCGCCCCAATAACGCTGACGCGAGAAGATGGCATCACGCAGACGATAATTGACCTTAACCTTGCCGAGATGATGTTCGGTGACGTATTTCTTCGTTGCCGCAATGGCTTCTTTGACAGTCAGTCCGTTGAGCGTAAGGTCACAGAAAGGCTTTGCATCCTTGCGTGGAGAGTTGGTCACGATGCCTTCCTTGGCATCGAAGCTCTCTTCACTTACGTCACATCCTTCAATGAGCGGAACGATTGGCAGGTTGAAATGCTTGGCAAAAGCATAGTCGCGGCTGTCGTGTGCAGGGACTGCCATGATGGCTCCTGTGCCGTAACCGGCGAGCACATAGTCACTAATCCAAATGGGAACACTCTCTCCCGTGAACGGATTGACGGCATAACTCCCCGAGAATACGCCCGTGACGCTTCTGTCGGCAATGCGGTCGCGCTCGGTGCGCTTCTTTGTACGTTCTATATAGGCATCGACATCGGCTTTCTGCGCTTCTGTGGTGACCTGCGGCACGAGACTGCTCTCGGGAGCAAGAACCATGAACGTAACGCCGAACATGGTGTCGGCACGTGTCGTGAAGATTGTAAATTCCATGTCGCTGTCCTTGACGCGGAACTGCACCTCAGTACCTTCGCTGCGTCCAATCCAGTTGCGCTGTGTTTCTTTCAGTGAATCTGTCCACTGGATTGTGTCAAGTCCGTCGAGCAGACGCTGTGCGTATGCCGAAATGCGCAGGCACCACTGGCGCATACGTTTCTGTACCACAGGGTATCCGCCGCGAATGGACAGACCTTCAACGACCTCATCGTTAGCCAGGACAGTGCCAAGCTTGGGACACCAGTTGACCATCATCTCGCCCAAATAGGCAATGCGGTAGTTCATCAGTGTCTTCTGCTTCTCTTCGTCGCTCTTGGCATTCCATTCGGAAGCAGTAAACTCCAGCTCTTCCGAGCATGATGCGTTGATACCTTCGGTGCCATTGTGTGCGAAGTGTTCTTCAAGCTTCTCTATGGGTTGTGCTTTCTTCAGGTTGTTGTCGTAGTAGCTACGGAACATCTTTTGAAAAGCCCATTGCGTCCAGTGATAATAAGACGGGTCGCAGGTGCGAACCTCGCGGCTCCAGTCAAACGAGAAGCCGATTTTGTCGAGCTGCTCGCGGTAACGGTTTATGTTTTTCTCCGTCGTGACGGCAGGATGCTGTCCTGTCTGGATGGCATATTGTTCGGCAGGCAATCCATAAGCATCATATCCCATAGGGTTAAGCACGTTGAAACCCTTCAGGCGTTTGTAGCGTGCGAAGATGTCTGACGCTATGTAGCCCAACGGATGTCCCACGTGCAGTCCGGCACCGGAAGGATAGGGGAACATGTTAAGAACGTAGTACTTGGGCTTTGCTGCGTCTTCCTTTACCAGATAAGTCTTGTTCTTTATCCAGTAGCTCTGCCATTTTTTCTCTATTTCCCTGAAGTTGTAATCCATCTTGTTTATATGAGTTTTCTTTATTTCTTGTTGTTTGTCGTCACGGTCTCACCGATATTCCTCTTGCTGTTGCGTCCGAAGAAGAACATGAAGTATATGCCCACAAGCACAAATGGAATGCTCAGCAGCTGTCCCATGTTCCATGTCATGTTCTCCTCGAAAGCCACCTGGTCTTCTTTCAGGAACTCCACGAAGAAGCGGAAGATGAAAATCACCGTCAGGCACAGGCCGAAGTAGAAGCCGCGCCTCACGCCGAGACCGCGTTTCTTGTAGATTCCCCACATGACAATGCCCAATAGCAGATAGAACAATGCCTCGTAGAGCTGTGCCGGATGACGCGGCACATTGTCAACCTGCAGGAAGACAAATGCCCATGCCGCGTCTGTGGCCTTGCCGATAATCTCGGAATTCATCAGATTGGCAAGACGGATGCAGCAGGCACAGATGGGAGTGGCAATAGCTATAATGTCGAACACGTCGATGATGTGCATCTTGTATTTCCTGCAATACAGCACCAGCGTGATCATCAGTCCTATGGTGCCGCCGTGGCTTGCCAGACCGCGATAGCCGATGAACTTCCAGCTGCCGTCGGGCAGGAAGCGGACGGGCAGGAATATCTCCGACACGTGATTCAGGAAATAGTCAGGCTCGTAGAACAGGCAATGACCGAGACGTGCACCGGCAATCATGCCGACGAAGCAGTAGAAGAACAGCGGGTCAAACTTCTTCTCGCCAATCTTTTGGTCGATATATACCTTGCGGACAATGAAGTACGAACAGGCGATGCCGATAATCCACAGCAGTCCGTAGTATCTGACATCCACGGAACCGATGCTGAAGAGCACCGGATCGGGATTCCAGTTTATAACAAGCGGTGATGTCATAGTCGTTTCCTATTGGTTAACCGTTAGACATTGAAGCGGAAATGCATGATATCGCCATCCTGAACCACGTAGTCTTTGCCCTCAATGCACAGCTTTCCGGCATCTCGCACGGCACTTTCCGATCCGTATTTCATGTAGTCGTCATACTTGATGACCTCAGCCCTTATGAAGCCCTTCTCGAAATCGGTATGTATGACACCTGCACACTGCGGTGCTTTCCAACCCTTGTGGTATGTCCAGGCCTTGACTTCCATTTCGCCGGCAGTGATGAAGGTCTCAAGATTCAGCAGGTGGTATGCCGACTTTATCAGTCGGTTCACGCCCGATTCCTCAAGACCAAGCTCATCGAGGAACATCTTCTTGTCCTCATAGGTCTCCAGTTCGGCAATGTCGGCCTCGGTCTTTGCCGCCACAACCAGTATCTCTGCATTCTCATTCTTGACGGCTTCACGCACCTCGTCCACATAATGGTTGCCGCTAACGGCACTGCCTTCGTCGACATTGCAGACGTAGAGCACCGGCTTTGCCGTCAGCAGGAACAGGTTTTTGGCTATGGCCTGTTCTTCCTTGTCGTCGAACTGCATGGTGCGTGCCGACAGTCCCTGGTCGAGAGCCGCCTTATACTTTGTCAGTACGTTGAGTGTCTGCTTTGCTTCCTTGTCGCCTGTCTGTGCAATCTTCTGCACCTTCGGCAGTCGTGTCTCAATGGTCTCCAAGTCGCGAAGCTGCAGTTCGGTATCGATAATCTCCTTGTCGCGCACAGGATTGATGCCGCCTTCCACGTGCGTCACATTGCCGTCGTCAAAGCAGCGCAGCACATGTATTATGGCATCTGTCTCGCGAATGTTTGCCAAGAACTTATTGCCTAACCCCTCACCCTTGCTCGCGCCTTTCACCAATCCGGCAATATCGACAATCTCAACCGTTGCCGGAACAATACGTCCTGGGTGTACAATCTCAGCCAGCTTGCCGAGACGCTCGTCAGGTACCGTTATGACACCGACATTGGGTTCTATGGTGCAAAAGGGGAAATTGGCTGCTTGAGCCTTGACATTCGACAGGCAATTGAACAACGTGGACTTGCCGACATTGGGAAGTCCAACTATACCACACTGTAAAGCCATTTTCTATCTTCCATTATTTTGTTCGCGCAAAATTAGTGGAAAAAACATTCTGCTCAAAATTATTGCTGTCCGCTATCCCGAACCCGCATATCCTTCTCTTGTTGTCGGGCTACT
>CAVERK010000051.1:0-14945 GCA_963618035.1 bacterium
TGAACGCTCACATCGAACGAGATGAATGCTCACATCGAACGATGTGAGACGACTTCTGTCATCATATAGCACGACTTCTACCAGCTGACATAAGTTCTCTCTCTATATATAATATATATAGAGTTCGGGATAGGAAAGGCCTGAAATCAGACAGGGGAAGTCGGTAGTCCGTCAATCTCGGAGAGGGCGAAGGCATAGGCTCCCGCAGAGATGGCTCTTGATGCCCCGAGTCTGGAGATGGTGACACCGATGCGCTTCATGCTGTCATACTCTATGGTGCGGTCTGTTCCTCTCACTGCAATGAGCTTGCTGTTGCCACGGGCAAAGGCACTGAACTCTTCGGGGTTGTCAAGGTCGAACACCTCCATCTGTATGCGTCGCACGGTATCTCCGCTGACGGTCTTGAATGTGCTGCGCATCTCCTTCAGCAACGACGGCATGATGAGATGGCGTGCTGCCGTGATGCCACCGCCAATGACTATGATGCCGTCTATGAGCTGTGCGGTTATGGCCATGGCATCTCCTGCCACCTCGCCCATCTCGGCAAAGGCTTTGCGTGCTGTCTCCGCATTGCCTGGACGCTTTCCGTCGGCAATGTCGCAGATGTCTTTAGGCTCAAGATTTGTGCTGCGGTCGCCGGACTCTTCGGCATATACGCGCTTCACGGCTCTGACAGACACGCCCTCTTCCACTATGGTGCGGCTGATGTTCTTGTGCGGGAGACAGAAGGTCTCCACGCACGAGTTGTCACCACGGTTCAGTTGTCCGTTGACGACGATGCCGACACCAAAGCCCGTGCCGAAGGTATAACCTATCAGGTTCTTGTATCTCTTGCTGCTGCCACATTCTTCAAGCCGCCTGTTCACGTCCGGCAATGCTCCGCAGAGGGCTTCGCCGTAGGCAAAAAGGTCGCCGTCGTTGTTGATGAATACCGGTATGCCGAACTCATTCTGCAAGAACGGGCCGAGGGCAACGCCGTCTCTGAACGACGGAAAGTTTGGCAGGTAGCCGCCAATGATGCCGTTGGGATAGTCTGCCGGACCAGGGAAGGCAAAGCTGATGGCAACGGGCTTGTCGTCCAACGAGCCGATGACCTCGCGAAATCCCCTGACCATAGTGTCGAGACACAGGTCAAGGTCATGTGCGTTCGAAGGATACGTGATGGGTTTCGTGATGAACTCACATCCTCTCATGGCTCCGAAGACGAAGTTCGTGCCGCCTGCATCGAGGGTTATCACTGTTCTGCTGTCGTTCTTATACATGGCTGTGGATTCTCTTTGTTGTCGTTAGTATGATATGTTGTTAAGCTGCTTGGTGTCGGTGGCCGCTGCGTGAGCATGGAAAAGCTCGCGCAGACTATCGGCATCTATGTCGTATTCGGGATTGAAACGATGCCCCTGCATATACTCCAACAGACTCCGGTAGAACTGCCGTCCCTCGGGCTTGTCGAGTGTGCGTTCAAGGTCGGACATACAAACCAGCAGCTTGCCGGCACCGACGTTGAACTCGAACAGCAGTCCGAGGCGGTGGTTGCGCTCCACATTGTCGATGACCTGTACTATCGGCTTGTAGCTCTTCGGCAGGATGTCGAGAACCATCGGGTAGCTCTGCTTTATCACAGGGAACCACTGCCAGTTGGTGTGCTCTTCGGTGGGGAAGTCGGCAAAGGCTCCGTGTGTCGGGTCTGTGAGTATGCCGAGCGTCCCTGGAGATACAGGCCGCCCGATGTTCTCACAGATGGTCTTGAACATACGGTAGTTCCAATAATCGGTCTGGAACAGTGCACCGACGGTCTGTCCTGCCACTTCCTCCTTGTCCGGCATAAGCAGCACCTTGCGCCCTTCCGACAGTGCGGTGATGGCTTCTTCGAGGCTGCGGGTGATGCTGACATCTGTCCTCTTCGGGTCAGGCATATTGTCTGACGGGTAGACCCAGAGGTCGTATGAGTTGGAATAGTCCGTGCCTTGCACCGAAAGGTCGAGCCTCACTTTCTGCGCCCTGCTTATTGCTGACAGCGGCAGGTCGATGTTTGCTGCCGAGGATAGCTCTCCCTGTGCAGCATCAAACATCTGCGTTCCGCTGCCGATGACGGTGCCTTCTGCATCGGCAAGCTGCCAGCTGACGGTTGCATTTGTCATCGCGTCGGCAGAGTAGTTGGCAATCCTGATGTCGCCAACGAGCCTCTCGCCGTTCGTCCAGCACAGCTTGTCGGTCACAAGCAGCGGCACCACGTCATTGCAGAAATGCCGCCATTCGTCGGCTGCAATCAGACCTTTACTGTCCATGAAGGCATCGAGTATGCCCACGTATGCCGACCCCTGCCCTGGATAGTCCTGCAAGTCGAGCAGCTGGAAGCCGCCCCAATGGGCTGTGCGCAGGTTCATCTCGATGTCGGCACGATAGAGAAGTGCCGCCCACTTGCCCGATGCGCGGTGGAAAGCACGGTCCATGCCCTCCATGCCGGCACGCTCCAGGCGGTCCTTGAAGACCTGCATGTTCCGTGGCTTCAGCACGCCGGTGTACTTCTGCATCTCGCCATAGTCGGGATATATCTGGAACTGTCCTGTCTCGTGGCTGATTACGGGAATGGGACACTTGGCTGCGGCTTGGCCGAAGTCCATGATCGTGTTCGGATATGTATGGTTCAGATAGCCTCCGTCGTCGGCATCGGCAAAGGAGAAAGATGCCCTGGCTTCGGTGTCGAATGTCCCTGGTGTCTCCTTGCCGACGCGGCAGGTCGTGAAGTAGTCGTCATTGTCGGCAGGACCATTGGTGCCAAGGAAGTTGTTTGAGCCGGAGGCAATGAGGTGCCGGCTGTCGTTCTCCCTGAAGGCATCGACAAGCATGTGCAGCGGCTGTGCTCCCTGCATCTCGTTGCCTATGCCGAACATGACGAACGACGGATGATTGCCATAGGCGCGCTGGATGTTGCGCCCTTCCTCAAGCAGGAAGCCGAGCAAGCGGTCGTCGCCTTCGTGGAGCGTGCCCCATATAGGAAGCTCGGGCTGAAGATAGATGCCCTCAATGTCGGCTGCCTCGAAGCACGCTTCCGGCGGACACCATGAGTGGAAGCGGTAGTGGTTGATGCCATACTGCTTGGCGGTGCGGAAGTAGTGCCGCCAGCTGTCAACGTCCATCGCCGTGTGTCCCGTCAGGGGGAACACGCAAGCATCATGCTTTCCGCGCAGGAAAGTCTTCTTGCCGTTGATCGTGAACTGCCTGCCGGCGGTCTTGAACTCGTGCAGGCCGAAGGTTGCGGTCTTGAAGTCCTTCAGCTTGCCACCGCTTAGCAGACTGACGCTGACGCGATAGAGGATGGGCGAGAACTCGCTCCACAGCTGTGCGTCGTCACCCAGCGGAAGGGTGATTGTCTGCCTGTGGTTTCCGTCTTCTATCTTGGTGCGTAAGGTGGCGGAACGCTGTGCTTTAGGAGTGTTAAACGACTGCGCGAACAGGCTTATCTCGCTGCCTTCTGCCGGTTCCGACAGCAGGATGTCTATCGTTGCCGTCTTGTTTTCCACATCGGTACTCACGCGTATGCTGTCGATATGCCTCCTGTCCTGCGCCTCCAGACGGAAGTCTCCGATGATGCCGTTCCAGTTGGTCTGTGTACTTTCAGAGTAGGCATGCGATGAGGAATACACCTGTTCGGGCACGGCATGGCGGCTGTTGTCTACCAATATATATATGGTGTGTTGCCCAGGCGTGAGGTAGGCAGAGAGGTCATACCGCTGTGCGGTGCTGATGCTGCCGTTGCTTCCGGCTTCATGTCCGTCTACCCATACGGTGGTGGGCTTCGTGCGTTCCATCAGCAGGCTGATGCTCTTGCCCTGCCACCGTTCGGGGATGGTCACCTGCTTGGCATACAGAGCCTTGCCGATGAAGCGGTATTCGCGTGAGAGGTTGCTGGTCTCGCTGTAGTCGTCGTTCCTGAACCCTTTACGGGCGCGGTCGGTAGTCCCTGGCAGATGCATGGTGTCGCTACAGGGCGTTGAGAGCATGGCTGCATTGAATGTTGTTGCAGTGTCGAGCGACAAAGCCCAGCTGCCGTGAAGCGACAGCGTGTCTGTCGGCAGTGCTGCTGCACCGGCGGTCGTGGCGATGCAGACGGCCATTGCCATTGCGGTGAGTATGTGGCGTGTCTTCATGTGGTGTTTTGTCTTTAAGGTTCTTCTTCCGTTGTCCAGCACAAATGTATGCATTAATAAGGAATTACCGCGAGGTCGTGCAGAGTTAGTGTATCCCGATAAATCGGCAACGTGGTCACGCGTTATGACGGAATTTTATATATTTGCGCAACATTCCATAAGAGTAGCAACAAATAGCACGATAGCAAAAGATGGCAGTTACCATAAAGACGGCGGCAAGCAAAGCCGACCTCAAGAAGTTCATACGCTTCAATTACGAGTTGTATAAGGACAATCCGTACTCGGTGCCCGACCTGTATGAGGATATGTTGGGCACGTTCAATCCCAAGAAAAACGCCGCTTTCGAGTTCTGCGAAGCCGAATACTTCCTGGCATACAAGGACGGCAAGCTCGTGGGACGCGTGGCTGCAATAATAAACCGCCATGCCAATGAGAAGTGGAACATCAGGAGCGTGCGCTTCGGATGGATAGACTTCGTCGACGACGAAGAGGTGTCGGCTGCGCTGATTGATGCCGTGGAGCAGTGGGGAAAGAAGCGTGGCATGACGCAGATACAGGGGCCGTTGGGCTTCACCGACATGGATGCCGAGGGAATGTTGATAGAAGGCTTCGACCAGCTGAGCACGATGGCGACCATCTACAACTACCCCTACTATCCGAGACACATGGAGAAGCTCGGCTTCCAGAAGGATGCCGACTGGGTGGAGTTCAAGGTCTTCATGCCCGAAGAGGGCAAGATACCCGACAAGCACCGCCGCATATCGGAGATAGTGATGAAGAAGTACGAGCTGAAGATAAAGAAGTACACCTCCGGCAAGAAGATAAAGCAGGACTACGGACAGGCCATCTTCGACCTGATAAACGAGGCATTCAGTCCACTGTACGGATACTCACCGCTCACGCCGAGACAGATAAAGCAGTATATAGACATGTATCTGCCCATCGTGGACCTGCGCATGGCATCGCTGATTGTGGACAAGGACGAGAAGCTCGTCGGCGTAGGACTGTCGATGCCCTCGCTCTCGCGAGCATTGCAGAAAGCGCACGGCAAGCTGCTGCCCTTCGGCTGGTACTATCTGGCCAAGGTGCTGTTCCTGAAGCACTATGGCGATTGCCTCGACCTGTTGCTTGTGGCGGTGAAGCCCGAATATCAGAATAAGGGAGTGAACGCCCTGCTGTTCTACGACCTGATACCCGAATACCAGAAACTCGGCTTCAAGTATGCCGAGACCAACGTAGAGCTTGAACTGAACGGCAAGGTGCAGGCGCAGTGGGAGTATTTCGACCACGTGCAGCACAAGCGCAGGAGAGCATTCATAAAGGAAATAAAATGAGCGAGGAGACAGAGAACATACTGAATACCAATGGTGCACCGGACGCTGTCAGCTACGGCGATGCCAACATTATCCACCTGGACGACATGCAGCACATACGTGCTCGGTCGGGCATGTACATAGGCCGCTTGGGCGATGGCTCACAGGCCGATGACGGCATCTACGTGCTGCTGAAGGAGACAATCGACAACAGCATCGACGAGTTCAAGATGGGTGCCGGCAACAAGATTGAGGTCACGATAGAAGACAACCTGCGTGTCAGCGTGCGCGACTACGGCCGTGGCATTCCGCAAGGCAAGCTCATAGAGGCAGTCAGCCAGCTGAACACAGGCGGCAAGTACGACAGCAAGGCTTTCAAGAAGAGCATCGGACTGAACGGTGTCGGCGTGAAGGCAGTGAACGCCTTGAGCCTGCACTTCGAGGTGAGCAGCTATCGCGACGGCAAGGTGCGCACGGCGGTGTTCGAGCGGGGCAAGCTCGTCAGTGACCGCACCGAAGATACAGACCAGCCCAATGGCACATACACGTCATTCGAACCGGACGACACCTTGTTCACGGGCTATACATTCCATGCGGACTTCGTGGAGACACTGCTCCGGAACTACACCTACCTCAACACGGGACTCTCCATAATATATAATGGACACAAGATCCTGTCACGCCACGGACTGGAAGACCTGCTGAAGGACAGCATGACTGCCGAGGGACTGTATGACATCGTGCATCTGAAGGGGCAGGACATCGAAATAGCGTTCACGCATACCGACCAGTACGGCGAGGAATACTACTCCTTCGTGAACGGACAGCACACCACGCAGGGAGGCACGCATCAGAGTGCGCTGAAGGAACATCTCGCGCGGACCATAAAGGAGTTCTACAACAAGAACTTTGAATACACCGACATCCGTAATGGTCTGGTGGCGGCGATTGCCATAGACGTAGAGGAACCGCAGTTTGAGGGACAGACGAAAACGAAGCTCGGCTCAACGATGATGAGTCCTGACGGTGTCAGCATAAACAAGTATGTCGGCGACTTCGTGAAGGAAGAGGTGGACAACTACCTGCACAAGAATGCGCAGATGAGTGAGGTCATGCTCACGAAGATTCAAGCGTCGGAGCGGGAACGCAAGGCCATAGCAGGCGTGACGAAGCTGGCACGCGAGCGTGCCAAGAAAGCAGACCTTCACAACAGCAAGCTGCGCGATTGCCGCTACCACCTGAACGACGGCAAAGGCCGTCCTCAGGAGGAAGAATCGTGCATCTTCATAACGGAGGGACTGTCGGCAAGCGGCTCCATCACGAAGAGCCGCGACGTGAATACGCAGGCGGTGTTCAGTCTGCGCGGCAAGCCGAAGAACTCCTACGGACTGACAAAGAAGCTCGTCTATGAGAATGAGGAGTTCAATCTGCTACAGGCGGCGTTGAACATCGAGGACGGCCTGGACGGGCTTAGATATAATAAGGTGATAATAGCCACCGACGCCGATGTCGACGGAATGCACATCAGGCTGCTGATGATAACGTTCTTCTTGCAGTTCTTCCCCGAGCTGATAAAGAAGGGTCACGTCTATATCCTGGAAACGCCGCTGTTTCGTGTGCGCAACAAGAAAGAGACACGCTACTGCTATACCGAGGATGAACGGCAGAAGGCAATCGCACAGTTGGGACCAAATCCGGAGATTACGCGCTTCAAGGGACTGGGAGAAATCTCACCGCCCGAGTTCACGCATTTCATAAACAAGGACATACGCCTTGACCAGGTGAACCTGCACAAGACAGATAAGGTGAACGACATGTTGACGTTCTATATGGGCAGCAACACCATGGAGCGTCAGCAGTTCATCATAAACAACCTCGTGGTAGAGGAAGATTTGGTAAACAAGGACTTCCAGTTATGAAGAGAGCACTGTTCCCAGGCACGTTCGACCCCTTCACCCGTGGTCATGAGTCCATAGTGAGGCGCACGCTGAGCTTTATGGACGAAGTGGTCATTGCCATAGCCGACAACTCGGAGAAGCATCCGCTGTTGACGGCAGAGCAGAGGCTGAAGATGATATCGGACTTCTATGCCGATGAGGCTCGGGTCTATGTCGTGTCCTTTGGTGGTCTGACCACGGACCTTGCACAGAAATGCAGGGCAGACGTGATTGTGCGTGGTGTCAGGGGAATAAAGGATTTTGAGTATGAAGAGATGCTTGCATCTGCGTACAAGAGTCTCATAGGGATAGAAACGATATTGCTGTACACCGACCCTGAGCTGGCTTTCGTCAGCTCCACAATGGTCAGGGAAATGATGAAATACGGCAAGGACATAAGTCCGTATATACCCGTAGGAATGAAACTGGACTTGTAAGCCAAGCATAATAAAACAGCCGACCTTTCATGAAAAGATACATCCTGATATTGCTATCGGTGCTCGTTCCCGCCTGTGCGTGGAGCCAGTCAAGCCAACAGGCGATGCGCAAGTTGCAGGTGGCAGAATATGCCATCAGCCGCCTCTATGTCGATACTGTCAATGAGAACAAGCTCGTCGAGGAAGCCATTGTCAAGATGTTGGCACAGCTGGACCCGCACTCCACATACAGCACTCCCGAAGAGGTGATAGAGATGAAAGAACCTTTGCAGGGCAATTTTGACGGCATAGGCATACAGTTCCAGATGATGGAGGACACCCTGCTGGTGATACAGCCCGTGAGCGGCGGGCCGTCAGAGAAAGAAGGGATTTTGGCAGGAGACCGGATAATAGCTGTCAATGACACGTCAATAGCCGGAGTGAAGATGAGCACCAACGATGTGATGAAGCGGCTTCGTGGTCCCAAGGGGTCGAAAGTCGATGTCACGGTGTTGAGGCGTGGCATATCGGATTTGCTGCACTTCATGATAAGGAGAGACAAGATACCCGTCTACAGTATTGATGCATCGTATATGGTGGAACCTGGATTGGGGTACATCAAGGTCAACAAGTTCGCCTTGACAACCGGTGCTGAATTCAAGGAAGCCCTGCTGAAGCTGAAAGGGCAGGGCATGAGCGATTTGATCCTGGACTTGCAGGGCAATGGAGGCGGATATATGGATGCTGCCATTGACATGGCTAATGAGTTCTTGGGACAGCGCGACCTTATTGTGTACACAGAAGGACGCGCCGAGCGGCGGCGCAACTTCTACGCTAAAGGCAATGGCAACTTCCAGGAAGGTAGGGTCGTGGTGCTGGTGGATGAATACAGTGCATCGTCGAGCGAGATTGTTACAGGTGCCTTGCAGGACTGGGATAGGGCTGTTGTTGTAGGCCGTCGTAGCTTTGGCAAGGGCTTGGTACAGCGTCAGGTGGACTTGCCCGACGGCTCTATGATACGGTTGACAGTCGCACGCTATTACACTCCTTCAGGCCGTTGCATACAGAAACCCTATACTCGCTCGAGCACAGCTGACGGCAATACCGTAGAGGTAGATATGAAAGAGTATAACTCAGACCTGATGCAGCGTTACAACAATGGCGAGCTGATGCACGCCGACAGCATCCACTTTCCAGACTCGCTGAAATATAAGACGCTGGTGGCAGACAGAACGGTGTATGGCGGCGGTGGCATCATGCCCGATTACTTCGTGCCGATAGACACGACGCTCTATACCAAGCTGCATCGCAATCTGATGGCCAAGGGCATCATAAACAAGACTGTGGCGAAATATGTGGAGAACAACCGCAAGCAGCTGACAAAGAACTACAAGGATTTCAGTCGTTTTAACAGTGGCTTCACTGTAGATGATGCCATGCTCGACATCCTGCGCACCGAAGGAGGAAAAGCAGACATAGAATTTGATGAGGCGGAATACAGCAAGTCACTGCCACTGATCAGTCTGCAGCTGAAGGCTTTGACGGCGCGTGACCTGTGGAACATGAGCGAGTACTACCAGATAATGAACACTGTGAATGAGAGCGTGCTGCAGGCTGTGAGGGTTCTTGACGAAGGACTTTATGACAGTAAGCTGACAGCCGAAAGCAGGTGAACAGCGTTCTGTATCTGTCAGTTACCGAAAAGAACCTTGTTCAGCCAGCGGTTGACGTAGACACTTGCCACGGCACAACCGGCTCCGATGGCAGCACCTGCCAGCACATCCGACGGATAGTGTACGCCTTCATACATACGTGACACCCCGACCGAACATGCGTAGAATGCCGATGGAGCAATGACGTACCACTTGGGATAGCGTATGCACAATGATGTCGCCAAGGCAAAAGCCGAAGCCGTGTGCCCAGAGGGGAATGAAGGACTGTCCTCATAGCTGTGGGGATGTATGCGGTCGGGATAGGTCACGTAAGGACGGTTGCGGTCGAAAATATACTTCAGTCCGTATGCCGCAGCGAAAGACCCCGCCACGCTTACACCTATGTACACAGCATCTTTAAGCAGACCCTGGTCATGCTTTATGGCTCCCACGACAGCCATCGTTACAGGTACGCCGAGCGCGACGTAAGGCTCTGTGGACGAGATGAAACTGCTGTAGTCGTGTATGAAGCTGCCGCGCCAACTGTTGACACTGTGCAGGATGTCAACATCTATATTCTGTGCTGAGATGGCAAGACCGCTTGCCGTCAGCAGGAGAAGCATGAGTATGTACTTTTTCATATTGCCTGTTTGTTTGTGCAAAAGTACGTATTTTCGAGCCGTTTCCAACGATATATATGTGACTGCGTATTGACTGGTGCAGCGTGCATGATATCGCTTTATATTTTCATTATGCCGGCTTGGCCAGTATGCGTTTTTGAATTAAATTTGTGCCACATATTTATGAGTGGAGGACAGGAACAACATTAAACAAACTAAATAATTAAAAATCAATCATCTATGTGGTTAAGTAATTCATCAGTAGGAAGGAAAGTGGTGATGAGCGTAACAGGAATTGCCCTTATCCTATTCCTCACATTTCATGCAGCGATGAACATTGTGGCATTGATTTCTGCCGAGGGGTACAATTGGATCTGTGAGTTCCTCGGCTCTAATTGGTATGCCGTAGCCGGCACTCTGGCCTTGGCTGCGCTGTTCGTCATTCACATCATCTACGCTTTTTGGCTGACGTTGCAGAACAGGAAGGCCCGTGGCACGGAGCGTTATGCCGTGACAGACAGGCCGAAGACTGTCGAGTGGGCTTCGCAGAATATGCTGGTACTCGGCATCATCGTCATTCTTGGACTGTTGCTGCACCTTGTCAACTTCTGGAGCAAGATGATGCTTCCCGAACTGATGTTCGAGGCCGGAGCAGGTGTGGACTTGCTCACGCTGTCTTATGCGACGAATGGCGTTCATCACATCATGCAGACTTTCTCCAATCCTGTGTATGTAGTGCTCTACCTTGTCTGGCTGGGTGCATTGTGGTTCCACCTGACACATGGCTTTTGGAGTGCAATGCAGACACTCGGATGGAACAACCACATCTGGCTTAACCGTTGGAAGTGCATAGGCAACATCTACACCTCTTTTGTTGTGGCATGTTTTGCGTTGGTTGTTGTCGTTTACTTCATCATGTCGCTTATCATGCAGTGAGCGTGTGGCGAAAGATTTTAATAATCAGGACTTAAACAGAACAATATATTATGACTAAGATAGATACAACTCGAAAGATAGATTCCAAGATTCCAGAGGGACCTGTGGCAGAGAAATGGACTAACTACAAGGCTCATCAGAAACTTGTGAATCCTGCCAACAAGCGTCGTCTGGACATTATCGTTGTAGGTACAGGACTTGCCGGTGCATCAGCTGCTGCATCGCTTGGCGAGATGGGCTTCAGAGTGCTTAACTTCTGCATTCAGGACTCTCCACGCCGTGCACACTCCATCGCAGCACAGGGAGGTATCAATGCCGCAAAGAACTATCAGAACGACGGTGACTCTGTTTACCGTCTGTTCTATGACACTGTCAAGGGTGGAGACTACCGCTCTCGCGAGGCCAATGTGTACCGCTTGGCTGAGGTGTCGAACAACATCATTGACCAGTGCGTGGCACAGGGTGTTCCTTTTGCACGTGAGTATGGCGGCACACTGGCAAACCGCTCGTTTGGTGGAGCACAGGTGTCCCGTACGTTCTATGCCAAGGGTCAGACAGGACAGCAGCTCCTGCTCGGAGCCTATTCAGCACTGAGCCGTCAGGTAGCGGCAGGAACAGTGAAGCTGTACACACGCTATGAGATGGAAGATGTTGTCATTGTCGACGGACGTGCACGCGGCATCATTGCCAAGAATCTTGTTACCGGCAAGCTGGAGCGTTTTGCTGCCCATGCCGTTGTAATTGGCACCGGCGGCTACGGTAACACATATTTCCTCTCTACCAACGCTATGGCCTGCAACGTGTCGGCTGCGATGGCATGCTACCGTAAGGGCGCATGGTTTGCAAATCCTGCTTTCGTGCAGATCCACCCGACATGTATCCCCGTACATGGAGACAAGCAGTCGAAGCTGACCCTGATGTCAGAGTCTCTCCGCAACGATGGCCGCATCTGGGTGCCGAAGAAGCTCGAAGATGCAAAGAAGTTGCAGGAAGGCACACTGCAGGGCAAGGACATTCCGGAGGAAGACCGCGACTACTACTTGGAACGCCGTTATCCGGCGTTCGGCAACTTGGTGCCCCGTGACGTGGCATCGCGTGCTGCAAAGGAGCGTTGCGACAAGGGATATGGAGTGAACAACACCGGCTTGGCTGTGTTCCTCGATTTCAGCGAGGCTATACAGCGTCTGGGCAAGGATGCAGTGGCTCAGCGTTACGGCAACCTGTTCGATATGTACGAGGAGATTACCGATGTCAATCCGTATGAGAACCCGATGATGATCTATCCGGCTATCCACTATACCATGGGTGGCATTTGGGTTGACTACGAACTGCAGACATCCATTAAGGGACTGTTCGCCATCGGCGAGTGCAACTTCTCCGACCATGGTGCCAACCGTCTGGGTGCATCGGCTCTGATGCAGGGATTGGCAGACGGATACTTTGTCCTGCCTTACACCATACAGAACTACCTGGCAGACCAGATCACCGTGCCGCGCTTCTCTACCGACACCCCTGAATTTGAAGAGGCCGAGAATGCCGTAAGGACAAAGATGGAACGCTTCATGAACATCAAGGGAAAGAAGTCTGTCGACTCCATACACAAGGAACTTGGCCGCGTGATGTGGGAGTATGTAGGTATGGGACGTACCGAAGCCGGACTGAAGGAAGGCTTGAAGAGACTGAAGGAAATACGCCATGAGTTCGAGACCAACCTGTTTGTGCCTGGCACTATGGATGGCATGAACAATGAGCTTGACAAGGCCAGCCGTCTGAACGACTTCATCATAATGGGTGAGCTGATTGCCTACGACGCTCTCAACCGCAACGAGAGTTGTGGCGGACACTTCCGCGAGGAGTATCAGACGGAAGAGGGCGAAGCCAAGCGTGATGACGAGAACTTCTTCTACGTGGCATGTTGGGAGTATCAGGGTTCGGATGAAGAGGAGCCTGTACTGCTGAAGGAGCCGCTGGTCTACGAGGCTATCAAGGTTCAGACACGTAACTACAAGAGCTAACAGGTGAAGTTGAACAGTTAAAGAAACAATTACAATGGACAAGAATATTTCATTCAAACTTAAGATATGGCGTCAGAACGGTCCCAAGGAGAAGGGACACTTCGACGAGTTCCAAATGAAAGACATACCAGGCGACACCTCGTTTCTTGAGATGCTTGACATTCTGAACGAGCAGCTCGTCAGCGAGGGCAAGGAGCCGGTGATGTTTGACCACGACTGCCGTGAGGGTATCTGCGGTATGTGCTCACTCTACATCAACGGACATCCGCATGGCCCTGCAACAGGTGCTACGACATGTCAGATCTATATGCGCCGCTTCAAGGATGGAGATACCATTACGGTTGAGCCTTGGCGTTCGGCAGCATTCCCGATCATCAAGGACCTGATGGTAGACCGCACGGCATTCGACAAGATCATGCAGGCAGGTGGCTACATGAGCGTGCGCACAGGTGCACCGCAGGATGCCAATGCAATCCTGATCCCGAAGCAGGTTGCCGATGAGGCTATGGATGCTGCTTCGTGCATAGGCTGCGGAGCATGTGTGGCTGCTTGCAAGAACGGTTCTGCCATGTTGTTCGTATCGTCCAAGATTACGCAGCTCAACCTGCTGCCGCAAGGCAAGCCCGAGGCACTGCGCCGTGCAAAGGCGATGCTCAGCAAGATGGATGAGCTGGGATTCGGCAACTGCACCAACACGCGTGCTTGTGAGGCGGAATGTCCCAAGAACGAGTCAATCATCAACATTGCCCATCTTAACAGAGATTTTGTCAAGGCAAAGTTGCACGACTGACAGTATTGAAAGAAAAAGACTACCTTTGTCCCCCGCTAACAAAATGGCGGGGGATTTTTGTTTTATGTAGCATCCTCTGCCGATAGAAACAGGATAAACAGATATAGACAAGATGGAAAGCAACAAATTGACAGGATACGTGCTTGGTGCTGCCGGTGCAGCATCATACGGACTGAACCCGTTGTTTGCACTGCCGCTGTATGCCGACGGCATGGATGCGGATTCGGTGTTGTTCTTGAGATATTCCTTCGGCATATTGCTCGTGGCATTGATGATTGTGGTCCGTGGACGCAGCTTTAAGGTGAAACCGCGCCAGCTGGCGATGTTCGTTCTGCTCGGTGTGCTCATGGCACTCTCGTCAGAGACGCTGTTCGAGAGCTATAACTATATGGATGCCGGCATCGCTTCCACCATTCTTTTTATATATCCGATACTTGTGGCTCTCATGATGGCTCTGTTCTTCAAGGAGAAGCTGAAGCCTCTGACTGTCGCCTGTCTGGCAGTGTCGCTCGTGGGCATCTTGCTGTTGTATCATAAGAGTGACGGCTCGTCGCTGAGCCTTGTTGGGGTAGGGCTGGTTGTAGTCTCCGCCTTGACCTATGCCATGTATATAGTGGGTGTCAACAAGGGAGGGCTGGCAGATGTCGCCACTCTCACCGTTACCTTCTACGTCCTTGTGGTCGGTTCCTTGTTCTTCCTTGCACGCCTGCATGGAGGCACACAGATAATACTGCCAAACAAGTGGTTCCTGTGGGGCAACCTGCTTGCCTTGGGACTGCTCCCCACCGTCATGTCATTCCTGTGCACTACGGCAGCCATCAAGATTATCGGTTCCACACAGACTTCAATCCTCGGCTCGCTTGAACCCGTGACAGCACTCGTTGTCGGTGTTACGGTGTTTGGAGAGGTACTCACTCCGCGCGACGGGTTGGGATTGGTTCTGATTCTTCTGGCTGTGACTGTCGTCATTGCAGGAGACAAGGTAGGGCAGGAGTTCATAAAAGTGCGAAAGCTGTTCCCGCGCATCAGGCGCAGATGAGCCGCAGGCGTGCCACGCCTATGTCGGGATATTGCTGTCCGCTATCCCGAACCCGCATATCCTTCTCTTGTTGTCGGGC
>CAVERK010000052.1:0-14574 GCA_963618035.1 bacterium
GGGTTTTCGTCCTCAATATCCATTGGCATCTGCTCCGCCTCCTGCTCCGCCTGCATGGCTTCGTCGTACTCCTTCTTAAGCTCTGGTATGACCGACCTGAAGAAATCTATTAGCCTCTTCGGCAAAGTTGGTTAACTCTTTGGGCAGTATTGGTTAACCAGTTTGGGCAGATTGGTTAACCAATTAGTATTAACCGCCCGAAAAAACATCATCAACAATTATGAGTATAAGAACGAAAATCAGCGACTATGCCGTATGACCTGTAATACCAATCTATCCATTCACGACTACACGCTCATGAGGTCACTGATGATGGTGTCTGAGATGAAGATGCCTGCCGGCGTGAGATGCAGGCGGTCGCCGTCAATCAGCATCTTGCCACTCGAAAGGTACTGCCTTGACATATCAAGGCAGTAGTCGTATAGTTTCGTGCCGAAGCGTGCCGACAGCTCGCTGAGGCTGATGCCTCGGGATGTGCGCAAGCCGGTCATGACAAATTCGTTGTATTGCGTCTGCCCGTCCAGCTCCTCGAAGCCATAGTCGCGTCTGCCGCTCTCTATGCTTTCCACGTATTTCGTCAGCGAAGCCACATTCCACTCGCGGCGTGTGCTGCCGTTATAGGAGTGCGCCGCAGCTCCAAGCCCCAAGTAAGGCACGCCGTGCCAGTAGGAGCTGTTGTGCACAGCCTGATGTCCAGGCTTGCAGAAGTTGGAGATTTCGTAGTGTTCATAGCCTGCATCGATAAGCTCGCTGCGCAGCATGCCGAAGAACTCCAGGCTTGTATCTTCGCCGACGGGCTTTATGTCGCGACGTTCCACCATATTATATATAGGTGTTCCTTCCTCGTAGGTCAGGCTGTATGCCGAGATGTGTTCCACTCCGAGGGCGGTGGCAGTGCGCAAATCGTTCCGCCATTCGGCTGCCGTCTCATCCGGAAGTCCGTAGATCAAGTCTATACTTATATTGTCAAACCCCGCCTTGCGACATCTCTCCACGGCGGCAATGGCTTCGGCAGCATCGTGCCGCCGGTTCAGGAAGTGCAGCTTGCGGTCATTGAACGTCTGCACGCCCATGCTTATGCGGTTCACGGGCAGCGTCCTGAGCATGGAGACATAGTCGTCGGTGAGGTCGTCGGGGTTGGCTTCTATGGTGATTTCCTCACATTGTCCGATGCCGAAGATGTGGTCCAACGTACTGAAGACGAGTTCAAGATTGCGGTGCGACAGCTGCGACGGCGTTCCTCCTCCTATGTAGACGGTCCTGAGGTCACTGCTCCCGTCCTCGCCGCAGCGCATCTGCATCTCGCGGCACAGTGCACTGACATAACGGCCCACGTATTCGCCGTGGGTGGTGGAGTAGAAATTACAGTAGATGCAACGTGTCTTGCAGAATGGGATATGGATGTAGATACCAGCCATTGTTTTTAGGTCTGTCGGGGACAAATGTAATTAAAATTCCTACATTTGTGCATTGTTAATCTTAAAACAGGGAATACATATATGATTACCGCAAGACATTTTGCCGCCGGACTGCTGATGGCTCTCACCGTGCAGGCTTTTGCACAGAGCAACGAGTGGCAGGACCCCCGCAAGAACGAGGTCAACAGGCTGCCGATGCATGCCGATTTCTTTGCCTACGAGAGCCAGCAGCTGGCAAGCCGTGGCGACAAAGAGCAGTCTGCCAACTACATGACGCTCAACGGAACGTGGAAGTTCCACTGGGTGAAAGATTCGGATGCGCGTCCGCTGGACTTCTGGAAGACCGACTACAACGACCGTGGATGGGGCACCATGCCCGTGCCTGGAGTGTGGGAACTCAACGGATACGGTTCGCCGCAGTATCTGAACATCGGCTATCCTTGGCGCGAACAGTTCAAGAACAATCCGCCGCAGGTGCCTGTGGAGGACAATCACGTCGGCTCCTACCGCAAGGAAATCACCGTGCCTGCCGGCTGGAACGGCAAGCAGATCATTGCACACTTCGGTTCCGTAACGTCGAATATCTATCTCTGGGTCAACGGACGCTTCGTGGGCTACAGCGAAGACAGCAAGCTGGAGGCGGAGTTTGACCTGACATCCTACCTGAAGCCAGGGCAGAAGAACCTCATTGCCTTTCAGGTGTTCCGCTGGTGCGACGGCACCTATCTGGAGGACCAGGACTTCTTCCGCTATGCCGGCGTGGCACGCGACAGCTATCTGTATGCCCGCAACAAGCAGCATATCACGGACGTGCGCGTGACTCCCGACCTTGACGCACAGTATGCCGACGGCACACTCGATGTCCGTTTCTCGGCAACAGGCGGCGGAACGGTCAACGCGCAGCTGATTGATGCCGGCGGAACGGTGGTTTCCGAGCAGGAAACCGCTGCTTCAGCCGATGGAAAGCTGCGGTTTGAGGTGTCCAAACCGGCGAAATGGACAGCCGAAACACCTTATTTATATACGCTGATGCTGAGCCTCAAGAAAGGAGCGAACGTGACGGAGTACATCCCCGTAAAGGTAGGCTTCCGCAAGATTGAGATTAAGGACGCACAAGTGCTTGTCAACGGACAGCCCGTGCTGTTCAAGGGAGTGAACCGTCATGAGATGGACCCCGACGGAGGCTACGTCATCTCACGCGAACGCATGATACAGGACATCGAGATAATGAAGAAGTTCAACATCAATGCAGTGCGCACCTGCCACTATCCCGACGACAACTTCTGGTATGACCTGTGCGACCGCTACGGCATCTACATGGTTGCCGAAGCCAATATAGAATCGCACGGAATGGGATACGGCGATGCCACGTTGGCAAAGCGCGACGACTACAAGGCCGCACACATGCAGCGCAACCAGCGCAACGTGCAGCGCAACTTCAACCATCCGTCCATCATCTTCTGGTCGTTGGGCAATGAGGCAGGCTACGGCCCGAACTTCGAGGCTGCATACGACTGGGTGAAGGCAGAAGACCCCAGCCGACCCGTCCAGTACGAGCGTGCCGACTATAAGGGCAAGAGCGACATCTACTGTCCGATGTACCTGGACTATGACGGCTGCATCAAGTACAGCGAAGACGCGACGAAGACAAAGCCGCTGATACAGTGCGAGTATGCTCACGCCATGGGCAATTCGGAAGGCGGATTCAAGGAGTATTGGGACTTGGTACGCAAGTATCCCAAGTATCAGGGCGGCTTCATCTGGGACTTCGTCGACCAGTCTGTGCGCTGGCAGAAGAACGGAAAGATGGTCTACGGCTATGGCGGCGACTTCAACAGCTACGACGCACACGACTTCAACTTCTGCGACAACGGACTGATAAGCCCTGACCGCGTGCCCAATCCGCACATGTATGAGGTCGGCTATTTCTATCAGAACATCTGGACAACACTGGAAGATGCCTCGACAGGCAAGGTCCGCATCCTCAACGAGAACTTCTTCCGCAACCTTTCAGACTACTATATGGAGTGGGAACTCCTGCACAACGGCAAGGCCGTGCGTGCCGGACGCATCGACAACCTGAACGCCGACCCGCAGAAAGAGGCGACCGTCAACATAGACTACGGCAAGCTGTGCAATCACTGCGAGTGGCTGCTCAACGTGTCATACAAGCTGAAGAAAGCCGACGGCGTGCTGCCGGTGAACTTCACCGTAGCCCGCGACCAGCTCGTGCTGAACCCCTATCAGGGAACATCCATGCAGTTGGCAAACGTCAGCGAGAGCAACGTCGAGACAACAGTGCCGGTTGTGAAGGACAACGACCGTAACTTCCTGACCGTCTCTGGCGGCAGCTTCACCATAGACTTCAGCAAGAAGACAGGCATGATTGTGCGCTACGATGTAGAAGGCAAGAACATACTGAAGGAAGATGCCGCTCTGACACCCAACTTCTGGCGTGCACCGACCGACAACGACTTCGGGGCAAACCTGCAGACAAAGTATGCCGTATGGAAGAACCCCGAGCTGAAGCTCTCGTCTCTGAAGCAGCACATGGAGGATGGCATTGCCGTGGTTGAAGCCGAGCTGGCTGTCCCTGCTACCGGCGGCACGCTGAACCTCACATACCATATTAATAATGTAGGTGCTGTGAAGATCACGCAGAAGCTCACCGCCGGCACACAGACCGGAGTGTCGGGAATGTTCCGCTTCGGCATGCAGCTGCCGATGCCACGGAGCTATGAGACCGTGGAATATTACGGTCGCGGCCCTGTCGAGAACTATGCCGACCGCAACCATAACACGTTCCTCGGCATCTACCGCCAGAGCGTCAGCGAGCAGTTCTATCCGTACATCCGTCCGCAGGAGAACGGCAACAAGACCGACCTGCGCTACTGGAAGGTGCTCGATGCTTCGGGCAGTGGAATAGAGATTGTGGCAGAATCGCCGTTCTCGGCATCGTCGTTGCACTATACCATCGAGTCGCTCGACGAGGGCAAGGCAAAGCACAATATGCACTCGCATGACATCGAGGAAGCAGATTTGACCAATGTACTGATAGACAAGGTGCAGATGGGCCTGGGCTGCGTAGACAGCTGGTATCACCAGCCGCGTCCCGAGTATCAGCTGCCGTATCAGGACTATGAGTTTACGTTCATCATCACGCCTGTGAAGCACCAGATTGACTGATTTCAGCAAAATACTTTCAAAAGAGTTGCACTTCTCGATTATAATCCCTACATTGCACAGGCTTTTTGCAAAAGGGCTTTTAGGAGGAAGAAAACCAATAACTCTTTAAATCTTAATACACCATGAAAGTATACCAAACAAATGAAATCAAGAACATTGCCCTCTTAGGCAATGACGGAGCAGGAAAGACCACTCTCACTGAGGCTCTCCTCTTTGAGAGTGGTATCATAAAACGCAGAGGCCGTATCACGATGAAGAATACGGTCAGTGACTACTTCCCCGTGGAGCAGGAATACGGCTACTCGGTATTCTCGACGGTCTTCCATGTGGAGTTCAACGGCAAGAAGCTGAACATCATCGACTGCCCTGGCAGTGATGACTTTGCAGGAGCTGCCATCACGGCACTCAACGTGACAGACACCGCCATTCTGCTCATCAACGGACAGTATGGTCCCGAGGTTGGCACGCAGACGCACTTCCGCTATACGGAGAACCTGAGCAAGCCCGTCATCTTCCTTGTCAACCAGCTCGACGGCGACAAGTGCGACTTCGACATGTGCCTTGAGAACCTGCGCTCCACCTATGGGTCAAAGGTCGTGCCTATCCAGTATCCGCTGTCTACGGGACCGAACTTCAACTCCCTCATCGACGTATTGCTGATGAAGAAGTACTCATGGGGACCCGATGGCGGTGTTCCTACGATTGAGGACATACCCGCAGAGGAACTGCCGAAAGCACGCGAGATGCACAAGGCACTCGTGGAAGCGGCTGCCGAGCATGATGACACGCTGATGGAGAAGTTCTTCAACGACGAAGCCCTGAACGAGGACGAACTGCGCCTTGGCATCCGCAAGGGTCTGATCACGCGTAGCATGTTCCCTGTGTTCTGCGTATGTGCAGTCAAGGATATGGGCGTGCGCCGCCTGATGGAGTTCCTTGGCAACGTGGTGCCTTTTGTCGACGACATGCCTCCGTTCAAGAATACGCATGGCGAGGATGTGAAGCCCGACTCGCAGGCTCCCGCATCCCTCTACTTCTTCAAGACGGCAGTGGAGCCGCACATAGGCGACGTGCAGTACTTCCGCGTCATGAGTGGCACGGTGCACGAGGGCGATGACTTCGTGAATGCAGAGCGCGGTTCGAAGGAACGCATTGCGCAGATATATTCTCCTGCCGGTGCCAACCGCGAGAAGGTGGCCGAGATGTGTGCCGGCGACATAGGCTGCACCGTCAAGCTGAAAGACGTGAAGCTGGGCAATACGCTCAACGGCAAGGATGCCGACAACAGCTTCGACTTCATAAAATACCCGAACCCGAAGTATTCGCGTGCCATCCGTCCTGCCAATGAGGCGGACATGGAGAAGCTGATGACACTGCTCAACCGCATGCACGAGGAAGACCCGACGTGGATTATCGACCAGTCGAAGGAGCTTCGTCAGACCATTGTCTACGGTCAGGGCGAGTTCCATCTGCGCACGCTGAAGTGGCGTCTGGAGAACAATGAGAAGCTCGGCATCGTGTATGACGAACCGAGAATACCCTATCGTGAGACCATCACCAAGGCAGCACGTGCCGACTATCGCCACAAGAAGCAGTCGGGCGGTGCAGGTCAGTTTGGTGAGGTGCACCTGATTGTTGAGCCTTACAGCGAGGGAATGCCTGACCCGACGGTCTATAAGTTCGGCGGACAGGAATACCGCATTGCCGTGAAGGGCAAGGAAGAGATAAGTCTGGACTGGGGCGGCAAGCTGATATTCATCAATGCCATCGTGGGCGGTGCCATCGATGCCCGCTTCATGCCTGCCATTCTCAAGGGCGTGATGTCGCGTATGGAACAGGGGCCGCTGACAGGCTCGTATGCCCGCGACGTGCGTGTCATTGTCTATGACGGCAAGATGCATCCGGTAGACTCCAACGAAATATCCTTCATGCTGGCAGGACGTCATGCCTTCAGCGATGCCTTCAAGAATGCAGGGCCGAAGATCCTGGAGCCTATCTATGATGTCGAGGTGCTTGTGCCTGCCGACAAGATGGGCGACGTGATGAGCGACCTGCAGGGACGGCGTGCCATGATTATGGGCATGGACAGCGAGCCTGGCTATCAGAAGCTGACAGCCAAGGTGCCGCTGAAGGAGATGTCGACCTACTCCACAGCCCTCAGTTCGCTGACCGGCGGCAGTGCTTCGTTCTCAATGAAGTTTGCAAGCTACGAGCTCGTGCCTACCGACGTGCAGAACAAGCTCGTCAAGGAATTTGAGGAAGCAAACAAGGACGAGGACTGATCCGTCTCCGTTATGCAACGGTTCCCATGTGACATAAGACGACATGGGGCAGCAATACAGGAACGCCGCAATGCGTGTCGCACATCAGGACATGCATTGCGGCGTTCTGATTTCCGGCATCCTGACATCCTAAGCCTATAGAACCTTAACATGAAAGATTAAATGTTAATTTTTTGCTTAAATGCAAGATGCTTTTTAAGGGTTTCGTTATTTTTGTTCCCCGAAGACGTTACAGAACGATTGATGTAGGCATACATGAAGAAAAAGACAATTGGCATATTGGCTACGGTGATGGGAGTCTGCTTCCTCAGCCTGCTGTATCTGCAGATTAGCTACATCGAGGAAATGGCGAAGATGCGCAACGAGCAGTTTGACGAGTCTGTCAAGCGTGCACTGCAGGCTGTGTCTAAGGATGTCGAGTCGGAAGAGGTAGACCGCTGGATACGCGAGGACGTGTCGAAGGAAGACCGTGAAGCCCTGAGCCGCAGGAACACTCAAAGCACTGTGTCGTCGACACAGAACTTCACGATAACTGCCCCCGACGGCTCGAAGATAGAGCTGCACTCGTTCACAAACAGCCAGCAGTCCGTGCCGCGTGCCATGATCTCACGCCGCCACGGCACAAACACCATTCCGGAAACATCGCGTTCGCTGTCCGAGATATTGCGCAACAGATACCTGTATCAGCGTGCACTGATGGACGAGATTGCATGGCAGATGGTGTATAACGCCGACACACGCCCCATCTCCGAGCGCGTCAACTTCAGGAACCTCGACAAGTACATCAAGTCAGCACTTGAGGACAACGGCATAAACATTGGCTATCACTTCCGCGTGGTCGACGGCGACGGACAGGAAGTCTACCGCTGCAGCGACTTTGTGCCTACCGGCAGCGAGGACTCCTATTCACAACCTCTGTTCATCAACGACCCGCCGTCGAAGCTCAGCATGGTGATGGTTCACTTCCCAGGGAAGAAGAATTATATCTACGACTCCGTGAGCTTCATGATTCCGTCCGTGATTTTCACCGTTGTGCTTTTGGTGACATTCATCTACACCATAGCGGTGATATTCCGCCAGAAGAAGCTGACGGAGATGAAGAACGACTTCATCAACAACATGACACACGAGTTCAAGACCCCCATATCGACCATATCCCTTGCAGCACAGATGCTCAACGACCCGTCTGTCGGCAAGTCGCCGGCAATGTTCCAACACATATCCGGTGTCATCAACGACGAGACCAAGCGTCTGCGCATGGAGGTGGAGAAAGTGCTGCAGATGTCGATGTTCGACCATCAGAAGGCGACGCTCAAGCCTAAAGAGATAGACATGAACGCACTGATAGACGGCGTTGTCAACACCTTTGCCATAAAGATAAAGCGTTACAACGGGCAGATAGAGTCCGAGCTGACGGCAGAAGACGCTACGGTCTATGCCGACGAGATGCACATCACGAACGTCATCTTCAACCTGATGGACAACGCCGTGAAGTATCGCCGTCAGGATGTCAACCTGTTCCTGAAGATAAAGACATGGAACGAAGACAAGAAGCTGATGATATCAATCCAGGACAATGGCATCGGAATCAAGAAGGAGGACGTGAAGCGGATATTCGAGAAGTTCTACCGCGTGCATACGGGTAATCTGCACGATGTCAAGGGCTTCGGGCTTGGACTGGCGTATGTCAAGAAAATAATTGCCGACCATAAGGGAACCATCAAGGCAGAGAGTGAGCTTAACGTCGGAACGAAATTCATTATTGCATTACCTTTATTAAAACACTGAACTAAGATGGAAGAGAAACTGAGAATCCTGCTGTGCGAAGATGACGAGAATTTGGGAATGCTCCTGAAAGAGTACCTCGTGGCCAAAGGCTATGACGCAGAACTTTATCCCGATGGAGAAGCCGGCTATAAGGCTTTCTTGAAGAACAAGTACGACATTTGTGTCCTTGATGTCATGATGCCGAAGAAAGACGGCTTCACGCTGGCTTCGGAGATACGTGCCGTCAATTCGGAGATACCCATCATATTCCTCACCGCCAAGACCCTGAAGGACGACATCCTCGAGGGCTTCAAGATTGGTGCTGACGACTATCTGACCAAGCCTTTCAGCATGGAAGAGCTGACGTTCCGCATTGAGGCGATACTGCGTCGCGTGCGTGGCAAGAAGAACAGGGAGAGCACCGTCTACAATATCGGCAAGTTCACCTTCGACACACAGAAGCAGATCCTGTCAATCGGCGACAAACAGACAAAGCTGACAACCAAGGAGTCTGAGCTGCTGAGCCTGCTGTGCTCGCATGCCAATGAAATCCTGCAACGCGACTTCGCGCTGAAGACCATCTGGATTGACGACAACTACTTCAACGCCCGCAGCATGGATGTCTACATCACGAAGCTGCGCAAGCACCTGAAGGAAGACAGCTCGATAGAGATCATCAACATCCACGGCAAGGGCTATAAGCTGATAATACCGTCGGAAGACTGACACCCCGCATCCCTATCGGGACAGAAACATGAAGGGCAACGCCGCAAATGGTGTTGCCCTTCATGTTTCTGTCTCTTGGTCAGCGTCTCTCTCCGCTGCTGCAGTGGCTCAGTCTACAACGCGCTTGTTGATGACGATGTAGGCAATCAGCCCGACAACCATCATGGCGAACAGCCCGCCCAACACAGCGTTGTTGTTGACATCGCCTGTAAACTGGCAGACAATCAGTCCGATGCTGCCCAACAGAATCAATATAAGTCCCAAATTCTTCAGTAAGCCTTTCATTGTGTATTATATTTTTAGTGTTATTAATTCACGTATCGTAAACCAACCACAAAGAAAAGCAATATTCTGTTACGAGCGAAACAAATACACGAAAAAATAGTAAAAACATCAAAGTACCGGCCGCCCGCGATGCTCATGCGGCTTCCTCATGCCACGAAGTTGTCGGGTTACTCCCGCATATTGCTGAATATTTTCTTCAGCAGGTTCTGCCCGTCCTTCAGCTCTTCTATGGTTGCGTTGCTCAGGGCTTTGCGCAACGTCTGGTTGGCCACATCGAACGCTTTTTCCTCTATTTCGCGTCCCTTGGCCGTAAGGTTTATCAGATTGTTGCGCCTGTCGCGCTTGTCGGAGATACGCACCACATATCCTTTCGTTTCGAGACTGTCTATCAGTCTTGTCATGTTGGGCTTGTCCTTGAACGTGGCGTTGCACAGCTCCTGCTGTGACACGTTGTCCTTCTTCCACAGCAGTGACAGCACGGTCATCTGCTCGGGCGTTATCTGTATCCCATTGGCTCTGAGGTCGCCGGCCAGCTTCCTGTTGATTGCCGCAGACACGCGTCCGTTGAGTACGGCGAATATCAGACTGATGTCAAAATTAAAATTCTCAAGCTCTATCATACCTGTGCATATCGGCAGCTTTCGCCCCTTTTCCGTTCGGACAAAGATAATGTAAAAGCTCTGAATGTTGCGCTCCCGACAAATAAAAACAGCGAATGTTTGTCTGTCTGCGTGTAAAAGCCTATCTTTGCGCCGCAATTAATAAAAACATTTATCTAACACAGTATGAATCAATACGAAACCGTTTTCATTTTGACTCCCGTTTTGTCTGATGAACAGATGAAGGAAGCGGTCGAGAAGTTCAAGGGCATCATTACTGCCGAGGGTGGTAAGATTGTCAATGAAGAGAACTGGGGCCTCAGGAAGCTGGCCTACCCCATCAACAAGAAGTCAACAGGGTTCTATGAATTCCTGGAGTTTGAGGCTGAGCCTACACTCATCGACAAGTTGGAAATCAACTATCGTCGTGACGAGCGCGTGATTCGTTTCCTGACGTTCAAGCAGAACAAGTTCGCCGCAGAGTACGCAGCCAAGAGAAGAAGTATGAAACAAACTAAAAAGGAGGAGGCTTGACCATGGCACAGCAACAGCAGAACGCAAAAGAGCAGTCCGAAATAAGATACCTGACACCGCCTTCGGTTGATGTCAAGAGAAAGAAATACTGCCGTTTCAAGAAGGCAGGCATCAAATACATTGACTACAAGGATCCCGAGTTCCTCAAGAAGTTCCTCAACGAGCAGGGCAAGATTCTTCCCCGCCGCATCACAGGTACTTCGCTGAAGTTCCAGCGCCGTGTGGCTCAGGCTGTCAAGAGAGCACGCCACCTGGCATTGCTGCCCTACGTAACGGATTTGATGAAATAATAAGGAGGAGATAATAATGGAAGTAATATTGAAGGAAGACGTAATCAATTTGGGTTACAAGGACGACATCGTGAGTGTCAAGTCCGGTTATGGCCGTAATTATCTTATCCCCACAGGCAAGGCCGTCATCGCTTCTGTTTCGGCAAAGAAAGCTCTGGCCGAGGAGCTGAAGCAGCGTGCACGCAAGATCGAGAAGATCAAGAACGACGCCTTGGCTTTGGCAGAGCAGATCAAGGGTGTATCTCTCAAGATTGCCACAAAGGTCAGCCCGACAGGCACCATCTTCGGCTCTGTATCAAACATCCAGATTGCCGACGAGTTGGCAAAGCTTGGCCACAACATCGACCGCAAGCTCATCAAGGTGGGCAGCGTGAAGGAGATTGGTCATTACACTGCCACCGTTCATCTCCACAAGGAAGTCTCTGTAGAGATTCCTTTCGAGGTAACAGCAGAGGAGTAAAGACATTCCCGCAGGAAATATCCTGCAACGAATATCCCTCATATAGTCGAGAGGCAGCTCGTAATGGGTTGCTTCTCTTTTTTGACTACCTTTGCAATATAAAATAGGAATACCTATAATATGCGGGGGGGGGGTGTACCACGAAAGTGGAGCCTCCCGTTCCCTTTTTGTATTAGTCAAAAGCCATGGGGAGCGTTAAAAGCGAGTTCAATTGAAGCGCAAGGGCATTGGCTACTACTTCATTACGGACAAGGGGAAAGCCTCAATATTTCTCCGCTTGCATCAGGATTCCATCCCATGACAGGCACCGGTTCTTCATCCTTCAGTGATTACTGTTGGATTTCCCCTGCAATAGAGTTTGAAGTTTCTCCGAAGCTTCCTTCTCCAACTTGAAGTCCGGTCGGCAATAGCCTTTCCACGACGTGCCAAGAAAATCGAGTTCGTCGGCGGTGAATGTCATTGGCCCTTTGACGACAGTCAGTACGTACGGGCTACCGTCATCAATTAGTCCGTACAGCTCTTCACCATGAGTAAGGATGTGCTGCGCTTGTTCGTCATCTTCGGCAATGACTTTCATCAGGTAAAGCACATTCTTGTCATCCTCGGGGTGGATGAACACCACCATGTCGCCTTCTTCAGGCAGGTCGTCCACGTCAGGCAGCAGTTTGCCCCAGCGACGGTATGTATAACCTTTCTGCCACAGTTCAGCCGTAAAGGCTTCCCAGTCATCGTCGTCAAAGCCAAGGATATGCAGTCTGTCGTCTTTTGGCTGGGCAGGTTCCTTGCTACGGATATAGACAGCTATGTGCAGTTTATCGTTGTACGGAGCATGGTCGTTCAGTTCGGTGATTTCCGCTTCGAGCATATCCTGCCAGCCCATATCAAGCATGGCGGCAATGACAGCATTGTCCTTACGCGGAATATAGCCAAGAATATGGTCACTGTCAAAATCTTCGGGGTCATCATAGTCTTCTGCCAATGCTACGGCCACGGCGTTCTTGTCGTGCTTGTTCTTGGGCTCACGCACCAGTGCAAGTTTGGTACCAACGCAGAGTTCGTCCCAAATCTCACTGATGTCATGAAAACCTATGCCTGCTACAGGGCACTCCAAAACAGCCCTACGTTCATGTTCAGGCACAGGTTCGATGGGTAGCAGATGGGCATCACCCTCCAAAGGAACAGGAGGCATGATACCCTCAGACACAATTACCGTATAGTCGGACAGCGCAGGTATGCCGCTCAAAAATGGCGGCTCATTCCCGTCATGACGGATGACATTGATATAATTCTCCACCATATCGCTGAGCGTTTTGTCCCGAGTAATATCAGTAATGCCATGTTCTTCTAACTGACGCTGAAGGTCAGCCAGCTCGGCATCGCACTTGGGGCAGGTGCCTGGGCAGCCTCCTTGATGAGTACACTCGGTTGTGGTGTACTCCAAGCCATATTTCTCAGCTACATAAGCTCGGATGGCTTTCAGTATTTCACACTTTTCTTTTCCCTTGTCCATATCATCTATATCATATTAGTTGGTAACACGAGTAACCCGTTTCACATAATCACATTCCACAATGTTGTCAAAGCCCAAATTGCGCAACTCTCTGATGCTTTCCTGAACATCTTCATCGGTAGTAAAATCGGGAATATGCGGCACCTTGATGGTCACCTTATCGGGCGACAACAGCCTCTTCGCACATGCCAAATGTTGGAGCACTGCAGACCTTACGCCCGTGTACCTATTATATATGCCGGCGTTCATGGTCTTGACGTCCACTATCCATTCGTCCACATAAGGTGCCAATGCCTTGATGGTATCGCACGAGCAGCAGAGTGAAGTCTCCAGCGTAATCCTCCAGTTCCTTGGGCATAGTTTGGCAAATTCCATGATGAAGTCCGCTTGCATAGTAGGCTCACCACCACCGAAACATATACCGCCACCGGTCGTTTGGAAGTAGATATTGTCCTCCTTCACGATGTCAAAGAGTTGCTGTGGGGTGAGCATCTGTATGCCACGACGTAACGTCCGACCGTTTCCCTCATAGACATCATCATGACATTGGTCGTTCAGACAATAGCGGCATTCCAACGGACAGCCCATAAACGTCACGAGCGTCGTCACACCCTTGCCATCCACACCCATGCGGTGACGGCTGATACCGAATACCGGACTTGCACAGGTCCCCATCACGCTAATCGCAGTTCAGGAAATAAACGGGGGCGTTCCTTGCCCCTTCCTTCTTCAGCACTCCCGTCTCCGTGAGATGTTTCAGGCATTTCAGTGCCGCTCCCTGCCGCAGCCCGAACTCCTGCTCCAGCACACGTCTTGTGATGCAGTTGTTGGCGGCGAGATATTCCTTTATCTTCTCCAGCAGCTCCTCTTCCGAATACTGGCGCGACTTGGAAGAGAACCTCGCACGCTCGAACCGCGCACCGAGCTTCACCGCATTGAGCAGTCCGGCATCGGGACGAAACTTGATGTTGCGCACGCTGATATAGTCGCCACGCGCCTTGTCTGCCGACTTCTCTTCCGGCATTTCGAGGTCTACCGACAAGGAGAAATAGCCTATCTCGGGGATATGGAAGCGGTTGCCCTGCGAAAGCTCCCGCACCATGTAGTCGCGCAACGTCATGAGTGTGGCCTGCACTGTGCCCTTCGACAGCGGACTGTGGCTTTGGATGTGGCTTTCCAACTGGCTGTCCGCCTGCGGCAGACGCTCGAAAAGACGCACAAACTTCTGTTCCTTTCCCGAACCCTGCGAGTTCTTTATGGAATGAATTTCATACTTGATGCTCATGGTAACTTATGGTTTTTGCTCTCAAATATACAAAATTTCGAGGGGCTTGTCAAGACCTGCACGGGAGAAAAGCGCAGCCTGTAGTCTTGTTCCGTCAAGTTTAATGATGACAGACAACGGCTATTGTCTTGCGAGCAGATAATATAGATTGTGTCAGAATATGTCCAAAGTCGTCTCACATCGTTCGATGTGAACGTTCACATCGAACGAGATGAATGCTCACATCGAACGA
>CAVERK010000053.1:0-14319 GCA_963618035.1 bacterium
AAACCTTTCATACGAATCGTTTAAACCTTTCATGCGAATCGTTCGAACCATTTATACGTATCATTCGGGCAAATCATACAAATGCAAATGATCAAGTTTAAATGAAAAAGCCGTGTTGCCGGATTGGGATGTGTTGTGCGGGGGACTTGTCAGATTACCTCTATGGCTTCGGTGCTGACCCAGCCTTTCTTGCCGTCGGCGATGCGTATCTCCTTCCAGCCCTGCATGCTGTCGTCGGTGACGCTGACCTTATGCCCTTCGTGCAAGACGAACAGTTCGGTGCCGCTGTCGCTGGGCGTGCTGCGCACGGTGACGCTGGGTTGCATGATGATGGCTTCGTGGCGGTCGACAAGACGGTTCTTCTGACTGTTGGCGCACACATTGCTGAGAATGCAGAGCACAAGACCCAGCACGGCAACGGCAAAGCCGGCCTTGCGCGGGCGTATGTCTTTCGAGAAGAGGTAAACGCCTGTGCCTGCCAGCAGCAGTATGAAGAAGGCTATGCCCCAACGTGCCCAGGCATCGGAGCTGAGACGGTTGGTGACGGCCTTTATCCACGTCAGGAAGAACAGCTCGGAGACGGTGTTCTCGCGGTCGACGGTCTTGGAGCGTGCCAGGTCGAGGTTGAAGCGCACGTCGCTGTTGCCAGGGCTGAGCAGCAGTGCACGCTCGTAGTTCAGTATGGCGTGTGCATAGTCGCGGGTCTTGTAGTAGCTGTTGCCGAGATTGTAGTACACCTCCATGGCTTCGCCCTTGCGCAGCAGAGCCTCATAAATCTGTATGGCGGAGTTGTAGTCTTCGCGCAGGTAGGCACTGTCGCCGGCTTGCTTGGTGACGTTGTCCATGGAGTTGTCCACGGAGAACTCCGTCAGGCTGCCGATGCCCGTAGAGTTGTTTGGCAGGGTGTCAGCCTCTGCCGTCTGTGCATGCAGGTCTGTTGCGGTAATGACCGTCAGCAACAAGCCCACGAGCAGATATATGGTGGTCGTCTTTTTCATTACGGTTACTTATTAATTATGGTGTGTCTTGCTTATGGAGCTTTCCATCTTGCCTATGATGTCTATGGCAGCCTTGTACAGGCGGTCCATGTTCTGTCCTGGATCGCCTGGGGCAAAGCGTGCGAACTCGCAGTCGTTGAGCACACCGGTGAACGTCTGCACCAGTTCAGGCTCAACACCCGACAGGTTCAGCTTCTCCTCGATGTTGTCCTTGGAGAGTTGTGACACCGGCATGCTGAGCTTGTCGCCGGCATATCCCCACAGAGCCTTGAGCATCTCGTCGTAGAAGCGGTCGCTGTCGCCGGCAGCAAGCAGGCGGCCTGCCTGCTTCATGCGCTTCTGTGCCACCTTGTTGGCCTTGCGCGTGCGCACCTTGCTGACGTTGGCATTCTCAACGATGTGGCGGCGGAACAGCACGAATGCCACAATAGCTATCAGCAGCGGAATGATGTAGCACAGCCACCAGACGGCGGTGCCGAAGAAGTGGCTGCCGCGCGGATGCAGCCTGACATCGTTCTGACGGATGAAGTGGATGTCTTCATTCAGCACCTTGAGGTCTTCCTTGTTGTTGTAGTTGGCGATGGTCTGTGTGGCATTGCCCTCGCCTTTCTCGACGTGGATATTATAGTCGGGCGTGGTGAGTGTGCGGTATGTGCGCGACTTGATGTCGAAGTAGCTGAGGCTGACAGCCGGTATGCGGAAGTCACCGGCACTGCGCGGTTGGGCAAGGTACTCGATGGTGATGTTGCCCGACAGACCGTCGTTGGTGAGCCGGAGCTGGTTGTCTGTCTTGGGGTCATAGACATCAAAGTCGGCGGGGAAGCTGACCTCGGGTGTGGAGATGAGCTTCATGTTTCCTGTCCCGCTGATGATGAGCTTCAGCGTGACGGCATCGTTGGTGCTGACGCTGGTGCTGCTGATGTCGGACGACAGCGTGAACGTTCCCACACCTCCTGAATAGTCGGCGGGCTTGCCTGCCGGCAGCGGGTCGACGGTGACCTGTATGCGTGGTGTGGTGATGGTCTTGCGTATCTCCACATAGCGTGCTCCGCCGTTGAAGAAAGCCTCAAACGGGTCGTCGACCTGCGTGGCCTTGGCTATCGAGGCATCGAAGCGTGCCGGCTCAATGGCTATCTGTCCCGTCTGCTGCGGGAAGAGCACAAACTGGCGGTAGATGGTGGTGCGGTAGTTACGGCCACGGTAGTGCTCAAGCCCCCACTTGCGGTCGTTGGGCAGCGACACTTCCTGCGACTGGAACCCCTTGAAGTCGGGCAGCTTCACGTTGTCGAAGCCGCGCAGGTCCACGTTGGTGTAGATCTTGTATGTCAGCAGTATGGCTTCCTGCTCGTAGACCTTGGTCTTGCTGGTGGTGCAGGTTATGAACAGGTCGTTGGCAGACACCGTGCCGGCATTGCCGTTAGCACTGCTTCCCGACGATTGTGCCGCGCCGGAGCTGTCGGCAGGGAGCACCTTCACCGTCACGGAGTTTGACACCATGTTCTGTCCGTCGGCCGTGATGGATGCGCCTGGTATGGTGAACGTCCCCTCGGTGTTTGCCAGCAGGATGTAAGTGAACGTGATGCTGCTGGTCGATGTGGTCTGTCCGTTGACGATGCTGACACTGCTCTGTGTGGAACGGTTGGGCCCCATGAGCACGTCAAAGCCCTTGATGGACGGCACTTCGAGGTTGCGGGCGTTCTGCGTGGTGACGGTGTAGGTCAGACGGAACTGGTCGCCCACCGCCACGGCATCGGGCGCGCTGGCTGTAAAGGTCACATTGTCGGCTCTGGCATTGAGCAATGCCATGCTGAGGAATGTGAGTATGGTAAGTATCTTCTTCATCTCTGTATGCTTTTTGTCATCACCAGTCTTTCTTCAGCTTGACACTGCCGCGCTGTACCTGCTGGCGTTTCACCTTGTCCTGCACGTTGCGCTCGTCCTGCATCACGGCACGCAGCATCTGTTCGGCATTCTCGCGCGACATATTGTTGTCGTCCTGCTGCTGGTCTTGCTGCTGCTCTTGTTGTTGCTGGTCCTGTTGGCTTTGCTGGTTCTGCTGGTCTTGTTGCTGTTGTTCCTGCTGCTGGTCCTGTCCGCCACCGTCCTGCTGCTGGTCTTTCAGCAACTTCTGGCAGAGGGCGAGGTTATAGCGCGTCTCGTTGTCTTTCGGATTGTTGCGCAACGCCTCCTTATAGAACTCAATGGCGTGGGCATATTCCTTGGCAGACTGCCACACGACACCGGCGTTGTGGTGTATCTGTGCCAGCTTGCCGCGGTTTGTCTCCGTCTTTGCCGCAACCTCATATTCGCTCATGGCCTCCTGCGCCTTGTTCTGGAAGAGCATGGAGTTTCCGAGGTTATAGTGTGCGGCTGTGGATTGCGGATTGGCTTCGAGAGCCTTGCGGTAGCTGACCTCCGCATCGACGTAGGCACTGTCGCGGTATTGCTGGTTGCCACGGCGCAGGTTGTCGCGTTCCGACTTCTGCGCACTGGCAGTCGTACCGGCCACAAGCAGCAGCACCGCCACCGTTGCAGCACGGCGTGTGAACAGATGCACATTGCGTAGCAGCGGGTTCTTCTTCTCCATTATGGCTATCTCTGCGGCGAGCAGCAACAGGATGATCCATGCCACAGCCTGAAACTGTTCGTCGAAGTCGGTATAGACCTGTGTCTCCACATCGGCTTTCGCCAGCTTGTCGATGGCATCCTGTATGGCGCGTTGTGCGGTGTTGGTGTTGTCCACATGCACATACACGCCGTTGCCCTGTTGCGCCAGCTGCTTGCACATCTCTTCGTTGAGGCGTGTTATGACAATCTGACCGTCTTCGTCGCGACGGTAGTCGTTGCCCTCGTCGGCAGGGATGGGCGAACCCTCGATGGAGCCTATGCCAAGGACGTTGACCTGTATGCCCTTGTCGCGTGCCTGCTCCATGGCTTCGTCCACGCCGGCTTCGTGGTTCTCACCGTCGGTGATAAGGATTATGGTCTTGCCAACATTATCCTGCGAGGTGAAGCTCTTCAGTGCCAGGTCGATTGCATCGCCGATGGCTGTGCCCTGACGGCTTATCATCGATGGCGATATGGATTCAAGAAACATCTTTGCCGATATGTAGTCGGCTGTGATGGGCAACTGCGTGAAGGCATTGCCGGCAAAGACGATGAGTCCCACCTTGTCGTTCTCCATGCGGTCGACGAGTTGCGACACAAGACGTTTGGCCTTCTCCAACCTGTTGGGCTGGATGTCCTGCGCCAGCATGGAGTTTGAAATGTCGAGTGCAATAACCACTTCCACGCCCTGCCGCTTCACCGTCTCCAGCCTTGAGCCGAACTGCGGACGTGCCAGCAGCACGGCAAACAGCGCAACGGCGGTCAGGAGCAATGCAAACTTGACATCAGGACGGTGTTTCGACACCTCGGGCATGAGGTGTGACATCAGGTCAGGGTCGCCGAAGGTGCGTATGGCCTTGCGGCGATGCCAATTGCTGTAGAGGTACAGTGCCAACAACAGCGGCACAAGTATCAGCAGATATAAGTATGAGGGTTCTTCAAATCTAAACATATCACCTTATTATATATATCACCTTATTATATATATGTAGTGTCCGTCCCAACGTCAGTCCGCCTGCACCGTCAAGGGATCTTCTTGAGCAGAGTGTTGCGCAGCACGATGTCGAGCAGCAGGCAGACGAATGCCGCCAGTGCGAACCACAGGTATTCCTCCTCGCGCTTGCTGTACTGGCGCACGTTGAGCTTTGTCTTTTCCAGTTTGTCTATTTCCTGATACACTTCCTCCAGCTTCGAGTTGCTTGTGGCACGGAAGTAGCTGCCGTCGGTAGTGGCGGCAATCTGTGTCAGCATGTTCTCGTCTATCTCCACGGGAATGTTGACGTACTGCACGCCGCCGCCGACAGGGTAGGGGTAGGGCGCTACGCCGTTCGTGCCTACGCCGATGGTGTAGACCCGTATGCCGAAGCTCTTGGCTATCTCTGCTGCTGTCAATGGGGATATGTCGCCGCTGTTGTTCGTGCCGTCGGTGAGCAGTATTATGGTCTTCGACTTGGCATTGCTGTCCTTCAGCCGCGTCACGGCATTCGCTATTCCCATGCCTATTGCCGTACCGTCTTCAATAAGTCCGCACTTGATGTCCTTCAGCAGGTTGAGCAGTACGGCATGGTCTATCGTCAGCGGACACTGTGTGTAGCTCTCGCCGGCAAAGAGCGTGATGCCTATG
The DNA here is from genome assembly GCA_963618035.1 of bacterium. Classification (GTDB taxonomy): domain Bacteria; phylum Bacteroidota; class Bacteroidia; order Bacteroidales; family Bacteroidaceae; genus Bacteroides. The sequence continues at coordinate 5,230 of CAVERK010000053.1, forward strand.
TTGTCGTTAGGACGGCTGTTGACAAACTCTGCCGCCACCTGCTTCGCCGCTTCCAGGCGGTTGGGCTTCAGGTCTTCGGCCAGCATACTGGTCGACACGTCGATAGCCAGCATTATGTCGATGCCCTCGACTTCGCTGCTATGCCAGCTGTTGGTTGTCTGCGGACGTGCAACGACTATTATCAGCAGTGCCAGTGCAATGATCCGCAGTGCAAAGGGGACGTGTATCAGGTAGTTGCGCAGTGTCTTGGGGGCGCGGCTGTAGGCAGTGGTGTCAGACACCTGCACAGATGCCGATGACTTGTGCCGCCGCATCACGTACCACACCACGGCGGGTACTAAAAGCAGCAGTAACAACAAATATCCACTATTGGCAAAAACCATAACTCAGTCCCTTTCAAGCGAAATAATTGTATAACTCGGAGCATACGTAGACGATGCTCCACACCAATACCACTACCACTGCGGTTGCCGCAACACCAAGCAATATCTTCGTGCGCAGCGGCCGCTTCTCCACTATCGTAATCTCTGTAGGCTCGGGCTTGGCGTTCGGAGCCGGTTGCAGCATGGTGCGGTTTATGAACCTCACTGCGTTCAGCAGGTTCATGTCGTTCTCGTTCATCAGTGGCGTGAACTTGGCAAACTTCACCAAGTCAGCCATCTGCAGAAGCCCTTGCAGCTCCGTCATTGCACTGTCGTCGTCGACAGACTGCAGGTGCGCCACAATCTGGTCGGTGGTCATCTCCATGGCATTGAAGCCGAAGCGTGCCTGGATGTAGCGGCGCAATGTCTCCGTGAGTTGCGTGTAGTACTCCTTCTCCATGCCGTTCTGCCATATCTTCTCCTTCTTGATGCGGTCGATCTCCTTCATCGCCACTTCCTGCGGCAGCTGTTTAGGCTCCACCTTCACCTTGCGTATTATCGGCTTGTTGTCGCGCAGACGCTTGATGACATATATCAACAATACTGCCAGCGGTGCCCAGAGCACCACGCACGCAATGGCCAAGTACCAGTCTGACCACATGAAGTCAGGCTTCATCACGTCCTTCGGACCGAAGAACGCTTCGGGGTGCAGCGTGTCCACCGGCATGGAGTAGACCTTCAGTGCCAGCGGGCGCGACCGGTATGTCTGGCTGTCCACCATAACCTCCATCGGCGGCAGATAGTAGAGTGCCGAGTCAAACGACGTGATGGTGTACACCTCCTTTATAATCATGCGCTTGTCGCCGTTGATGTACTGTGTGTCGGGCTTGGCAATGTCCAGCACCTCCACGCCGCGTACCAGCGTGTCGGCTACCGATGGCATTACAGCGTGCTTGTCTGCATCGAGCGACACCTCAAGGCTGACGTGAGCCTGCTCGCCTATCAGTATCTGCAGTGAGTCTATGGTGGCTTCCACGTTCACCTGGGCTTTCATGCCGAGTGTGCATGCCAGCAAGGCCAGTATGGTGAATATTCGTTTCTTCATGCTTCAACTCCTTTTTGCAAACAGGCTGAGCAGTGCCTTTACATAATCCTGGTCGGTCCGCACCGATACGCTGTCGACATTGCTGTGGGTGAAAGTCTCGTTCAGCTGCCCGCGTGTGTTGACCCACCAGTCATGGTGTGCCCGCCGCACTGCCTTCGACGAGGTGTCTATCCACTGCTCGCTACCGGTCTCGGCATCCTTCACGCGCATCAGTCCCACGGCAGGAAGCTCCTCCAACCGGCGGTCGTAGACCTGTATCGCCACGACATCGTGCTTCTGGTTGGCTATTGTCAGTGCATCGGTGAAAGGCTTGTGGCTGATGAAGTCGGACAGGACAAAAGCCGTGCAGCGACGTTTCATCACGTTCGTCAGATACTGCAACGCCACTCCCATGTCCGTACCACGGCTTTGCGGGTGGAAGTCTATCAGTTCGCGAATGATGTAGAGGATGTGCTTGCGCCCTTTCTTTGGCGGGATGAACTTCTCAATCTTGTCAGAGAAGAATATGACTCCAATCTTGTCGTTGTTCTGTATGGCAGAGAATGCCAGTGTTGCGGCAATCTCCGTCACCATGTCCTTCTTCAGCTGCTTCACCGTCCCGAAGTCCAGACTCCCCGACACATCGACAACGAGCATGACGGTCAGCTCGCGCTCTTCCTCAAACACCTTGACATAAGGGCGGTGGAAGCGTGCTGTCACGTTCCAGTCGATGTCGCGTATGTCGTCGCCGTACTGGTATTCGCGCACCTCGGAGAATGCCATTCCCCTGCCTTTGAACGCCGAGTGATACTCTCCTGCGAAGATGTTGTTGGACAGTCCTTTGGTCTTGATCTCTATGCGGCGAACTTTCTTGATTATGTCTGCCGCTTCCATTAAGGCACCTCTACCTTGTTCAGAATCTTGCTTATTATCTCGTCGGCTGTCAGGTCGCTGGCTTCTGCCTCATAGGACAGACCGATGCGGTGGCGCAGCACGTCGTGAGCCACGGCGCGTATGTCTTCCGGTATCACGTAGCCGCGACGCTTTATGAAGGCGTAGCTGCGTGCAGCCAAGGCCAGGCTGATGGATGCTCGCGGAGAGCCGCCGAAGCTGATCATTCCTGTCAGGTCGTCCAGTCCGTACTTCTCGGGATAGCGCGTCGCGAATACAATGTCCACTATATATCTCTCGATCTTCTCGTCGATGTAGACCTCACGGACCACCTTGCGTGCTTCCAGGATTTCCTCCTTTGTCAGGATGGGTTTTACGTTCACCTGCTCGCCTGATATGTTCTGCCGGATGATGAGTTTCTCTTCCTCTACCTTCGGATAGTCAATCACCACCTTCAGCATGAAACGGTCCACCTGTGCTTCCGGCAGCTGGTACGTGCCTTCCTGCTCTATCGGGTTCTGCGTCGCCAGCACAAGGAATGGCTCGGGCAGCTTGAATGTCTCCGAGCCGATGGTCACCTGACGTTCCTGCATGGCTTCCAGCAATGCGCTCTGCACCTTTGCCGGAGCACGGTTTATCTCGTCTGCCAGCACGAAGTTGGCGAATACCGGACCTTTCTTCACCTGGAAGTTCTCGTCCTTCTGGCTGTACACCATCGTTCCTACGACATCGGCAGGCAGGAGGTCGGGAGTGAACTGTATGCGGCTGTACTTGGCATCGATGAGCGATGCCAGCGTCTTGATGGCCAGTGTCTTTGCCAGTCCTGGAACGCCCTCAAGCAGTACGTGCCCGTCAGACAGCAGACCTATCAGCAGTGATTCGATGAGGTGCTGCTGACCCACAATCACCTGATTCATGCCGGCAGTCAGGTCGGTGATGAATGTGCTCTGTCTCTCTATCCGCTCGTTCAGCTCGCGGATATCAATAGTATTTGCCATAATTGCTTTACTTGTTTATATTTCTGTTCTTTTTTCTCTTTGGGTGTTCAAAAATACGGATTTAGGCCATACGCTGCAACATCCGTCCGCCTTGAACGTATGTTCTAAAATCTTATTAAGCATTTTTCAAAATGCTTTAACCTTTGTGTCCCGCGTGTCCGCTCATTTGCTTACCAAGCGGGGTATCTGCAGTTCGGTGCCTACAGGCACGTTGTCAGGGTTCTTTATCTTGTCTTTGTTGTAGTCCACGATGTATGTGTAGAACGACCTTCCGCCGTAGAAGTGAGCCGCAATGTCCGACAGCGACTCGCCGCGCTTCACGGTGTATGTCGCCAACACTCCGTTGGGCGTGTAGCTTGTCCCGACTGTCAGCCGCTGTACGCTGATGGCTTCTTTCACCACAGGCTCCTGCTTGGGCTGTGCTGCTGTCGCAACCGTGTCTGCTGCTCCTTGTGCCTCTGCGGCGTTGGGTGTGGAGGCTTCCGCGCCGGCTTGTCCGGCTGCGGTGTCACCGTTGTCTGCCGGCTCTGCGTTCTCAATCTGCTGCGCCGGTGTGTCTTCCCTGCCCGACGTGAAGTCAGGATAATACAGATATGCCACGAAGCCGATGCACCCCAGTATCACCACCATGGCAAGGATGGCGAGAACCGGCACTGACGACGGTTCGGCCTTGCGTGCAATCTCGCGCTTCTTCTTCTCGCTCAGCATCAGCTCCGCCACGTCCGGTGACGGCTGCTCTGCCGCAGCCGGTGTCTGCTGCCCTGTGGTTTCCTCTGTCTCTTCCTGTGGTTTAGGCTCCTCAACGCGCGGCTCTGCAGTGTCTGAACCTGTGGTTTCTTCGACTGGAGTCTCTATGGCTGGAGCTTCATCAGATGGAGTCTCCTCTGCCACCGGACTGTCGAGGACCACTGTCTCGAATGCCGAGAAAGGCTTGTTGACAGCATCTTTCAGCGTAGGGTCGGGAGTGAACGATATGCGGTTGTGTCCCTGTATCTCGATGTGCTCACCTGTATTCACGTCCACGCTCTCGCGGGTGTCCACCTCTATCAGCTTGAAGGTGCCGAAGCCTTTCACCTTGACGTACTTGTCGCGCTCCAACGCTTCGGCAATGAGCACGAAGAAGTCTCTCACGAAGCTCTCTGCATTGCGGCGGCTCATGCCGTGGCTCTCTGCCAGCTCGTCTGTAAGGTCCTGCATGTTAAGTCTGTCGTTCATGGCGTTTCTCTGTTTCTGTTATATATGTTTCCTTATGTTGTATGTCCTGTGTCTACTTCAGCCGTTCCTTCAGCATTGCCGACGGCTTGAAGCCTAATACCAGCCTCGGCGGCACCAGCATGCGCTGTTGTGTCACGGGGTTGACCGTCACCAGCTCCATGCGTTTCCTGACCATGAACGAGCCGAACCCCTGTATGCTGATGGTGTCGTTGTCCTGCCAGCACCGTGTCATCAGCAGTGCCAGTGCGGCAATGGCGCGGGTTGTCTCCTGCGGCGTAAGGCCTTGCCTCCTGGCCAGCTCTGTTGTGAAGTCCTTGTTCGTCACGGTCGTAAGTCCTTACCTGTTATCACCGTCATCGGCAGTCGTCTCCACGCTACCGAAGAGGTCGTAGTCTTCAGAGCCCGTTATGCGCACGTTGTAGAAGCCTCCGATGTCCAGTTTCTGCTGTCCGCTCTTGTCAATCAGCACCTCGGGGTCTACCTCCGGCGAGTCAAACTGCGTGCGTCCGACGTAGTAGTCCGGCTCTTCGCGGTCTATGATGACGCGCATCACGCTGCCTGTCTTCTCCGCATTCAGCTCTGCCGATATGCCTTCCTGTATCTCCATCAGCTCGTCCAGCCGTCTCTGCTTCACCTCTTCGGGGATGTCGTCCCTGTAGTTCTGCGCTGCGAATGTGCCTTCTTCCTCCGAGTAGGTGAATGCTCCCATGCGGTCAAAGCGCACCGTGCGCACGAAGTCCTTCAGCTCCTCAAAGTCCTGCTCCGTCTCGCCAGGATGTCCCACCATCAGTGTTGTGCGTATGCTTATGCCAGGCACCTCGCGGCGCAGCGTGTCGATGAGCCGGTATGTCTGCTCCTTGGTGACGTGGCGGCGCATGCGGTTCAGCATGTTGTCGCTGATGTGCTGCAGGGCGATGTCGAGATACTTGCACACGTTGGGACGCTCGCGCATGACGCGCAGCAGATCCATGGGGAACTGCGACGGATAGGCATAGTGCAGCCTTATCCACTCCACGCCAGGCACGTCGGCAATGCGCTCCACCAGCTCGGCAATCTTGTGCTCGTGATACAGATCCATGCCGTAGAAGGTCAGCTCCTGCGCTATCACCTGTAGCTCCTTCACGCCACGGGCGACAAGCTCCTTCACCTCGTCTATGATGTCCTCCATCGGGCGCGATGTGTAGTGTCCCGTTATGATGGGTATGGCGCAGTAGGAACATGTGCGGTCGCAGCCTTCGGCAATCTTCAGGTAGGCATAGTGACGCGGTGTCGACACCACGCGCTCGCCGTACAGCTCTTTCTTGGGTGCTCCGCCGAGGTCGCTGATCAGCTCTTTCCAGTCGAACTTGCCGTAGAACTTGTCCACCTCGGGTATCTCCGCTTCCAGCTCCTGACGGTAGCGTTCCGACAGGCAGCCCATGACAATCAGCTTCTTCAGCCGTCCTTTCTGCTTGGCATCGACGAAGCTCATGATTGTGTCGATGCTCTCTTCCTTGGCCTGGGCTATGAAGCCGCAGGTGTTTATCACGGCAATGTCGGCATGCGGGTTCTCGGGGTCGTGTGTCACGTCATAGCCGGCAGCGTCCAGCATTGCCATAAGCCTCTCCGAGTCCACCAGGTTCTTCGAGCAGCCCAGTGTTATTACGTCTATAGTCTTGCGCTTCATGCGTCGATGTCTGTATGTCTGTCTTCAGTCTGTCTTGCTGTCGCCGAAGAGCGAATCCACGAACTCCTCGCGGCGGAACACCTGCAGGTCTTCCATGCCTTCGCCCAGTCCGATGTACTTCACGGGTATCTTGAACTGGTCCGAGATGCCAATCACCACTCCGCCCTTGGCTGTTCCGTCGAGCTTGGTCACCGCCATTGCCGTCACTTCCGTTGCCTTCGTGAACTGCTTTGCCTGCTCAAAGGCGTTCTGCCCTGTCGAACCGTCGAGAACCAGCAGCACCTCCTGCGGAGCGTCGGGCACCACCTTCTTCATCACGTTCTTTATCTTCGACAGCTCGTTCATGAGGTTTATCTTGTTGTGCAACCGCCCTGCGGTGTCTATTATCACCACATCGGCCTTGTTTGCCACGGCAGACTTCAGCGTGTCGAACGCCACCGATGCAGGGTCTGACCCCATCTGCTGCTTCACCACCGGCACGCCCACACGTTCGCCCCATATCTCTATCTGCTCCACGGCAGCAGCACGGAAGGTGTCTGCCGCACCGAGCCAGACGCTCTTGCCAGCCTTCTTGTACTGGTATGCCAGCTTGCCTATGGTCGTGGTCTTGCCTACGCCGTTGACGCCGACCACCATTATCACGTACGGACTGCTGGGCAGCGGAGCCTCGAAGTCGTCGGCATCGGAGGTGTTGTTCTCTGTCAGCATGGCAGAGATTTCCGAGTGCAGTATGCCGTTCAGCTCGGATGTGTTCATGTACTTGTCGGCTGCCACGCGCTGCTCTATGCGCTCTATGATCTTCAGTGTCGTGTCCACGCCCACGTCGGATGTTATGAGAGCCTCCTCAAGGTCGTCGAGCACGCTGTCGTCGACCTTCGACTTGCCTGCCACGGCTCGTGCCAGCTTGTCGAAGAACCCGCGCTTGGTCTTCTGCAGACCCTTGTCCAGCGTCTCTTTCTTCTCCTTACTGAAGAATCCAAAAAATCCCATATATCTCCCTTAGTCTTAAAATCCAACAATCCCCACAAAGGTAGTGCAAGCCTCCGACAAAACAAAACGAAAAAGAAGAAGCAAGCCCCGCTGCCGGTATGTGTTGTACCCGACCATGCGGAGCTTGCCTCGTTGTTCTTTAGCCAATGCCGCCGTCCTGTGGCTTGTCTGCCGGTGCCGACGTGCGTTGCTTCCTCTGTATGTGTGTGTCTTACTTCTTGAAGAAGTCCTGTACCTTCTCGTTCAGGACCATCTGCTCGTCAAAGACATAAGCACCGGTCTTCGGAGACTTCACCATCTTGATGACCTTGGTGTATGCACGACCCTCCTTCGAGCCTTCGTGCAGTGTAGCGACTGTTTTCTTTGCCATAGTCTCTTATGCTGTTTTTTCGTTAGTGTTCCGTTACTTAATCTCCTTGTGCACCGTCATTCTCTTCAGGATGGGGTTGTACTTCTTCAGCTCCAGTCTTTCGGGTGTGTTCTTCTTGTTCTTGGTGGTGATGTAGCGCGATGTGCCTGGCAGGCCGCTCTCCTTCATCTCTGTGCACTCAAGGATAACCTGTATTCTATCGCCTTTTGACTTCTTCGACATAGTGCTTTCTCCTCTCTCTACGTGTGTTGTTTCTTGTTAACCAATTACTTTTACCGACTTCCAGTCGCAATAGCCCTTGCTTACGGCATTCTTCAGCGCAGCGTCCAGCCCCACCTTGTTGATCAGGCGCAGACCGTTGGCGCAAATGTTCAGCCTAATCCAGCAGTCCTCTTCAACATAGTAGAACTTCTTTGAGAACAGGTTCAAATCAAAAGTCCTTTTCGTTCTTCTCTTGGAGTGCGACACGTTGTTTCCGCTCATCGCCTTCTTACCGGTAATCTGACAAATCTTCGACATCTCTATTATGTATTTTTATTATTCAGAAAATGGCGCTTCATAGAAGCAGGGTGCAAAGTAACTACTTTTTTGTTTACCCGCCAAAGTTTTTTGTAAATAAATGTCGAGGGCGGCAAACCGGAGCATCATCGGAGCATCACCACAGTGCAACTTTACCTGCACCCCCTAAATCAAGTGTAGCGGTTGCAACGCCAAGAGCCTGGAATACCCTGCTCATGGTCTGGAGGGAGATAGGTGTCCGGCCTTTTTCCAGCCTGGATATTTGCGCTCTCTGCACGCCTATGCGCCCACCAAGTTCTTCCTGAGTGAGTTTCTGGGCGAGACGTGTGTTGCGGATGGCTTCGCCCAAGTAATATGAGTTTACCTCTGCTTTGAGCTTTGCTTCCATTGCATCACGCTTGGGCGTTCCTTCTTTACCCCAAACTTCATCCACCACATCAGACAGTGGAGTTAATTTCATCTGTGCCATAATTACTTGTCTTTTTGTCCGAAATATTGTCTTCTTATATCTTCTGCTTTGGCGATTTCCTTGGCAGGAGTTTTCTGCGTTGTCTTTACTATGCCATGCGTGGCAATAATCAGCGTCCCTTTTTTCGTGTCCCAAAACGAGAAGAGGCGGTAACAATTGCCATTATACAATGTGCGGAACTCCCAAATGTTGGAGTTTCCCAACTTCTTGAAGAGTTCCTTGTCCATAACCCCTTGCTCTACCTTTTTATAGTTGTAGGTTATTTTCTCTTGCGCTTTTAGCGGTAACGACCGGACGAAAGCCAAGGCTTCTTCCATCAAAACCACTTGTATATGGTGCAGTACCATTATTTCCTATAGATGTTTATCGGTTACAAAGATACTGCATTGTTTCTGAATTGCGCAACATTCAGGAAAGTTTCTTACTTCCCCTAACTTGTGGTCTTATGCTTTGGAAATACACTGTCGGGTTGGACAAAGTGCTTGATGCCGGAACCCCGAACAGCCGTATGCGTGATATTCCTGCC
>CAVERK010000054.1:0-14075 GCA_963618035.1 bacterium
TGCTCACATCGAACGATGTGAGTGCTCACAACGAACGATGTGAGAGGACATGAGTGGGTCTCTTGACCATATTCATATAGTCTCCGGCAGGATATTATGCAGTACTGACTACTTTCCGCCCAGTATCAGGTCTATGTCGCCATCCCAGTTGGGATTGACGAAAATGGCAATGGGCTTCTTCTTTACGATTAGTGTCTCGTAGTCTCCTGCAACACGGTAGTAGTGGTTACGCTTCGAGACAAGTACGCCCTTTGCCAATTCCTCATCGGGATTGTCGGCATCTGCGGTGGTGGAGCCGCTACTGTCCACATGGTTCTTCATGCGCAGTGGCACCACGATTACCACAGGTTCCTCATCGTCCTCCTGTGTCGTTATCCGCACGTACAGGGTGGAGGTGACGGGCAACAGGTTCGATTTGTTCATGGTCACATCTATGCTGTCCGTTGCGTTCTCCACCCCATACACGTCCACCCAGTCGTCAGGACGCACCCACTTGTCCAATACGAATTTATTTGCTTCGTCTCCTTCTGCCACATCCTGCTTGCCGTCGGGGGTCAGGAAGTCGTCGTAGCAGGTGGACTTGCACTGCGTGTTCACCGAATTGGTAAGCAACACCAGTTCCTTCACCTCGGGAGGGACATCCCTCAATGTCAGCTCCACCCCTGCCACACAGCGATAAAGCCATCCGCCCAATGCGTTGATGGCACCCGACTCATAGGAGAACACCACATCACCGGCATCCTTGTCGCTCATGTCGGCACCATAGCGGGGAGTGCCGAAGAACAGTTCGGGTGTGGTATACTGCGCCATGTCGGTCAGGCTTACCGCCGCATCGCCGAACGCACCGCTCTCGGTGAAGCTGAACAGTTCGTCCTCATTCCGCTGTTCGGCATAGCCGATGGCCGTGACACGATACTCATACGCCTTATCCATATTGATGACCCCGCTGGCATAGGCGTAACGGGAGCCGTAGGCAGACGTTCCGTCCTGCACCTCGCAGGTCAGCACTACCTTCTTGAGAAAGGTGAACCCCGTCTTGTCATCGGCTTCATCATAACTGCCTTTTGCCCGACTGTAGACATTCACCTGTATCCTGTCGGTGTAGAGCGGACGCACATTGGTATGGGCAGGATTCTCACCACTGCCACGCGACACGGCACTTGCAGACGACGACTGCACCACAAACGACACCGGCATCTCCCATGTCCCGTTGTCCGAATCCGTCTGACCGTCTTCACTCTGCTGGCATCCGCAGACAACCGACAGGCAGAGCAGCCCACCGACAAGCCATGTATATTTGTTTCCTCTCATAACTGCTTATCCTCCCTACGGCTTGTCATTTCACGCTCCACTCCGGCGTCACCGTCAAGGCTTCCGACTGGGACAAATCGGGCAGGGTGATTTGAAGGATGAACTTGTCAAGACCTGTCCCGTATTTACTGCCGCCTTCATCAGCGAAGAATGCGTCAAGTTTATCTGAATACGAATTGTAGTCACCCATTGCCGACGAGACAGCACTCTTCATGTCAACCGTCAGACTATATGTCTTCCCTGTAGTGAAGCCCGTGTTGTACGCCAATGTCTTGATTGGGCAGTACACCAGCTGTACCCGTTCGTTGCCTCCCTGCCCCGCAAAGGACTGCACGGCAGCCGACAAGGGTATTGTCGTGACGGGACTTGTGGCAGTGGTTGATTCGTAGAGACGCAGCTCCGTCATCTTGTTCAGTTCACTTCCTGCCTCTGTCCCTGTGTTCTCCCCGAAGCCAATAAGAGTAAAGGTATTCTGCGTGATGGCAGTACCGTCCGTGGCTGTTGTCTCCTGCTGTATCATGTCAAGGAACGGACTGAGTGCCTCTGTCGCGCTGTCATCGCCAACCTTGGCTGCCTTGCCGTTCACATAGAAGCGGTCGGCACGGCTGCTGTAGGCGACCTTCGCCTGCAAGCCTGTCCATGGTTGCCATAGTCCTTTCAGCGTTGTATTCTGCAAGCAGGACTCATACAGCAGTTTCTGGATAGCCTCCTTGTCCGCGTTCGGAATGTTGGTGATGTAGGTGCTGTAGTCCAGTCCGTTCACTGCGGACTTAAAGTTGCTATACCACGTCATGAAATCCGTATCTGTCCAATATGCCTTCGACGTAGCGAATGAACTGAAACCGCTAATAAAGCCATCCATCCAACTGCTGATGCCGAGACGTGTCTTGTACTCCGCATCAATCGCTGTCACCACATCATACACCTTCTCATCGGTAAACGCACGTATCTTGCCCCGAGTGAAGTCCGTGTCCCATGCAGGATAGTCATCGGAGAAGAAGTCCGTGCGGCTGACGATGCGCTGCAATGTGACAGGACAGTCATAGTGGTTGTCCCTGTCATTGTCCGCCGTCGGCTGTATCTCGCACACGCTGAGATAGAACATATTGTTGTCGCCAAACGCCGTTGTCGTCGGCAGCGACAGATACACCTCGTCCAATGCGACGGAGACTTCCTCTCCGTCCTGTGTCTCCGTAAGATGCAAAACCTCTTCACCGCCGAAGAGCGTAGGGTCTGCATTGGCAATGAACACCGCAGTATAGTTGCGTCCTTGCTCAAGCGTGTCCTTCAGTGCCTCACGCTGCTCCCACGTCATCGTTGCACGTTTCATCGGCCAGTCGCCCTCCTGCATGCTGCTTATGCCAGGTATCTCGCGCTGCTTCACCAGTTCACCGTCGTCGCTGTAGAGCAGATAGACGAGCGATTTGATGCGTTCGTGTGCAGGCAGTGCTTCGTGGCTGACGCTGCGTGTCTGCCTTTCGCCCACCATATAGTCCACTATCATCTGCCCTCCTGATGGAGAAGGGTTGTCCGGCAGAGCCGTATCCTCACTGCACCCCATGCAGAGCAGCAATCCGGAGAAGACCACCGACAGGCAGGAACATATCCTGCGCCTACTCGTGGCAGTACCGTTCATCTTCGTATTCTTCTTGTCCATGTTCGTCCTTGACATCTCTTACTCCCAACCGTTCCATTCGTCATCGTCCACATCCACTGCCGCATCGCTGCCGGTGGCAAAGCCCGCATAGCGCACCTCGAACTCGTTCTTCTGCATGCCGTTGTAGAGCACTGTCGTCACCCTGTTCTTGCGCACCTCCACGAGTGTCTCGCCACTTGCCGTATCGCTGCCTATGGGCAGGGTGACAGATGAATTGCTGTTCTTGTACTTCACAGTCACATTGCCCGTCAGCACCTCCGGCAACAGACAGAGGCGGAACACCTGCCGCGTGGCCATTGCCTGCCTGTATGCCTCGTCGCTCAAGCCCGAGAAGTCGAGCGTATATACCACGTCCGCACTGCCGGCAACCGTAGTCACCTCGTCGTTTGACCCGTCGCGCACATACGCCTTCACGGCAGGATTGTTCAGCGTCAGCTTGAAGTACTGTACGTCCTTTGGGAACTGGTCTGCCGGAATGCCCATGTCTATCAGCAGCTCGCCGGTAATCCGCGTCATCTCCACCTCATCCTTATTGTCTACATCAGGGTCAATCCACCGGTCTATCACCTGGCGGTAGACATTCAGGTCTGCCGTCTGGGCTATGTTGGCATTCTCCCTCTGATACGTCAGCACAGGGTTGAAGTCTATCAGCAGTTTGTTGAAGTCGCACGTCTTGTCCACCGGTGTCTCTTCCGTCAGCAGTGTCTCACCACCGCCGCCGTCCCATTGCGGCACACAGACAAACGCGAACTTGTACCACTGGCCATAGAGGTCGGTCAGCGAATAGCTGCCTCCCGTCAGGGTGTAACGTCTGCCGGTGGCACAGTGCAGGTGGTCGGCACCATGCTCCTGCAACCGTTCGGCGACATAGAGCCGTGTGTATTGCTTCGTTTCGTCAGGAGCAGACGTGTCTGTGCCGCGTGTATGCACCACGAAAGAATAGTCTGCCAGTGCCTTCACGTCATCTCCGTCGTCTGTCGGACAGTCTCCCATCGGGCAGTCCCTTGTCGTATTTCTCTCCACGCATCCTGCCAGCAGGAACGTCAGCATCAGCAGACTGACGGCACAACCACATCTCACAAGATTTCTCATATCTCTGTTCTTTATCGGTTACTTACTGGTTTGCTTTCGGTATGATCACCTCGTCGCCATCGTTCCAGCCCTTGTCAATGACCACACCGCCACTGGCATTACCGTTGTCTGGTCCTCTCCATGCGCCCTTGCGGCGGCAGGCAATGACATTGTACTTACGGTCGCGCTGCACGATGCGTGTCTTGCCGTCGCTCATCCTTACGCTGTAGGAGAAGCCTGGGGTGACACCGGCAGGGTCGGCAGCCGACGGTGTGGAGGCATGGAACTGCTCCTCACTGCCCTCGAAGCTGAGGTAGGCTTTCGTCTCATAAATCTGTTTCAGCTCCTTCGTGGCAGGCCAGTACCACATGATCTCGTTATAGTCGATCTTGCCGTTGCCATTCCTGTCGCGGTTCTTCGCCACTATGTAGCCGATGGCATGGTCGTAGGGCAGCTCTCCTGTTGTGTAGGCAGGGTCTATGAGCTGGTCGCCATTGCTCTTCTTCTGTCCGTTCAGTCCCACGTCATAGAGCTTGCGCGTGTTCGACAGACCGTCCCACGTTCCGGTGGAAATCATGTTGTCTGTCACGAAGCTCCAGTAGTGATAGAACCCCCACGGGATGTATTTCTGTTCCAGCTTGCGCTCGATGAAGAACGTGTCACGCACAGCACCGAACGTGAGAGCGTCGTAATTCTTGCTGAGCACCACCAGCTGTGCCGGCAGCTGCGTCACTGTCAGCTCCTGCGTCACGTTCTTGGAGCGGCACACAATGGTTCCCGTGCGCTTCGGCACACCGGCATTCTGCTCCGGTGTGTCGATGTCGGGGATGTAGTCGTCGGTGTGTATATAGAAATAGGTAAGTCCGCGTGTTCCCGAGATGGAGAAGGCAGCCTCGTCACCGGTAGTGGTCTGCCCCAGCAGACGGGGCTTGTAGACTGCCGAGTGCGACACCTCCAGCCATGGTGTCTCGTCGGGGTTCTTCACCGACACCGTCCAGTCCTCGGGAGCATACATCAGTGCCTTCACGGAGTTGCAGTGTGCGTCGAGGTCGTCCAACGAAGCATATACCGTCAGTCCGCCCAACAGCTCGCCCGTCACACGGTGGTCGAAGTTGTCGTGCGCCCTGATGGTTATCTCGTGGATGTACTTGTAGTTGCGGCGAATGTTGAAGTCACTGTAGTTGTCCGCACCCAAGTAGACATAATACGAGGTCTCGTAGGTGGCACCGTTAGCACGCTGGTACACACCGTCTATGCGCAGGTAGGTGGCGTTGTAGAACTGACCTGCCTTCACTTTTGCACTGGTCGCTGCATCTGTCTCGAGCGTCTCGTTGGAGACATCCTGCCCTATGGTTATCTGCCCTATATAGGACGGATAGTCCATTGCGCGGTTACGCTTGTAGAGCTGCTTGTAGTAGGTGTACTTCTCGTGAGCTTCCAGTCCGACCAGTTCAGGCCAGTTGGTGGCATCGGTTCCCGTGATGCTGCCGCGACGGTTCTCGAACATATCGAACGATGCCGTCACTGCGCCGCTCTCTTCCTGTGTGGTGAGCAGGTAAGACCCGAAATAGTTCTTGCGCATCTCGTCGGCAGCGGCATTGTAGGTATAGTCGGACGTGCAGCTGCCGGTGATGTCCACACTGTTCTCGTCCTCTGTGCTCCTCAGCAGGTAGCTTCCCTTTGGCACATTGCAGATGTAGACATTGGCCAGCTTGAAGTCACCGCCGTCTCCGTCATCGCCGCTGGTATCTACCTTGATGGTGAAGTCAAGGTGGGCAGCCATGCGGTAGAGGGGAATCTGTGCGGTGTTGCCGGCATCTATGGAAGCCTTTATGGCTTCGACCGTCGTATGTCCCGACATCACGTAGTGTCCTGGATAAGCTCCGTCGGCAGTGCTGACAGTCTGCTTGCGTGCCTTCAGCGCGTCAAGCGTTGACACCCCGCTCACCAGTGCATCAGGGTCGGGATAGTTGCAGACCACATATACCGACTCATCGTCACTGTCCAAGTAGACATCGATGTATTGGATGTTCTCCGACGAGGTCTGGGCAAAGCCGTTTGTCTTGGTGCCGTCTGCCTTGAACACAAACACCGCCACGCTCTCTATGGTCTCCGTATCGCTGTCGGCACGGGTGGTGATGACCGACGGCGCAGGACTGGACAGCTCAATGGTCACCTTGCCATTCACCGCACTGCCGCCACCGCCCGCATCATCCACATCATCGCTGCACGCAGGCAGGGCAAGGAGGAAGAACCACAGGACGGAAAAGTATGCCAAATATCTCATAACGCGATTTCTCATTACGGTCGGTTGCTCTGTTGACTGACTATTCCTTGAAGTGACGGGCACGGCGGGAGTAACCGTAGTTCGCCGACGCCGTGTTGTTGTTGCTCGACCTAAGTCTTCTCGTATCCAAACTGTTCTTATCATTCTTCTCGCTCTGAAAGACTTTACCTACTTCTTCGAGAGCCTGACAGAAAGCGTAGTATTTAAAAGCGGCAGCATCCGTACTTACCGTTGAACTCCAGTACACGTAATCCGTACCGACATATACGTGGGTTTCTATGTCGGGCTGGTGGACGACTACGTCACTGAAGAATTTGTAAAGTTCATATTGTGCAGGCAGATACCAGTAGTTAGATGCCACAACATTCTGGAAAGTGCTGCCATCCGATTTCCATTCAAATGCGTCTTGTCTGGAATAGCGTATGATTGGTTGGTCTGCCAGTGGAGTATCGTCAGTACCCCAAATTGCATCCTTCTTGTTTGTATTAGTGTACACGAATTCTCCGTCATAGTATGTCCTCTTATCCGTGTTGCTACCATATACAAGACCAAAAGCGGAAGTCCAGAATCCCCAATAGCCAAGATGCCCTTGTGTGGTTACGTTACCGTCCTTATCCCTCACCACGCCGTAGTCGTAGCGGCTGAAGCCGCGTGGATACTCTGTCTTATTGTACCCCACATACACCGTAATCGCATTGTACTGCCGGATGGAGATGTAGGAGGACAGGCTGCTCTCGTCCGTCTCCAGCACAATCCTCGCACGCCGCCAGTCGCTATTGATAGCTGCCTGACCGTCGGCTGTCGAGGGGTTGTAGGTGCGTTTCTCCACATAGTCATTGAGCCTGAAGGTAATCTCCACTGCCTGTTCGGTGCCGGCAGTATAGTCGGACGAGGTTAATGTCTGTGTGTAGCTGCCGTCCGACTTAACGAAGTAGATCCAGTCGCACGTGCCGGTGAGGTCTATGTTCCCGTCGTTGTCTTCCGAGGCCAAGGTCAGCTTCCATCCACGCTTCAGCAGCGACGGCATGATGGTCATCTTGTCCGTCGTGTTGATGCAGTCGTAGATGTAGGACGAGGAATTTTTGTCATAGTCGATGGTGGCTTCGAGCGGCACCTTGGGAAACTCCGTCTCTATGGTCACCTCCTTCCAGGGCTGCACCACCAGTTCGATGCGGTAGCCCGCAAGGCTTGCAGGACGGTCGCTGTCTGCCGAACGTGTGCCGGCATGATAGACGTAGTTGGGATAGATGGAATAATTGGTCGCGCTCCCTGCTGCCGTCGGTGCTTTGGTCCACTGCGCAGGGAATTCCTTTATCAGTCCGCCGGACTCGTCAAGGAGCTGCACAGCCAGTGTGCCGTTGGTACCATACTTCATTGGCAGGAGGTAGGCACTGAGCAGCAGCGTCTGTTCTGACAGTCCAAGACCGGTCGTGTAGTCTTCCTTTATGTCATAGAGATTGGTAGAGGCATTGGCTGTCGCAATATCCTCCAAAGCCAGCTTGTCGAGCACCTTGGCATCAGCGGCTGTATTCTCTCCTGTGCCGAAGTCGTCAGGCAGTGTGCTGCCGACAGTCCGTTCCACCCGTGCCAGTCCTATCTCTGTCGTGGGGCTATTGCCCAGCACCCACTGGATGAACTTCACTTCCTTTCCGTTTACCTTGACCGGAATGTCCTTCAGATAAGCGTATGCACCCGCCACGCGGCGTGTCAGCTCCACCTCCACGGTGTTCTCCTCATCGTCCTCGTCATCCTCCCTGGAATATGTGAAGCTCTCCCATCCGGCAAACAGCTCCGATCTGAGCATTGACCCGTCTGTTACCAGTACGGCCTTGGCATCTGCGAGCGTTTTGCCCTTTGCCAAGAACGACGGAGTCTGGTCTGCATCGAGCGTCAGCCCATAGGTCGTGCCCGAGAGGTCGTCCAGTCCGACGCACAACAGCGTACATTCCTTGCCCGACTGGAGTGTTGACGGCACTGCAAATTCAAACACCTTCTCCTGCACCACCCCATCACTGTAGTCTGTCGAATCCTTCGGGCTCCACATCAGGTCATGGTGGCAGACATAAGTGGCTGCGTCGCCCGTGCCCTCATAGAGTATGGCATATACCTGACGGACATGATGCAGATTGTACGAACCTGCCAACGCCGTCCGCGTCTGCATGCGCGACTCCGTGCCGATGCGCAGGACGATATTTCCACGGGCATGCTTCTGCCCGTGGATTGTCTCTATGTCATCGTCCGCACAACCGGCACAGACACCCGCAAGGAGCGAGAGGCAGAGGGTTGCAATCTGTAGTATTCTCTTCACTGCTTATCTGTTTGGGACATTCATCGTTATCCCCATCAGTCGATGTCCATCTCGTGGATCATCTCCCAGTTGTCGTTCACACGCAAGATCAGCGTCTCGTTGTTCAGAGGCTGTGCCTTGTCCTTGTCTGAGTCTGGGGTTACGTTGCCACCGCCGTCACCATTGTTTCTCGTACCGATGCTGTACAGATGGTTGCGGAGGATGCTGTAGTTGACGAAGTTTTCCTCTACGGTGTTATCGGAGGTAGTACCGGCTGCTGCCACTATAGTTGCCTTCTTGCCAATCTGCGAATCAGTAGAAGAAGTCGCGGTCTGCAGACGGATGTTCCAGTAACGGATGATTGTTCCGTCGTCAGAAAGCAGCTGCAACTGGAATGTCGGCATGTCGGCAATCATCTCGAAGGGGAAGAGGAACGAGCTGCCAAGCACTGTACCTTTTCTCACGCCTGGCTTCTTGTTTTCGCTATCGAGCGGATTCTTCCAGTCATCGTTGCTGTTCAGCATACCGTCGTTGTTGGTGTCCATGGTGACAGCAGTACCACCTACGGTAGCAGTACCTGTAGTACCGTTGAACCAATCCTTCAATGCCACCTCATAGACAGTGTAGGCATTGTTGTCGCTTGCCCCGTAGAACTTGGCATCATACGTCGGCGCAGCACTGCTATTATTATAGCCGTTCACCACATACTTCACTGTTGCATCAGTAGCAGGTTCACCTGCACCACCCGTGTAAGCACTGTTGAAGCCTGCGAACACGGTGTTGCCGCTCTTGCCCGAAGCCACCAGACGCAGCTTGGCACCTACCTTGTCGGCATGGTCGGCATTGCCCGCCACAGGGATGTTGGTGAAGTAGCCGATGGTGCCTGCCACCTGACGGTGGAGCGTCAATGCCACGTTGAACTGATAAGAATAGTCCGAGCTACCATCCGCAACGGCTTTCTTGGTTATGACGAACGGTGCACTGCCCGCGAAGACCTCATAGACGGGGGCTACACCAGTTTCTACTGTGTTCTGCGCTATGCTCAAAGGGAAGGTGAAGTTGCTGCTCTTGGTAGCACCGTCAAATGAAGTGACGGCTGCATACTCGCTGTCGTTGTATCCCACGGCGTATGCCATATACACGCCTTCTTCCGTGATCTGGTCTGCTGTAGAGAGTGTCCATGATGCCTGACGGCCGTTTCCGTTGCTTGAGTTGCTGTACTCGTTGCTGACACCGCTGTTCATCCACGGTGAGAATACCTTCTGGGCAACGATGGACTTGCTTCCGTACAGCGTGAAGGAACTCATGTTGGTCTCTGTGAGATCTTCATTTTTAGTCACTCCATCCGGAGTGTCACCCAATCTGTAGATCACCACCTTCACCTTGTTGATGTCCTGCAGGGCATCAGAACTGTAGAGGGAACGTGCCGCACGGGTGGCAATGAAGTTGTCGCCGGCATTGGCTACTGCCAGTGTGATGGTCTGTGCCGACTCGTTGATGACGATATTGCCGTTGTCTATCACATCATCACTGCTGCATGATGAAAAAGCCGCTGCCACTGTCAGCAGACAGGCTGCTCTGAAACATTTTCTGTTCATCTTTACTCTAAAAAACTTGTATTAAACAACCTTTTAACAAACACTTATATATTTTACTTATGATTATCAGTCAATCACCATGCCGTGTACCTTCTCCCAGTTGTCGTCCACCAGGACGTAGATGGAGAAGCGTCCATCCTCGTAGACATACTTCAGCACTGTCAGCTCATTGCGCCGCATAGTGATCTGCACATCGTCGGGCACTGCCGCAGGCACCGTCCTGTCGGGCGCATCATAGAGCTGCATCTTCTGCACCGTTCCGTCAGTATGCAGCGACGGGCCCAGCATGGTCTTCGTCATTATCACCTCCTCGGCAGAAGTCCATTCGCCTGCTGTGTGGACACTCGTCGTGCCTGAATAGCCGAAGCTACGGTCCACGGTGCGGAAGAGCCCGTCGTCGGTCTGTCCCGACCACCGTATGTCATCCGGCAGGTTGGCGGCAAGCACTATGAGCTTGCCCTTCGTGCGTTCCATCTCCACGGTGTAGTCGTAGTTCCATGCATCATAGACCAGTGTGTCGTTGGTCATATACACGTCATCACCCTCCGTGCCTTCGGGGTGGAGATTGAGGACGGTGCGGTCTGCATCCAGCGACGACATGTCCTTCATTCCGCCCCACACGGTGAGCACGTAGGTGCCGTGCGGCAGGTCGTCGCTGAACCGGACAGCATACTCTCTCTCATCACCCGTCACCTCAAGCAGTTCCTGCTCTGCCACCGGCTCGTTGCTCCCAAGCGGACACAGACGATAATACAGCGTGGGGACGTATTCCCTGAAAGCGAGGTCTTCGCCCAACGTCGTCTCCTGCTCCACCTTGCGCACGTTGAAGTAGTTCTTGTCCTTCACGCCTATCTGCACGGAGAGAGCCGGACAGGGTGGGATCTCGTCGCGTATGCAAGAGCTGAACGCCAACAGAAGACAGCATAAACAGGATATACTCTTCATCACTCTCCGCCTTTTGTCGTTGTGTTCACTATTGCGCGGAACGGCTCTTCCTCATGGTACGGATGGAAATCCGGTTCTCCGGCGGCACGGCTGCGCAGCCTTCCATCCGTGCAGGCACGGGTGAGACGGTCGTAGAAAACGGTATGTTCATGCATACGGGCGGCAGTGAGCGCACGGGCGTACTCTGCCACCGGACTGTCGTCGTCGAGTGTATCAAGCATCTGCTTCGCCTCGTCGTTGCGGTTCACGCTCAGTGTGGCAATGGCACTGTTCACGTCGCCGAACGGACGCAGCAGCCCGTATGCCTCCTGCAGCCTGCGTTGCTTGGCTCTTATCAGGCCGAGGTTGTAACGTGCTTCGGGCAGTTCGACCTCCTGCAGCAGCTCGATGGCACGCTCGTAGTCGCCGGCATAGACATAGCTTGCCGCCAGCGTGTTGAGCGTCTCGGGGGAGTACTCACTGAGGGTGGCGAGCACCTCACGGGCTTTCTGCTCGTTCCCCTCCCTCAGCCACAGCACAGCGAGGTTGTTGACTGCCGTATGCGACTGCGGGAAGTAGGTCATGATGGTGGTGTAGACCTCCTTCTTCTTCTCATGGCTGTCGGAGAGGGCAGCCACACGCAGCAGCTCGTCCTCGTTGAAGGCATCGGGACGCTTCCCGTACATATCCAGCAACTCAGCGTCGTCGGTGAAGCTCCTGATGGTGTAGCTATACAGGCACTCCACCTTACGGGCCTTTTGCAGGTACTTGTTGCGTATCTCATTCCAGCACGGCAGGCGGCGTATGTAGTATTCCTGCACGTCGTCGTTGGCGTCGGGGTATTTCTCAAGGATATTCTTCACTGCCACCGAGTCGGGATTGCCGTCGGCAATCATCGCGTCGAGCACGGGCTGCCAGCCCTCGGGACGTGAACCGACGGTAATCATGCGCCTCACCTCCGGACGGAGGTCAAGACGGTCGGCAAGCCAGCTGACGGCTGACTCCGCACGGCGGCGGGCAAGGGAGGTATTGAATGTCAGCGGTCCGTCGGCAGAAGCGATGCCATAGATGTCGAACGAGGTGAGTGTGGCAAGCGTGTCGTTCAGCACCGGAGCAAGCGTCTGCACCATGTTCTCCAATTCCTTGCGGTTGTCTCCCATGGAGAGATTGATGTCGTGCCTGTTGATGACGAACTGCAGGTTGGCTTCGCCCTTTCCGTTCACGACTTTGGGACGTATCACGAACTCAGGCTCTATCCACACGAGGTCGAGCGACTTCTTCACGTCAATCAGGGTGGTGACATTACTGATTGTGGCAATGTCTATCGTGTCGATGCCGGTACACTCTCCGCAGCCGTCGGTGGTCACCACACCCACGATACGGGCGTTGTCGGTACCTTCGGGCAGCTGCACAGTCTGGCTGTACGGAAGTTCAAGGGAATGGGAGGGACGGTCCACAGCCACGGCATGCTCCGCATACGGGTCGGCATAGCCCTCAAGCACCGCCATGCGTTCCTTCTTCTTGCTGTAGACGGGTGCATCGAGCACTATGGGCGGATATTCGCCCTTCACGCTGTCGTTCACCACCAGTTCGGGCAGTATCACCAGGCGGCTACGCTTGGACAGGTAATGAGAGGGGACACGGAAGAGCACGTCCATCCGCATCTGTCCGCTACTGTCCGGCACCAGCGACGCAGGCGACGGACTGACGGTCACTGTCTCCCCTGCCTTCCGTCCGGAGGCACAACCGGCAAACAGTCCCACCGTGGCGGCTGCGAGCACAAGAGTGTATAGTCGTTTCCTCTTCATATCTCTATCTTTCAGAATAAATAGACAAGGGAGATGGCGGCTTTCGTGAGGCCATAGTAGTTATCGCGCTCGTGCACCATACATTTCACGCATGGGATGCGGGGGCTTTTATCATACCACAGCCGTGCGTAGCCGATGCCGACGGCAGCCTCCATGTTCCAGTGGGGCGAGAGAATCCAGTCGTAGCCGTAGGTGATGCCGCCTCCGGCAAGGTATCCGTCATAACGCTTCTCCTTGAAGCCGCCGAAGAACTGCGCACCATGGAGGTGCATACCGACAAAGTGTCCTTCAAACTTCTCGCAGAACCAGTACCTCAGTTCTGGCTGCACTAACCAGAAGCGCATCTTCCTGTCGTCGCTGAATGTCCAGGGGTTGTAGCCGCCCGAAAGGTCAAGTGTCCACTTATTGTTGAACGCCACCTCAAGTCCGATATTCGGTGTGGTGGTTGCCCAATAGAGTCCGTTGGTCTTGAGTGCCACACTCTGTGCGTTGGCTCCGCCAATGAAACAGCAGCAAAGGGTCAGCATCAGGAACAGCACCCGCCAATGCAGGAGCACATTCAGGCGGTCCGACGACCTGCCCGAACGATACGCCTCATGCTGTGACCTATTGCTAAAACTCTTCATAACCACTTACCTTAAAATCAGGTCTTCTTGTATTGAAGCAGCCGTCCGGCAATCAAGCCTTATAACTGTGTATCAATGCGATACGCGTCCGTGCATACTTCAAAAAGCTGTCCGTCTCTTAGTAAGAGGTGGACAAGACCGTCATGCTGTAGTCCAGAAGAACATTTCGCATCTTTTAACACCCATCACCTATGGGTGTTTTGCGAATGAAGATTACCTTTGCAGCTGTTTTTCAAGGTCTTGTCCACCTCTTACTAAGAGACGGACACGGGTAATCTGCAAGTATTGCTGTCCAATATCCCGAACCCGCATATCCTTCTCTTGTTGTCGGGCTACTGTTTGCTGTCTCCCTCTCTCCCAGTACTCCTTTTTGTTTCGATTAGTCGGTACGCCAGTACCAGTTAATCGGTACGCCAGTACCGACTATATGGTACTGCAGTACCAACCGTATGGTACTGCCCAAAGAGTTAACCAACTTTGCCGAAGAGGCTAATAGATTTCTTCAG
>CAVERK010000055.1:0-13969 GCA_963618035.1 bacterium
CGGGATAAGTTTGTAGCACCATCGGGATAAGTTTTCCGACCCTTCGCGATGCGTCAAAATAGTCCACTTCAGTTCCTTTTTAGAACACTTTGATGCTCTTATGAAGGCTTCGCTGAGGGCGAGATTTAACGTTTAGAGGTTGTAATCAAGATTTCTTAACACTTGCAGCTTTAACATATTTTATGTATTACAGCAGCAGGCAGCCGGCAGAACACAGCAGCACCATCAGCACTTCGGCGCGGCGGTTGACGCGCACGGCAACGAGCATGTCGGCGGTGGTCAGCTCGCGGTCGTTGGTACCGATGTACGGTTTCGGGAAAAGTTCGCCGAAGTAGTAGTGCGGGCCTCCGAAGCGGCAGTCGAGTATGCCGGCAAGGGCGGATTCAGGATAGCCCGAATTGGGACTGGCGTGGCAACGTCCGAAGCGGCGGACAAAGCCGAGCAGGTCGGGCCGCCACATGCCGAGCAGCATGAGGAAAGCCGTGAGGCGTGCCGGCAGATAGTTTGCCGCGTCGTCGAGCCGTGCGGCGAAGCAGCCGAAGTCAATGTAGCGTTCGGTGTGATAGCCGACCATCGAATCCATGGTGTTCACCATCTTGTATGCCATCATGCCTGGAACGCCGCCTATCATGAGCCAGAACAGCGGTGCCACGACACCGTCGCTGAGGTTTTCTGCCAGCGTTTCGAGGGCGGCAGCACGCACTTCCTGTGCGCTGAGTTGTGACGTGTCGCGCCCCACGATGCGTGCCACCTGCCGTCGGCCGTCGTCGAGCGAGCGGTCCAAGGCGTGAAACACGCTGCGCACCTCGCGTATCAGCGTCGTTCCGGCAAGACAGAAGAATATCAGCGTGGCCTGCACGATGAATGCCAGCAGTCCGGACATCCTGACGCACAGCGTCAGCAGTGCCCACGTGCCGAAAAACACGACAAGAACCAGCGTGACCGCCATGAACGCCCCTTTGAGCCTGCGGTGCGTGCCGTGGTTGAGGCGGTGCTCCATGAACGAAATCATGCGCCCGAACAGCACGACAGGATGCGGCAGGCGCGGCGGATCGCCAAAGACAAGATCCATGAGCCAGCCGAGGAGCAGTGCCGCCAGTATCGTTTCAGTCATCATCGCGCTTTGTGTCCTCCGTCAATATCCGTGCCGTCATTCCATCAGCCAGTCTGCAACGGCTTGCACCAGTGCGTCGTTCTCGTCGGGGTCTTGTGCCGCGATGCGGAAGAAGCGGTCGTCAAGCCCCTCGAAGTTCGACGCGTCGCGGACCAGCAGTCCGTGGCTGTGCATCAGGTAGTCCTTCAGTGCCGCCGCGCGTCCGGTGTGCAGCTGCACCAGCATGAAGTGCGTGTCCGTGTTCCACGCCTCGAGTGCTCCGAGGGCGTTGAGCCTGCTGCGCAGACGCTGTGCCTCGAGCAGACGGCTTTCCAGCGGAGGCATGTTGCCGATGCCGTGTTCGAGGAGATACAGGCCGGCTTCTATGGCGACAGCGTTGACCGACCACGGCATGCGGTTTGTGCGCAGTCGCGAGAGCAGTCCGTCGTTGCCGGTGATGTAGCCCAGACGGATGCCAGGGACGCAGTATCTTTTCGTCATGCTGTGCAGCAGCAGCACATTGTCGAACTCCAGTGCTTCGGCAGAAGAGAGCAGCGGACGCAGCGTGAAGTCTTCATACGACTGGTCGAAGACGAACAGCACCTCCCTGTTGCTGCCGATGAGGTTCAGCACATGGTCCTTGTCGGGCACCGTTCCCGTGGGGTTATTGGGATTGCAGATCCAGCACATCCGTATGCTGTGCGGCAAGCGGTAGCCGGAGTCTGCCGCCGGAAGCCTGTAGAGCGACATCACACGACAGCCGTGGATGGTGCACGCATCGGCATACTCGCGGAACGTGGGCTGGAGAACAGCCGCTTCCGTGCCACGGAATGTCTGTGCCGTCAGGTAGATGGCTTCGGTAGCCCCCGACGTGACCATCACGTTCTCTGGAGGGATGTTGCAGTGGCGTGCCACGGCGCGTTCCAGGCTGTAGGCCTCCGGCTCGGGATAGCTGCCGATGATGTCGAGCCGATGCGCGAGATGCGACTTCAAGCCCGACAGGTCGGCATGGCTGTAGACGTTGGAGCTGAAGTTCGTCTTCGGTGCTCCGCCGTATCTGTATATGTCATCGCCGTGTCCCTCAATCATTGTCTGTAAGTATTTTGTAGACCAGATCCATGTCGACGTGGCGGCGGATATGGTCCGCCAGCTTGTCATACTGACTGTCCTTGAATGCCCGATAGTCGAAGTCCCTGCCTGCCTCGCCAATCTTCTTCGCGAATGGCCGCAGCAGGAAGTCCACGAAGCCGTGGTTGTCGAGGATGCCGTGTATGTACGTCCCCATGCAGGTGCCGTCGGCATAATATCCGTCCGTATGTCCGTCCGTGAAGACCGCCAGCGGCGAAGCCCCTGCTTCGGAGACAGGATGCGTGTCTCCCATGTGTATCTCGTAGCCTTCCATGGTGTCTTCGCTTCCGGCTTCGGCGACAGCGAGGCGGAACTTGTCCTGCCGCGTCACCTTCTCCACGGTCATTGTCGTGCTTAGCGGCAGCAGCGACAGCCCTGGCAGCCGCTCGATGTCGCCCTCCACATGATTGGGGTCGAGCACCTCGATGCCCATCATCTGGTAGCCGCCGCAGATGCCGAGAACGGTCGCGCCCTTGCGGTGCGCCTCAATCACCGCCCGTGCCACGCCGTTGCGCCGCATCTCGTACAGATCGTCGATGGTGCTCTTGCTGCCTGGCAGTATTATGATGTCGGCTTTCCCGATGTCGTCCGTATTGTTCGTGTAGAACAGGTGCACACGCGGGTCATGTTCGAGCACGTTGAAGTCGGTGAAATTGCTGATATGCCTCAGCAGCACCACGGCGATGTTCACCTTCCCGTGTTCCGCCTGACGGCTTTTCGCTGCCAGTGCCACGCTGTCTTCCTCCTCTATATATATGTCGTTGAAGTGGGGGACCACGCCGATGACCGGCACGCGGCACAAGTCTTCAATCATCCTTGCGCCAGTGTCGAACAGCCGGAGGTCGCCGCGAAACTTGTTTATCAGTATGCCCTTGACGTGTCTGCGCTCCTCTGGTGTCAGCAGTTCCATGGTGCCATAGACGCTGCCGAACACTCCTCCACGGTCGATGTCGCCAACGAGAATCACGTCTGCACCGGCATATATCGCCATTGGCATGTTCACGATGTCCGTGTCGCGCAGGTTTATTTCCGAAATGCTCCCTGCTCCCTCCAGCACTATGGGGTTGTGCCTCGACGCAAGGCGGTCGTAAGCCCTGCACACTTCGGCACGCAGTTCCTCGCGCCCGTCGTTACGGAAGTAGTCGTAGGCGTTGCGGTTGCCGACAGGCTTGCCGTTCAGCACCACCTGACTTGTGTGGTCGGACTGCGGTTTCAGCAACAGCGGGTTCATGTCCGTATGGCACGGGATGCCTGCCGCCTCGGCCTGTACCGCCTGCGCCCGCCCGATCTCAAAGCCCTCGGGCGTGGCAAAAGAGTTCAGTGCCATGTTCTGTGCCTTGAAGGGTGCAGGAGAGTAGCCGTCTTGCAGGAAGATGCGGCAGAAGCCCGTGGCAATGACGCTCTTGCCGACGTCGCTGCCCGTACCGGCAAACATTATGGGGTGCAGTCTACGCATACGTCCCACAAAGGTAAATAAAATCCTGCCGCCGAGCCTCCGTGCCTGTGAAAAAGGGCTATATTAGCGCGCAAAATGCAGAGAGAGAGACATGCAGGACAGACAGTTGACGGATCTATACATGCGCTACAGCGGCCGTGAGCCGCAGAGCGTGCAGAAACTTGCCGCGTCGGGTTCCAACAGGCAATACTTCAGGTTCACTGCCGCCGACGGCACGACGGCGATTGGAGCCGTAGGTACTTCGGTGGAGGAGAACGGGGCTTTCCTGTATATGTCACGCCACTTCCGGCAGCAGGGACTGCCTGTGCCGCAGATACTGGCGCAGAGCGACGACGCGTCGTGCTACTTGCAGGAAGACCTCGGCAGCACGTCGCTCTTCGACGCCATCGGCAGCGGACGGCAGACAGGACGCTTCAGCGACGACGTGAAAGCATTGCTGCACGAGGTCATGCGGCTGCTTCCGCGCGTGCAGTTCGTGGGGGCTGAGGGCATGGACTTCAGCCGCTGCTATCCGCAGCCCGAGTTCAACAGCCGCAGTGTGCTGTGGGACTTGAACTACTTCAAGTACTGCTTCCTGAAGACCGCCGGACTGGAGTTTCAGGAAGACCGTCTGGAGGACGACTTCGAGGCAATGGCGCGTGTACTGCTGTCAGAACGCTGCGACAGCTTCATGTACCGCGACTTCCAGAGCCGCAACGTGATGCTCCGCAACGGCAGGGAGCCGTGGCTCATCGACTATCAGGGCGGTCGTCGCGGGCCGTACTGCTATGATGTGGCATCGTTCCTTTGGCAGGCTCGGGCGAACTTCCCCGATGACTTGCGTGCAGAACTTGTCGACGAATACTTCAATGCCTTGCAGACGTACCACAGCGTCGGCCGCGATCACTTCGAGCGGATGTTGCGCCACTTCGTGCTATTCCGCACGCTACAGGTGCTCGGCGCGTATGGCTTCCGTGGCCGTTTCGAGCACAAGACCCACTTCATACAAAGCATTCCGTTTGCTGTCAGAAATCTCAGACAGCTGCTGTGCGGCGGCAGTTTCGCCGAATATCCCTATCTCGACAGCCTCCTGAGGCAACTCGTGGCACTGCCGCAGTTCGATGCCGCAGCTCCGGCAGCAGCCGCCGGCATGTCCGACGGCAAGCCGCCGCTCGTGGTCTCGGTCTTCAGCTTCGGCTACAGGAAAGGCGGCATCCCGCAAGACCGCAGCGGCAATGGCGGCGGCTTCGTGTTCGACTGCCGTGCCATCACCAATCCAGGACGGCTGGAACAGTTCAGGAGCCTCAATGGTCTCGACCGTCCTGTCATTGACTTCATCGAGAGCTGCGGCGAGATGCAGCCGTTTCTGGAACACGCCTACGCGCTGGTCGATGCGGCGGTGGAACGCTATATGCGCCGTGGCTTCACAAGCCTGATGGTGTGCTTCGGCTGCACAGGAGGCCAGCACCGTTCGGTGTATGCAGCGCAGCACATGGCGGAACACATCAACGGCAAGTTCGGCATCGGGGTGCAGCTGCACCACAACGAGCAGGATATACACCAAACGCTCAACGCCCACGGACTATGAAAGCGATGATCTTTGCAGCGGGTGTCGGCTCGCGCCTCCGGCCGTTGACCGACAGGATGCCCAAGGCTCTTGTGCCTGTCGGCGGAATCCCCATGCTTCAGCGCGTCATCCTGCGGCTTAAGGAGTCGGGATTCACGGAGATAACGGTCAATATCCACCACTTTGGCGAGCAAATCCTGTGCTTTCTCGATGCCAACTCGGCGTTTGGCGTGACGCTGCACATCAGCGACGAGCGCGGCCGCCTGCTCGACACCGGCGGCGGAATCCTGAAGGCACGTCCGTTTCTCGACGGCAGCGAGCCTTTCCTTGTACACAATGTCGACATAGCCAGCGACGTGGACCTGACGGCCATGTACCGACAGCACCTCTCGGGCACGGCGGCGGCAACGCTGCTCGTCAGCGACCGCGACACTTCGCGCAAGCTCATATTCAGAAAGGACGATGGCTCCGCCGACGGGCACGGCGGACTTCGCCTGTGCGGATGGACGAACCTGTCGACAGGGGAGGTGCGTCCGCAGGGCTTCGTACCCGAAGAGGGCAGATGCTGTGAGCTGGCATTCGGCGGCATCCACGTCCTCTCGCCGGAGATATTCGGATATATGGGCACAGGCACCGAGTGGCAGGGAGCGTTCCCCATAATGCCGTTCTACCTCGATGTCTGCACGCGCCTGCCGCTTGCGGCATACAGACAACCGGAAATACATTGGTTCGACATCGGCAAGCCCGACACGCTGGCTCGCGCCGATGCCTATTATTCGCAGAAATGAAGAAGATATACACGTGTCCCGAACTGGAAGAGGCCATAGAGGAATGGGGCATCCTGCCGCTGTTGCCTGTCGGCATCCGTGGCTGGTCGGCTGAAGACTTGACATCGGAAGAGTGCCACTACACAGTTCTGCCCGACGGCGGCTGGGAGTGGCCGCTTTGGGAGTGGAAGGGCGGAGCCATACAGGAGACCGGCTGCGCCTACGGCAAGTTCGTGCTGGGCAAGGCGGCGTTCATTAGCAAAAGGCTGTGGCCGGACTTCTGCAACTGGCGTCGCAGCATCTCGCCTCAGATTGAAGAAGGAAGCATCGAAGAAGCCATCCTGTACGCGCTCTCGGAGGGCGGAAGCATGATTACACGCGACCTGCGCAGAGCCTGCGGGTTCACCGGCCCCAAGATGCGCGGACGCTTCGACGCTTACGTGGCACGCCTGCAGAATGCCGGATACATCGTGACCGAAGACTTCGTCTATCCCCACGGCCATGACGGCAAGGAATACGGATGGGGTTGGGCGTTGCTGACCACAGCCGAAAGCCGCTTCGGCAGGGAGGCATGCCATGTAGACCGCAGTCCCCGTGAGTCCTTTGACATATTGATGGCGCATCTCAGGCGCATACTCCCCGAAACCGACGATGCTCTATTGGGGAAGATACTGAAACAAAAACAATAAAGACACAATGCTGATACAGAGAGTCTGCAACTTCATATCGAAATACTTCGCGGCCATAGTCGTCGTTGTGGCGGCTGTGTCGCTGTACCAACCGTGGACGTTCAACTGGATTTCCACATCGTGGATCACGCCGATGCTCGGTTTCATCATGTTCGGCATGGGACTGACACTCGACCCTCATGACTTCAAGGTCGTGCTGACACGTCCGCGCGACATCATTGTCGGCAGTGCCGCACAGTTCATCATCATGCCTCTGACCGCTTTCCTGCTCGCACGGCTGTTCGGACTCAGCGACGAGCTGGCCGTCGGGGTCATCCTTGTGGGCTGCTGTCCTGGCGGTACGGCATCAAATGTCATGACTTTTCTTGCGAAGGGCGACCTTGTCCTGTCTGTCGGGATGACAACCGTCAGCACCGTACTCGCGCCCGTGATGACACCGCTGCTCATGCTCCTGTATGCCGGCGAGAGGATACAGGTCGATGCCTTGGGCATGTTTCTGAGCATCATTGAGGTCGTCATCCTCCCCATCATAGCGGGTTTCGCCGTGCAGAAGCTGTCCCCTGGGTTCACCAGGAAAGCTGCTGCCCGTCTGCCGGCACTGTCGTCGGTAATGATAGCGTTGATTGTCGGCAGTGTTGTCAGTGCCAATGCCGCGAAGCTGCTTGTGGGCGGCGTGCTGATTGTCGCCGTGGTGATGCTTCACAATGTCTGCGGTCTGGCACTTGGCTACGGCATCAGCCGCCTGTTGAGGCTGCCTCACAGCAAGTGTTCCGCCATATCCATTGAGGTGGGCATGCAGAACAGCGGACTTGCCAGCTCGCTGGCGGCTGTCCATTTTGCCATGTATCCGATGGCCACGGTGCCTGGAGCCATCTTCTCGGTGTGGCACAACATCAGCGGAGCACTCATAGCGAAGCTGTATGCGTGGCAAGAGGACAAGACCGAACGCCCGAACCATTGACAGTCCGCTGCGCGTAGCCGCCTCCCGTCTGTTTGTTATTGCAATAAATCGTGAGCCCTTCATAAATCTTCACTTGAAAGTGAACGCTATCCAATTTTAATTCTTAACTTTGCAGTGAATTTTAACAACGACTACGCTATGACAGAAGTAAGATTGAAAACGATAGAGCAAAACGACAACAGGAGGAACGTCTATGATAAAGAATGATTTATTCAGACAGTGCCTTGCGGCAGTTCCTGCGGAACAGAAAGCCGAATTTGAACTTTCGTATGGCATTGCGGAGCGCATCGGTGAGATATTGAAGCTGAAAGGACTCACCCAAAAAGAGTTTGCCGGACAGCTTAACAAGAGAGAGTCGGAAATCTCCAAATGGCTGACAGGCAGACACAACTTCACCATGCAGACCATTGCCAAGATAGAAACGGCTTTGGGATGCAAGCTCATTGACGTTGTCCATTAAGCCAAGGAGATTTCTCATTCAGTCCCGCCGCCTGCATCGTCATTCGTGTCTTGCCAGGCGTTCGGCAGCGAGGGTCTCGTATTTCGTGCCAGGACGGCCATAGTTGGCATACGGATGGATGGAGATGCCGCCGCGCGGGGTGAAGAACCCCGTCACCTCTATATACTTAGGCTCCATGAGGCGGATGAGGTCTTTCATTATGATGTTCACACAGTCCTCGTGGAAAGCTCCGTGGTTCCTGAAGCTGAACAGATACAGCTTCAGGCTCTTGCTCTCCACCATCCTGACGGCGGGGATGTAGGCGATGCGTATCTCGGCAAAGTCTGGCTGCCCCGTTATGGGGCACAGGCTCGTGAACTCGGGGCAGTTGAAGCGCACCCAGTAGTCATTGTCCTGATGTCTGTTGTCGAATGTCTCCAACACTTCCGGCGCATAGTCCTGACGGTAGACGGTCTTGTTTCCCAGTCCCCTCAATTCGGCTCTTTTTTCTTCCATATCCGCAGCTTTTTCCTTTTGACGCCGCAAAGTTACGGAAAAGGCACCGCTTCGGCATAACTTTGCACGTCCCGACATGAGGGTATTGGTGACAAATAGAGTACAAACAAAATTCAAGATACAAATGAAGAGACTTTTGATTGCATCATTGCTTGCCGGTGTTGTTCTGCCGGCAGCAGCACAGAACAGCAGCGACAAAGACGTGTCGCGCGACTATCAGACCGATGAGGTAGTGATCACCGGCACGCGCAATGCGACCGACATCCGACACCTGCCGATGACGATAACGACCCTTGACAGGCAGCTGTTGATAAAGGACAACCGCCCGTCCGTGCTCCCTACACTCAGCGAGCAGGTGCCTGGCCTTTTCGTGACGAGCCGTGGCATACTGGGATATGCCGTGTCCGACGGCGGCTCGGGCAGCATGTCCCTGCGGGGCATCAGTGCCAGTTCAGGACGGATGATGGTGCTCATCGACGGGCATCCGCAATACATGGGCATCTTCGGGCATCCGGTGGCCGATGTCTACCAGACGTTCCTTGCCGACAAGGTCGAGGTTCTGCGCGGACCGGCATCGCTGCTCTACGGCTCCAACGCCATGGGCGGCGTGGTGAACATCGTCACACGCAAGATGCAGGACGACGGCGTGAACACCAACGTCAACGTGGGCTACGGCTCATACAACACTCTGCAGACAGAGGCGACGAACCGCGTGCGCAGCGGCAGGTTCAGCAGCGTCGTGTCGGCATCATACAACCGTACCGACGGACACCGCAGCAACATGGCCTTCGAGCAGTTCGGCGGCTACGGCAAGGTCGGCTATGAGCTTGGCAGCAACTGGAGAGCCTACGCCGACATCAACATGACCCACTTCAAGACGCACAATCCAGGAACGGTGAGCAACCCGATTGCCGATGCCACGCAGTGGATCACGCGCGGTGCAGCCTCCGCCGCGCTGGAGAACCACTACGACAAGACCTCAGGTGCGCTGAGCCTCTTCGCCAACTGGGGACACCACAAGATAAACGACGGCTATTCCCTGTCCGGCGGCGGGAGTCCGCAGACTGCCTATTATCTGTCCAACGATGCCCTGATGGGCTTCTCCCTCTATCAGAGCGTGCAGCTGTTCCACGGCAACCGCATCACCGCCGGCATTGACTTCCAGCACATCACGGGTCATGCCTGGAACAGGTCCATCGCCACACGCGAGACCACAAACACCTACGCCGACAAGTCGGAGAACGAGGTTGCCGGATACGTCGACTTCCGTCAGGACATCGCCTCATGGCTGACCCTCGATGCCGGTCTGCGCCTTGACCACCATTCTCAGGCAGGCACCGAGTGGGTGCCGCAGGCAGGACTGTCGTTCCGTCTGCCGCAGGACGCACAGGTCAAGGCCATGGTCAGCAAGGGCTTCCGCTTCCCGAACCTGAGGGAGATGTATATGTTCCCGCCGCAGAACGACGCTCTGAAGGCCGAGCGTCTGTGGAACTACGAGCTGTCGTACACGCAGCGTCTGCTCGACAGCCGCCTTGTCTATGGTGTCAACGTGTTCTATCTCAAGGGCGACAACATGATACAGACGCAACGCATCGACGGCCGTCCGCGCAATGTCAACACCGGCGAGATAGAGAACTGGGGCGTTGAGCTGAACGGCACGTACCGCATCAACGATGCCTGGACTGCAAATGCCAACTACAGCGCACTGCACATGGAGAACCACGTGGTCGCCGCTCCTGAGAGCAAGCTCTATGGGGGTGTCGGCTACAGCCACGGCCGTTGGGCGTTCAACACCGGTGTGCAGTGGATTAGCGGACTGTTCACGGCTGTCGGCGACAACGAACAGAAGGAGAGCTTCGTGCTGTGGAATGCCGATGTCAACTACCGTGTCAGCAGCGTGCTGACCCTCTACGCCAAGGGCGAGAACCTGTTGGCGCAGAAGTATGAGATCAATGCAGGGTTTCCGATGCCCAAGGCCACATTCATGGGAGGCGTGAACGTCAGCTTCTGACACCGCCCCTCCTTCCTGCTGCCGGCGGCCGTCTGCGTGCGAAGCAGATGTGCCGCCGGCGTTTTTCTTGTCGGGCAGACAATAATCCGTAACTTTGCGCCCACATCAGGACACAAATACCGTCAATACAATCATGGACAAGAACAATCAGAAGAGACAGATGCTGCTGTGGATTGCGGCACTCGCCGTCGGAGCCGTCACGGGACTTCTCGGCATAGGCTTCGTCGACACAATCATGAACTTCATCGCCACCGTCTACACGCGGCTGTTCCAGCTGCTTGCCGTGCCCACCATTGCGCTGGCAGTGGCGACCACGCTGGCCGGTCTGGGCACCGGTGTCAATGCCGGCAGGATGTTTCGCCATGCCGTGGTCTACACGCTGTTGACCACGACCTGTGCCGCCGCCGTGGGGCTGGCCCTCTATGTGCTCATCGCTCCTGGCAATCTTCCCGAGACGCTGACGCAGAGTGGGGCAGGGGCTGTGCCGCAGAACCTGGAGAGCATGACCTATACAGACCATCTGCTCAGTGTCGTCCCCAACAATCTCGTCCGTCCGTTTCTCGACGGCAACGTGCTGTCTATCCTGCTGCTCAGTGCCGCCGCCGGCATCGCGCTGTCGCGCATGAAGCCGTCAGAGGGCAGGGACATCGTGGTCAAGGGGCTTAACGGACTTCAGGAGCTGCTGTTCACGCTGATACGCGGACTCATCTGGAGCCTGCCGCTCGGCATCGTGGCGTTCGCCGCGCAGCTCAGTGCGCAGGTCACGGCCGGCACGGTCATGGACTCCATCGGCCGCTATGTGCTCGTGGTCCTGGGAGGCAACTGCCTTCAGTTCTTCATTGTCCTGCCCCTGTTCCTGCTGGCACGCGGTCTGAATCCCGTGCGTGTGCTGGGGCGCATGATGCCGGCTGTGGTCATGGCGTTGTTCACCAAGAGTTCGGCAGCCACACTGCCCGTCACCATGCAGTGTGCCGAGGAGAGGCTTGGCGTGAAGCGCGAGGTGTCGCGTTTCGTGCTGCCCATCTGCACCACCATCAACATGAACGGCTGTGCGGCCTTCATACTGGTGACATCGCTCTTCCTGATGCAGAACGGCGGCTGGACGCTCGACATCGGGACGATGCTGCTGTGGCTCGTGCTCAGTGTCGTGGCTGCCATCGGCAATGCAGGGGTGCCCATGGGGTGTTACTTCATGACGCTGAGCCTGATGTCGGGCATCGGCGCACCTGTGGGCATAATGGGCATAATCCTGCCCATCTACACCATAATAGATATGATAGAGACCGCCGAGAACGTGTGGAGCGACTCGTGCGTCTGCGCCATGACGGGGCGCGACCTTGACGCTTCAGCGTCTGCCGAACGATGAGCCTTCCTTCCACTGCGGGACGATGTCCGAGTGGGTCAGCTCATAGGCGAGGTCGAAATATATCCTGAACTCCTGAAGCAGTCCGCCGTAGTCGTCGGTGTCGGGGTGCAGCTCGTCGGTGGGCTTGCGGCCGTCGCACTCATCGCTGCTAAGATAGGGAGGACAAACCGATAAATCAAGAGAGCAAAACCGCTGTTTCCCTGACTGGTGCGCCGCGCCCTCCGTGGATGTACATTATGGGCAGAATAGGCATTATAGGCATTATGGGCAACGCCAGTCCTGCCCATTAAGCCCAGGGATGATGGTGCTCCCTTCCCTTTAGGGGAGGGCTGGGGAGAGGCTTCTTCTTCTTAGAACAGAGGGCACGTACCTTGTGTGTGGTACGTGCCCTCATTGTCACTATTATTGTGTTTCGGGTCTTCGTGCAATCGTTACCGGCCACATACGTGACGGTAACAGGCTACACGAAAGATAGTTACTCCTCGACAATGGTCACGGGAACGGTGAACGTGCTGGTGTAGCCGTACTTGTCAGAAACAGTTACCGTAATCTTGTCTTCCTGTGGGAATGTCGTAACAGACTGGCCATCCTTGTACTTGTAGGTGATGCGACCCTCTACACTGTCATAGGCGAAGTCACCGTCTGTCCTGCCGCTGACCGCTACGTAGGTACCGCCACCGAAGGTAACTCCAGAGATCTTGGTGCTATTTATTGGATAGTATTCGGGGTTGCGGTCGCTACTATATAAGCCTTTCTTGAACAGGGAGTATCCGTTACCGGAGACATCCTTGGCAGTGAACTGGCTATTGACAATCTTGGCTCCGTCGCCGCTCAACTCGGAGTTGGAGAGACTGATGGCGCTTGCAGCCTTGACAGTGCCGGCAGCGATGGGGCTTTCGATGCGTACCTTGAAGCTGTAGGAAGCCTTTACCTTGAACCCTACTACGGTAGATGCCTCCGTTGACGAGACGTTGATGGTTAGATCCTTGCCATAGCCGGCATAGATGTAGTCCTTACCTGTGACAACAACAGGCGAAGATTCGTCGGGCTTAGCCTGACAATCTTCATTGAGTGCAATATTGACCTGACTGCCGTTCACAATCTTAACCTCGGCAACATCTGCGGAGGTAACATCCTTACCGGATGCGTCCTTGGCCACAACCACCTTGTCGTCAAAAGCAAGCGTTACCTGAGTAGAGCTGATATAGATTTTATTGTTAGTGTCAACACCGACCACTCCGCTGATATAGTCGCTCAGTGCAACAGTCTTGTCACCGTAGGTGTTGATGTAGATGACACCGTCCTTCACTGTATATTTCCCTTCCTTGACATTGTCCGTGATGAGCTTCTTAATGCTTTCGTTGTCACTCGTCGAAGCCTTGAACGTGACGGGGACAACGATGGTGCCGATAGTAGCACCACCGGCGGTCTTGGACTCGAGCTTGATGTAGTACTGCGTGTTGGCAGACAGATTGTTCTCCTTCTTCACATTAGTCTGGAGGAGAACCTTTATTTGAGTGGCTGTCTTGGCATCGTCACCTACAATAGACGGGCTGATGTCGACACCTTCACCTGTGGAGATGGCGTCGCCCTCGCAATCGGCATCCTCGAACAGACCTGCGTATTTCACACTCGCGCAGTTGTTCTTCCATACCTCGTTGTTGATGCCTGCCTTAGCAAGGTCGATGAAGAAGTACCGGTTGCTTTCTGCAGCATCCAAGTCGATGATGCCGCCGTCTTCATCCTCTATCGTGACATCGCCACCCTCGACAGTCACAGTGGCTGTGAGGCTTGTGGTCTTCACCGTGCCGAGAACGTCGACGGTGTTAAGGATGAAGTTGATAGTCAGGTCCTCACTGTCGGAAAGCTGGCCGACGGTGAACGTCAGAGGATCCTTCTCCTTGTCGTAGACGATGCCGTATGCCTCGATGTCTTCTTTTTCAAAGGTCAGGTAGGCATCGTAGATGTAGTCCAAGGTGAACTTGATGGTGTTCGCC
>CAVERK010000056.1:0-13800 GCA_963618035.1 bacterium
AGTCCCTTCTACCGCTCATCTCCACCAAACCTTTCCACAGACAAGAACCACGGGGCAATTCATTTGTTTCATCGTTGCCCGTCGTTTGTGTCCAATATCCTCTCCAAGTCAGTACCTACAGGTGATTACTTGGGTATGCCTTTTTAGCAATAATTAGGTATTCCCCGCGTTTGTGGCTCTTCATACTTTTGCAGCGGTAAAAATACGTGAAAGAGATATGAACAAGTTAGCAACAATCTTTTCAATGGGTGTGCTGGTGACTGCGCAGAGCCTGTGTGCAGCCGAACCCGCCAAGTCTGTGGCTTCTTCAGACGACAATGACAGCAACAATTCATCATATACCACAGTCTCGACGCAGTATGACGGCGACTGGCGTTTCCGCATGGGCGGTTACGGCGAGATGCTCGGCACGTGGAAGGACTACGGCATCAACCGCTGGAGCGGTTCCAACAAGGGCAACTCCAAGATAAACCATGCCGAGGTGTCACTGCCGCGCTTCATCCTTGCACTCGACTACAAGTTTTCTGACAAGTGGATTCTCGGTGCGGAGATAGAGTTCGAGGCCGGCGGCACCGGAACTGCCTACGAGCTTGAGACAGGTACCGGCAGCGAGAACGGCGAATATGAGTCGGAGATGGAGAAGGGCGGTGAGGTTGCCCTCGAGCAGTTCCACATCACGCGTCTCATCGTTCCGCAGTTCAACGTGCGTGCGGGTCACTTGGTTCTGCCTGTCGGCCTGACCAACAGCCATCATGAGCCGACCAACTTCTTCGGCACGACGCGCAACGAGGGCGAGACCACATTCCTGCCGTCGACATGGCATGAGACCGGCATCGAGTTCTTCGGCAGCTTCGGCAAGGGGTATGCGGCGTTCAACTATCAGGCCATGATTGTTGCGGGACTTAACCCTAACGGCTTCAGCAAGTACGACTGGGTTGCCGGCGGCCGTCAGGGAATGTTCGAGACCGATAACTTCAGTTCGCCGGCATGGATAGGCCGCTTGGACTACGTCGGAGTTCCAGGACTGCGTGTCGGCGCTTCCTATTACTTCGTCAACAATGCCGGTGCCAATTCCGACAAGCTGATAACCTACGACCAGATAGGCAAGATACCCGTGCGCATCTTCACTGCCGACGCACAGTATATAAATAGGTATGTAACCGCCCGCGCCAACTTCATGACAGGACACATAGGCCATGCCGCCGCAATAGGGCGCATCAACAACTCCTATTCCAGCAAGTCGCCCTACAGCCGCTTCACGCCGATAGCCAGCGGTTCGATGACCTATATGGGTGAGGTAGGCTTCAATCTGAAGACCATTTTGGGCAAGGAGAACTTCCCCGTGATCTATCCTTTCGCCCACTACGAATACTATAACCCGCAGCAGAAGGCCGATGTGGACCAGATAATGGACAAACGCTGTCAGGTCAGCCTGTGGAAGTTCGGTGTCAACTGGAAGCCACTGTCCAACCTCGTGGTGAAGGCCGACTATACCATGCGTCAGATAGGTACGCAGAAGGTCTTTGGCAAGGGGCTGTATAACAGCGAGAATGAGTTCGGCATTGCTGTTGCCTACGTGGGCTGGTTCTTCCAAAAGTGAAAATTGTAGAGAGAAAACAAATATTAAAGAAAAACTAATCAAATAAGACAAGATGAAAAAGAACATTTTAGCGACAGGCCTGTTTGCTATGGCTTTGGCCTGCGGATTTGCTTCGTGCAGCGATGACAACAACGAAAATGGCGGTGGTGACGAAAAGACCTATGCCATCACCCAGGCCCAGCTCGACCCTGTCATCCAGCAGGTGGTGAACAATGTGATACTGCCCACATACAAGGAACTGGCAAGCAAGAACGACGCCCTGAACAGTGCAGTGCAGACGTTCCGCCAGTCACCTTCCGATGCCAACTTCGAGGCTTTGGCCAATGCGTGGCTCGCAGCGCGTCAGCCGTGGGAGACCAGTGAGGCATTCCTGTGGGGACCTGTAGCCGACAAGGGTCTTGACCCTAACATGGACAGCTGGCCTCTCGACCAGTCGGCCATAGTGCAGTTGTTGCAGTCGCAGCAGTGGAACGACATGGAGTGGTCAGGCGACTACAACGAGGATGATGACAACATCGCCGCAAAGCAGGAGGTCCGCGGCTTCCACACGCTGGAGTACCTGACATTCTTCGACGGCAAGGCACGCACAATCTCTGCTACAAGCACAGACGGATTCAGCGATCCCAATGCCCTGCAGTATGGCGACGCAGTTGCAGCAGGTTATGGTGATGCATGGGGCAACTACATGCAGGCTGTAGGTGCTCTGCTGCGCTCGGATGCCAACTCTCTGTACTCTGACTGGTCGGAGAGCTTCAATGGCGGCAATAGCTATGCCGAGATATTCAAGTCTCACGACGGCACACAGGGCTATCAGAGCGCACTGAACTGCATCGAGGCTCTGATTGACGGTTGCACGGAGATAGCAAGCGAGGTCGGTTCTTCCAAGATTGGCGACCCTATCAGCAAGTATGAGGCAGGTCAGACCGAGGAAGCTCTCTATGCCGTGGAGTCGTGGTACAGCTGGCACTCGCGCGATGACTATACCAACAACATCTACTCCATCCGCAATGTCTACTATGGTTCTCTCGACGGTACGGTGAACAGCAACTCCATGTCTGCTGTCATGGCGAAGGTCAACTCTGACCTCGACACGAAGGTCAAGAATGCCATCTCTACAGCGGCAGCAGCCATCCAGGCCATTCCGCAGCCGTTCCGCAGCAACATCAACAGTGCAGAGGCAAAGGCAGCGATGGATGCCTGTGGCGATCTTGAGGATGTCCTGAACAAGGAGCTGAAGCCGTACTTCCAGAACAATACCGACCCCAACGAGTAAGTTCCGCACTGTGGGGCTATTGTTCAGGAGCTGAACAGTATAATCCGAGAGAGAGAAGGCTGTGTCTCCTTGCAGATGCAACCTCCTCTTTCGGAGTTTAAGGAAAAGTACTAATTGCGTATTTATGAACAGATTAATCAGTTATACCTTATTTGCCGTAAGTGCATCCCTCTCGCTTGCAGCCTGCGACGAGAACCACGGCATTACTGAGGAACAGATTGAGATCCCTGCCGGATATGCCTTGTCTGCAGGAACGTCGACCACGTTCTTCAACTCGCCGGTGGCCTATGACCAGCCTGCCGAGTGGGTGTCGGGTAAATACGATTCGCGCTTCACCAATGGCGACAAGCTGTATGACAACGTGAAGACGATAAACCACAATGGCAGTATGGGCGGTCTGGGACCGGTGTATGCAGGCTACAGCTGCGGCAGCTGCCATCGCAATGCAGGACGTACGGAGCCTACGCTTTGGACCGAAGGCGGCTCCGGCTCGTATGGGTTCACGTCGGCCCTTATCTATATCACGCGCAAGAACGGCTCGTTCTTCCAGAACTACGGGCGTGTGATCCACGACAATGCCATCTACGGCGTTGAGCCGGAAGGCAAGCTGAAGGTGACTTATGACTTCGAGACATTCGAGTTCCCCGACGGCGAGACCTACGAACTGGCCAAGCCCAACTATGAGATTACCGAGTGGTATGCCGACAGCATACGTCCGGAAGACATGTTCATCACCGTCCGCATACCGTTGCGACACGTCGGCATGGGACAGATGATGGCTCTCGACCCCAATGAGATTGAAGCCCTTGCCGCACAGAGCAACTATCCGGAATATGGCATAAGCGGCCGCGCCAACTACATTACGGAGAAGGGCGTCAAGCAGCTCGGCTTGTCGGGCAACAAGGCACAGCATGCCGACCTGACTGTCGAGCTGGGCTACTCCAGTGACATGGGTCTGACCAACAGCCGCTATCCGGAGGAGATCAGCGAGGGACAGGCACAGATCGGGCAGGGCGCAGCCATGGGTCTGAGCTACAAGATGCTCGATGTGACCACCCAGGAGATGGAGGACGTGGACCTGTATATGCAGGCACTGGGCGTACCGGCACGCCGCAACGTCAACAACGCCAAGGTGAAACGTGGAGAGGAGATGTTCCATAAGGCCAAGTGCCACCTCTGTCATGTGGAGACACTGCACACCAAGCCGCGCGGCTCTGTGCTGCTGGCAGGTACGCAGTTGCCCTGGCTGGGCGGGCAGACCATACATCCGTATTCGGACTACCTGCTGCACGACATGGGTTCGGAGATCATGGGTGTCGGCCTGAACGACAACTATGTCAGCGGACTGGCCCGCGGCAATGAGTGGAGAACCACTCCCCTATGGGGCATAGGACTTCAGCAGAAGGTGAACGGACATACCTACTTCCTGCACGACGGACGTGCCCGCAACTATGTGGAAGCCATAATGTGGCACGGCGGTGAAGGCGAAGCCTCGAAGAACATATTCAAGAATATGTCGAAGGACGACCGCGACGCACTGATAGCGTTCCTCAACTCACTCTAAAAAGACTAAAAAAGAAAACTCATATACATATATAATCTTACAGAAACACAATTATGAAGAAGATATTGCTTGCCATCATGCTGATGGCTCTGCTGCCTGTGACGGCAATGGCCCAATACGATGCCGATACGGAGAACGGTGTGGTTTCCCTTGCAGGACGTGAGGGCTTCTCTATAGGTTCCAAGGACGGTGATTTCCTGTTCCGCCCCTATCTGCTGGTGCAGACGGCAGCCAAGTTCAACTACTATGACGATGAAGGACTGGACAAGGCATACAACCAGGATAACGTTGCCAACTCCGGCTTTGCCATTCCCTATGCCGTGCTCGGCTTCACCGGCAAGGCTTTCGGCAAGCTGACGTTCAACCTCTCCATCAATGCCGCCGCTTCGGGTGGTCAGCTGCTTCAGCAGGCGTGGGCAGACTATGCCTTCAGCGATAAGCTGGCCATACGCGCCGGTAAGTTCAAGGCTCCCTATACCCATGCCTACCTGACCACTCTTGGCGAGACGCTGATGCCCGCAATGCCTACCTCGCTGACTGCCTCGTCCATACTGCCATACTCGCTCAATGCCGTCAATCCGAACATCGGCTTGGGCTTTGACCTCGGCATTGAGATTCATGGTATGCTGGACAAGTTCGGATATGAACTTGGCATCTTCAACGGCACAGGCGCATCGGTCAACTCTGCCACCAAGACATTCAGCGATGACTGGCACATACCTTCGTTGTTGTATGCCGGCCGCCTGACCTATCAGCCAAAGGGTATCATGCCTGCCACACAGGGCAATCCCAAGTATCTGCATGAAGACAAGATCCTGCTGGGCGTGTCTTCTTCGCTGAATGTGGAGAGCGAGAGCGAAAGCACCAACGACTTCCGTGCCGGACTGGAGTTTGCCATGCTGAAGAACCGCCTGTATCTGGCTGCCGAGGCCTACTACATGCACATCGGCTTCACCGACCGCATGAAGATAAACGACAGCTACAACTACTGGGGCGGCTACGTGCAGGCAGGCTACTTCGTGGCATCGCACTTCCAGCTTGCAGCACGCTATGACTTCATGGACCGCAACGGCACGGACAAGAAAGGTCTGCTCAATATGCCGGCAGTGGGCTTCAACTACTTCTTCCCGAACAGCAACGTCAAGTTGCAGGCCATGTACCAGTACATCGGCCGCACAGGCCATGCCACACAGCTCGACCGTGACAACGACGACCTCGGACTGGCACAGCACTCGGCTGTGGTGATGCTGCAGTACGCTTTCTAACAGATGTCAGGAGGATTTTGACATGAAAGATTATCTTTATACATTTGCCGCCGCTATCCTCTTGGCTTTCACCACGGCATCGTGTGACGATGGCAGAATAGAAGAACAGAGCAAGAGCACCGGCACCGGACGCACCGTCAACATCACGGCACGGCTGACAGGTGTCGGCTCGTGGCCTGAGTCTTCCTACTATGTAGCCCTGGCAGGCTTCAACGACACGAGCAACTATGCCGTGATACTGAAGCAGGTCGCTGCTCCGGATGAAGAGGGAGGGACGGTGTCCATGAACCTGTCGAACATCAGCGATGAGGTGACGCGTGTGGAACTGTGCGTGGTGACGCGGCTGCGCCAGCATGTCGTGGCTCTCTACACCGTCGATGAAGACAAGTTGAAGGCTTCGGACGACATAACCGTCGATGCCGGTTCGCTCGACGTTGGTATGTTCAGCACCATACAGAAGAATGTGTTCAACACCACGTGTGCCAACTGCCACGGAGCGTCGACGCATGCCGCCGCAGGGCTTTACCTGACAGAGGGACGCAGCCATGCTGCCATTGTCAACCAACGCTCCACGAAGGTGGATGGCGAGATGATTGTCGAACCGTATAACTCAAACGGCAGTGTGCTCTACAGGGCATTGTCGTCCAGCCTGTCTGCCGGCGGGAGCTGGGGCTATAACCACACCGGCGAGGTGACCGACAGCAACGTATTGGGAATGATAAGGAGCTGGATCGACAACGGAGCCGAAGAGTGATTGAACAATAAACAAGGAGATACTGATTTAATGGATAACAAAAGACATATTGTTGAGTTGAAGAATGCACGTGCCGAGATATTCAGTTTGCCGGTGGAGAACGGAGCGTCGGAATATCATGTCATGGTGCATGTCACTGACGGAACACTCTGCTTTCAGCATCAGGTTGAGGCTCTGCTCGACGCCTACGATGAGGTGATAGGACACTACGTCGGCGGAGCACAGTCGGTGTTCAAGCGTTACTTCCTCAGCGATGCTGCCAACCAGACCAATACCTTGCTTGCCAACCTCCCCGAGAGTGCCGACTGTGCAGTCTCCGTCGTTCAGCAGGCTCCTTTGGACGGCACCAAGATTGCGCTGTGGGTCTATCTGCTGACCGATGTCAAGACGCGCAACCTGAGTGACGGACTGTATGAGGCTGCCCATGGTGCCTACCGCCATCTGTGGACCGGCGGCAACCAGGTGATGAGCGACAACTCCGAATACCAGACACGCATATTGCTGAACAACTACATCCTCAAGCTCAACGAGCAGGGATGCACGTTGGCAGACAACTGCATACGCACATGGTTCTTCGTTCAGGACATCGACAACAACTACGCCGGCATGGTGAAGGCACGCAACGAAGTGTTCGTCACGCAGAACCTGACGGAGAAGACGCACTACATCGCCAGCACCGGCATAGGCGGACGCACTGCCGACCCGAAGATAAAGGTGCTCATGGATGCTTACTCCGTGGCAGGACTGAAGCCTGGGCAGACGCGCTTCCTCTATGCTCTTGACCACCTCAACCGTACCAGCGACTACGGGGTGAGCTTTGAGCGTGGCACGTGTGTGGACTATGGCGACCGCCGGCAGGTGTTCATCTCCGGCACTGCCAGCATAGACAACAAGGGGCAGGTGCTGCACGTCGGCGACATTGTGAGACAGACGGATCGCATGCTTGAGAACGTTGAATGTCTGCTCCGTGAGGGCGGCATGACCTTCCATGACATAGGGCAGATGACGGTCTACCTCCGCGACGTTGCCGACTATGCCGTTGTCAAGGGTATCTTTGACGGGCGTTTCCCCGACATGCCAAA
Organism: bacterium; assembly: GCA_963618035.1. GTDB lineage: Bacteria > Bacteroidota > Bacteroidia > Bacteroidales > Bacteroidaceae > Bacteroides. The sequence goes on from CAVERK010000056.1 coordinate 7,539, forward strand.
GGTGTTTGTCAACGCGCCCGTGTGCCGTCCGACGTGGCTCATAGAGGTGGAATGTATGGGAGTCAAGAGCGTCCGCAACGAGGGACTTGCCGACTTCTGATAACCGTCGTACTTTTGAAGAATGAAGGCAGACAAATGGGTTACACGTGCAGTGGTTGTCCTCATGGCGGTGCTTGTGCTGGTTCTCGGCACGGCAACGGTCATTGAAGAGGGCAGGGGCACGGCCTTTGTCAGCCGCAACATATATGGCACTCCATGGTTCTGCATACTGTGGGGTGCCATTGCTTTTCTTGGCTGTGCCGTCATGGCGCGTCGCCGTCTGTGGCGGCGCATGCCGCTCCTGCTGCTGCACGTGTCCTTCCTTGTCATACTTGCCGGTGCGCTGGTGACACGTCTGACGAGTGTCACCGGCATGTTGCATCTGCGTCCCGACAGTCCCGAACAAGACATGATGCTGACCGAAGACGGCGGTTCGCACCGTCTGCCATTCACCATCGGGCTTGACACATTCTACATAGAGCATTATCCAGGCACCGACGCTCCGTCGGACTACGTGAGCCGTGTGCGTGTCGATGCACAGCCTGACGTGCACGTCATATCCATGAACAATATCCTTGAGGTGCAGGGCTACCGCCTGTATCAGTCATCATACGACGATGACCGGCTCGGCACGTGGCTGACGGTCTATCACGACCCCTGGGGCATAGCCGTCACCTACGCCGGCTACCTGCTGCTCGGACTGTCCATGCTGTGGGTGCTGCTGTCGCGCAAGGAAGAGTTCCGCCGCCTGCTCCGTCATCCGTCGTTGCGGCGTAGCATGCTTGCACTGCTGCTTGCGGTCACGCCCCTTGCAGGACTGGCACAGGGACATGACGGCAGCCGCACACTGCCCGTGCTTAAACGTTCGCAAGCCGACAGTCTGGCACGTGTCCAGGTGCTCTATCAGGACCGCATCGTGCCGTTCAACACTTTGGCGCGTGACTTCGTGACCAAGCTCTACGGACGTGCCTCATATCACGGCTTCACTGCCGAACAGGTCGTCGGCGGATGGCTGCTTAGCCCTGACGTGTGGAAGGACGAGCCGATGATAAAGATCAAGAGCGAACCTCTGCGCCGCATGCTTGGCATCGAAGGCAGTCATGCGCGGCTGTCGCAGCTCTATGACGGCGACACCTACCGTCTGGAGCAGATATGGAAGGATGCGCAGAGCCAGGGTGCCAACAGCGCGTTGGCAAAGAGCGTGCTCGAGGTTGACGAGAAGGTGGGACTGGTGCTGATGCTTACCAACGGCACGCTGATACACACCGTTGCCGATGACCCCGCGCTGCACAAAGCACCGGACACGCGCATCGGTGCGGAGATCCTGTATAACCGCCTGCCCATTGCCAAGATTCTGTTCATGCTCAACCTCACGCTTGGCTTCCTGTCGTTCTTCTTCATGACCTACCGCTGCACGGCTGTGCGCCCGAGGCTTGTGCGTCCTGCCGGCGTGTTCTTCCGGCTCATGCTCTTCCTGTCGCTCGCCTTCTGTCTGTTCGGCTATGTCCTGCGCTGGTATGTGGGTGGGCGCATACCTCTCGGCAACGGCTACGAGACCATGCTGTTCCTGTCTCTCGTGATCCTTGCACTCTCCGCGCTGATGTGCCGCCGTTTCCCCTACATGCTTGTCTTCGGCTTCCTGCTCTCGGGCTTCACCTTGCTGGTGGCATACTTGGGGCAGATGAATCCGCAGATAACGGTACTCATGCCTGTGCTGTCGTCGCCGCTGTTGAGCGTGCATGTGTCGGTCATCATGGTGTCCTATGCCTTGCTTGCGTTTGTCATGCTTGATGGGCTGTTGGCGTTGCTGCTCATCCGCCGCCGTCCCGACGTGGTCGGACAGCTCACCGTGCTCAGCCGCCTGTTGCTCTATCCGGCACTGTTCTTCATGGCTGCCGGCATCTTCCTCGGTGCCGTGTGGGCCAACGTGTCGTGGGGCAGCTACTGGTCGTGGGACCCCAAGGAGGTATGGGCACTCATAACATTCCTTGTCTACAGCGTAGCCTTTCACAAACAAGGGCTGCCGTTGTTCGGCAACCCCCGTTTCTTCCACGCCTATATGGTCGTGGCGTTCCTTTCGATACTTATGACCTACTTCGGAGTGAACTACCTTCTTGGCGGTATGCACTCCTATGCCGGTTAGATTCCCAGCTTCGTCCTGATGGCTGCGGGAATGGCATCCTTGTGTACCAGCACGTAGATGGTCTTGGCGCGTACGTAGCTCTCGCTCATGTTCAGGTAGCCCCCGAAGTCGTTGCGTGCCGTGCCCCATGAGTTCTTTGTCATGTAGTACTTCGTGCCGTTCTGATCCTTCACGATGCCTGTCAGGTGCATCAGGTGGTCGTCTGTGGTTGTCTTGCCCTCATATCCTTCCTGACGGACCTCCGGCGTCACCTTGATTTCGGGGTAGGGGCGTTCGCACTTGTATGCCTCCACCAGACGCTCGCTCTCGTCCAGCTTCTCGAAGCGTGCACGGTCGCTCGTGTCGTAGTCGCTGAAGTCCTTGACCTCGGGATTTATCGCCACACCCTTCTTGAAGAGGAAGCCCTTCTCGCTGACATCGCCGTCCCATGCCACGGTGTAGCCCGTGTTGAGCGCGTTGTCCATCACCTGCATCATCTCGTCGAGCGGCAGGTTGTACATCTGCTGGTATTCCCAGTTGTCGGGGATCTCCACGATGAACTTCTTGTAGTAAGGCTTGTGTGTGAAGCTCGTTATGCCCACATAGTCGTCGAGGTTCAGCTCCAGGCTCTCGGCGAAGCTCTTCGGCGTATATTCCTTGCCTTTGTAGGTGAACTTCTCGGGCACCTTGCCCAGGTAGATGTCCAGCACTGCGTTATACAGCTCCAGCGACTGCTTGCTCTGCTTCTTGTTCTTCACCGTGGCCTCGGAGATGGCACGCACATACGATGCCAGCTCGCGGTGGTTGTGTGTCGGCGAGTCGTAGTTGATGCCGGTGTAGACCTCTTCAGGCACTATGCCTGCCTGACTGAAGGCGTTGAACCATGACTGCGTGATGCTGCCCTGACCCACGTTGCCGCGTCCGTTGCGTATGAAGTTGTCCTTCAACTGGTTCAGGTACTTCTGTCGGGCGATGAACATCTCCGACAGGTCATACTCGCCCTTGCCCTTGCGCAGCAGCTCAGCCTCGATGAACGATGTCGTGGCGAAGTCCCAGCACGTTCCTGTCGATGCCTGGTTCTTCACCGGTGTCACCTTCTGTGATACGACGGTTGTGAATTTGTAGCCTTCCGGCTCCTGTGCCATCGCCGTCGCTGCGCACAGCAACGCTACGGCCATGACTGAAAATGATCTCTTTCTCATATTGCTTTTCTTTGTTTGATTGGTCTTTGTCTGTGTATTGTATCGCAGTACACCATATATATATGGTATGTTCAGAAGCCGAAGTGGTTCTCGTGCCAGAACTGGCCGAACATCTCGTCCCAGCGCAGCAGGGCTGCTCCGGCGAAGTCGCGCGAGTAGTCGGTCAGGAACTCGCGTGCCGCTGCCTCGCCCTTGGATGCCGCAATCTCCTTATACTTGCTCTCCACCAGCGGTGTCTCCATCAGCCCTTTCTCCTCGAAGTGGTCGCGGTTCTTCTCCAACGTCTTGCGGCATGTGCCCCACTTCAGTGCCGCCAGCTTGTTCGTGCGGCGGAAGTGCCATGCTGCCGAGTCGTCGCGGTAGCGGTGGTTGGAACATATCTTGAAGCTCGCCGGCACGTCGGTTGCACCTACATATATAGGTACGCGCGGGCTTTGTCCAGGGTTGTCCATGCTCAGCCACACCAGTCCGCCAATGGCATCGGGCAGCCATGAGCGCAGCTGTATCACCGTGGCGTAGGCACACTGCGGCACTGCGATGTTGCGCACCGATGTCACTGCACCGTCCTTCACACCGTTCAGCATTGCTATCTCGTCCGAACGCATCCAGGGGTTTGCCTTCGGACTCTTCTGGGTTTTTGTCTCACCGGTGGTACGGTCCTTGACTTCGATGTTGAGGTTCTTGGTCACGTCCCACTCCGTGCCTTCGTATGTCTGGCGGAACATTGCCAGCACATCCTGCACACTGATTTTCTTCTCAGGCTTGATGGTGAACGGCAGTTCCTCGGCATCATACTGCAGATGGAGTGACGGCGCGAAGGTGTTGAAGATGAAGTATTCGCGTATGCTGAACGCCTTGTAGTTGCCACCGCTGCGCGGACCTCCGTAGGCCTTCCAGAACTTGAACTCCGACTTGCCGTCCCAGTAGCCTAATTTCTTCGCCACGTCGTAGACATTGTCAGAAGCCATGTAGTTGTCGGTATCCTTAAGGTCGAGCGTGCTTATGCGCGGTATGTTGGCAGACACGCCGATGTGGTCATCGGGGATGCGCACGGCTGCCCACACGCCTCCGACCTTGTCCTTGCCCTCACCGAACACCTCGAAGTGCCACACTTCCTTGGGGTCGGCAATGGTCAGACATTCGCCTGTGTCGCCATAGCCGTACTGCTTTATCAGCTCGCCCATCAGCTTTATCGCCTCACGTGCAGTGGTGCAGCGTTGCAGTGCCACGCGCTCCAGCTCCTCAATCATGAACATTCCCTGCCTGTTGCGCAGGTCGCGTCGTCCGCTGATTGTCGTCTCGCCCATGGCCAGCTGCTTCTCGTTGGCACAGGGGTAGGCCGTGTCGAGATATGAGAATGTGTGGCTTGCCTGCGGTATAGTTCCCTTCACGGTCATGCCCGTCTGGTCGGTCGATGTCTCCGTGTGCATACGCCCTTCGTAGATGCTCATTATGGTGTCGGTCTTGTAGTCCGCCGCCGGTGTCATTGTCAGCCAGTTGCGGTACCAGCTGTCGCACGTGTGGCTGGTGATGACCGAACCGTCGGTGCTTGCGTCCTTTCCCACCATTATGCTTGTGCAGCTCTCGGGGTCGCGCTGCACTGTCGCGTTCTGCTGTGCGCTGATGCACTGTGGCAGCAGGGCTGCCAGTGTCAGCATGCTTATGACTTTGTTCATCATTGTGTGTGTTGAGTTGAAATGTTTGTTATTGCCGCCAAAAGTAGTCATTAATTCAGACATTGTGCCTTTTCGGTGACAAAATATTCCTGCAAGGTCTGTATTGGCCTTACTTTTGGCTGCTGGGCAGGATGGGCGTTATGGGCGTTATGGGCTTGCCGGTTCAGCGGATGAGCAGACGCGCGTCTTCTATGGTGATGGTGCCGGCTTCCTGCCTGATGATGCCCTGCTCCGAGAGGCTGTCAAGCACGGCGGTGGCAGCCGGCACGGTGAGACCTGTGGCGGCGGCGAGCCGGCGCACGGTGATGCGCACCTGCTTGCGTCCTTCGGGGGTGGCGAAGCGGCGCAGGAAGAAGCTGCAAACGGTGTCCGTGGGGTCGCCCTTGCCGTCGGGCTCGTTCCACAGCGTGTTGTTGTAGAGCTGTGAGCGGAGGCTCAGCATGTTCAGGTAGTTGGTGGCGAAGATGGGGTAACGGCACAGATGATTGAGCAGTGCGTTCTTGCTGACGCTCATCACGCCCGTCTCGGAGACCGCCGTATAGGTGGACAGGAAGCGGTTGTCGAGTCCGAACAGCGAGTAAGGCTCGATGACGAAAGGCCCGCTCATGTATTCGAGGAACTCATAGGGGCGGGTCTTGGACTTGCCCTCGGTGCGCGACAGCGTCTGCCTGCACACCTCTCCGTTCAGCACGAACGTCAGCCTGCGGTCGGATGCCCCACTGCGCACGATGGTGTCTCCAGCACCGAACGTGGTGAACGCGAGCTTTACCTTTCCGAGTATCAGACCCATATCCTCGAGTGTCAGACCCTGGAACAGCGGCAGTTGCAGTATCCTTTCGTATGGCGAACTGTTCATCTTCTTCCTTCCCCGTATTGAACGATGTGCAAAAGTATGGAATCCGCACCGCATAGCTAAGTGCCGCGCCCTGCTTTTTCAGGTTTTTATTAAACTTTAAGAACGCTCCCGCTCCAAGACGGCTCGCCCGACAATAGGGAGGGCTGATGTTTTCGCCGCACGTATGCAAGTCGGTTCAAAAGCGTTTACCAACTGTTTACTGACTGTTTACTGACCCCTTGCCATACGCTCTCTGGAGCCATGTCCCGTTCACTAACCGTTCACTTTTCCACACTTCCGTTCACTAATTCCGCGTTTGGGCAGTCAGGTGCCCTAACGATGCCCATTCATAGGGTCTAAGGATGGGCATTCATAGCACCTAAGGATG
>CAVERK010000057.1:0-13791 GCA_963618035.1 bacterium
CATTAATCGAAATGCCCCGAGACATTAATGTCTAAGGCTCGAGACATTAATGTCCTTTTTTCACTTAAGTCAGGTCTGTAAAGTCAGTACTACTTACTTGGTCAAGTTAGTAGTACTTACTTTGCTCTTGAAGTAGTACTTACTTTGTCATTGAAGTAGTACTTACTTTTTCATAAAGCCTCTCCCCAGCCCTCCCCTAAAGGGAAGGGTGCCCCGTCACCCATCACGCAACACGTAACACGTAACACGTAACACGCAACATCCATCACCCAATACTCATGTCCTGTGGCGTGTGTGCCTCTTCGAGGCACGTGTATGATGTATGCATTGACACCAGTCTGCGCTTCGCTTAGACTGGTGTTAGGCATGAGTGTACCTCTTCGAGGCACCACAGCAGGATGCCCACACCACAGGAGATGTATATTGGGTGTGCGCCGCGCACCCTTGGAGCGCACCATGCACCCAGCCTCGAAGAGGCTGAATTATGCATAACCCCTGACTAAGGGAACGCAGTGACCGCAGTCTGGGGTATCGGGCGTACAACTAACCCGTGCCTCGGAGAGGCACACACGCCACAGGATATGCAAAATCGGTGTGCGCGTCGCACCGCCACAGGACATGTAAAATCGGAGTGCACGTTGCACCGCGGCGCACAATTTTCAGCATAATATTTGGTAGATAAAAAGGAAGGCCGTACCTTTGCACCGCAGTTGGGAAACTGCTTGGGTGGATGAGGTAGGTGAGATACAGCCCCTCGTCCATGAATAGGTAAGAGTTTTTTAAGCGGAAGTTTAGACACAGGTTTTTGATAGAGGTATTAGTTTAGGGTATATATAGGTTAGGTAAGTTTTTTGAGGTTAAGTAGAAAGATTGCTTTATTTCATGATTTAGTTGTTAAGTGATGCAGAAGAAAAGCCAAACGGGCTTTTCTATGCCGTGGGGTGGAAGACTCGTGAGAGGCTTCTTCTTTTTTTGGGCAGACTTGAATTTTATCAAAAAAATATAGCCGCAGGTTTGCAGTTAAAGAAAACTTCGTAACTTTGCAGCGCAAAAGGGAGATGCCTCGGGTGGAGGTGCGAACTTTGAAGAGATTGGAGTATGGTGTAATGGTAACACTACAGATTCTGGTCCTGTCATTCCAGGTTCGAGTCCTGGTACTCCAACATCTACAAGACTTGAGGAAAGGTTGCTGAGCGTCGCGCACGGCAGCCTTTTTTGCTTGTGCGCGGGAATGTGTTACCTTTGCCGCAAACCATGACGATGTCTATACACAACGCGATGCAGCTATTCACCAAGACCGAGATGCCGGAGCGACTGCCGGAGGTGGGCTATGCCGACAGCATCATGCTGCTTGGCTCGTGCTTTGCCGACGGGATGGGGCAGCGGCTCACTGCCGCCAAGTTCCGTTGCGATGTCAATCCTTTCGGCACGCTCTACAATCCGTTCTCCATCACCAAGGCCCTGCGCCGGATAATGTCGGGGCGTGAATACGGGGAACGCGACCTCGTGCAGTACGGAGGGCTGTGGCACAGCATGATGCACCACGGCAGCTTCTCCACTGCCGACAGGGACGGGACGCTACACCTTATTAATAATAGGCTCGGCAAGGCACATGACGGACTGCACGACGTGTCGCTGCTGATACTCACTCTCGGCTCGGCATGGGTGTATTCTGTCAGCGGTGATGGTGCGGACACGGGATTGGCACAGGGAACGGTCGTCGGCAACTGCCACAAGATGCCGGAGAGCTGGTTCTGCCGCCGCCGTCTGACGGTGGAGGAGATTGTTGCCGACTGCACGTCGCTGTTCGACGGACTGTTTGCCTCGATGCCACGGCTCAGGGTGCTGCTGACCGTCAGCCCCATCCGCCATGTGCGCGACGGACTGCACGGCAACCAGCTCAGCAAGGCCACGCTGCTGCTCGCCGTCGACGAGCTGTCGAGGCGGCACGCAGGACGTGTGTACTACTTCCCTGCCTACGAGATCCTCAACGACGAACTCCGTGACTACCGTTTCTATGCCGACGACATGGTGCATCCGTCTGCCGTGGCATCGGACTACGTGTGGCAACGCTTCTGCGAACACTGCCTTGCAAAGGATGCACAGGAGGCGATGCGGAGTGTTAACAAAATTGAAAAAATGATGAGCCATCGTCCGCTTCATCCGGAAGGCGACGAGTACCGCACGTTTTTATGTCAAATAATGTTAAGCATCGAGACCCTTTGTGCAAAGTATCCTTATTTTGACTTCACGAAAGAGCTGGAAGAATGTCGTACACGATTGAACATATTGCAGAGATAACGGGTGCCCGCCGCATAGGCAGCAGTCCGGCGGAGATCAGTTGGCTGCTGACAGACAGCCGTTCGCTGAGCTTCCCCGAAGAGACCCTTTTCTTCGCACTGAAGACGAAGCGCAATGACGGTGCCTGCTATGTGGCAGAGCTGTACAGCCGTGGCGTGCGCAACTTCGTGGTCTCAGCCTCGGACGAGCGGCAGATGCTGTCTCTCGGCCTTGACGGTGCCAACCTGCTCTTTGCCGACGACACGCTGCGTGCCTTGCAGGACCTGGCAGTGTATCACCGCCGCCAGTTCGGCATGCCGGTAATAGGCATCACGGGAAGCAACGGCAAGACCGTGGTCAAGGAATGGCTGCACCAGCTGCTGAGTCCTGACAGGAGCATCGTCCGTTCGCCGCGAAGCTACAACTCGCAGATAGGCGTGCCGCTGTCGGTATGGCAGCTGAACGCCTCTGCCGGTCTTGCCATCTTCGAGGCAGGCATATCGCAGCCAGGCGAGATGGAGAGGCTGGAGGAGATGATACAGCCCACCGTCGGCGTACTGACAAATATCGGCAGTGCACACCAGGAGAACTTCTTCTCGATGCAGGAGAAGTGCATGGAGAAGCTGCGGCTGTTCAAGTCGTGCGACGTGATAGTCTATGACGGCGACAACGAGCTTATCTCCAACTGCATGATGCGCTCGGCATTCTTCGGCCGTGACCTGGCATGGAGCCGCAAGGACGGCGACCGCCAGCTCTACATCAGCAGCGTGGAGAAGAAAGACTACAGCACGGAGGTGAGCTACCGCTATCTCGGCGTGGACAGCAGCTACACGCTGCCCTTCACCGACGATGCCTCGATAGAGAACTCCTTCAACTGCCTGGCCGTGTGCCTCTACCTGATGGTGCGTCCCGAGCAGATAGCACAACGCATGATACGGCTCGAGCCGGTGGCGATGCGCATGGAGGTGAAGGACGGCAAGGACGGCTGCCAGCTGATAAACGACAGCTACAACAGCGACATAACATCGCTCGACATTGCACTCGACTTCCAGTACCGCCGTTCGCAGACGAAAGGGCTGAAGCGCACGCTGATACTGTCTGACATACTGGAGACAGGGCAGAAGCCGCTGACGCTCTACCGCAAGGTGGCGCAGCTGCTGGCACGGCGCGGCGTGCAGAGGATTATAGGCGTGGGGCCGGAAATATCGTCGTGCGCAGGGCTGTTCGACATGCAGCGCGACTTCTTCAATACTACCGAGGATCTGATACGTGCCATCGGGCAACACCGCATAACCCTTCAGGGCGAGCTGGTGCTCGTCAAGGGTGCACGCAGCTTCGGCTTCGACAAGCTGAGCGAGCTGCTCGAGAACAAGGTGCATGAGACAATTCTCGAGGTGAACCTCGGTGCGATGGTCGAGAACCTGAACGACTACCGCAGCCTGTTGCAGCCCGAGACGAAGATTGTCTGCATGGTCAAGGCCTCGGGCTACGGAGCCGGAGCCATCGAGATAGCACGCACGTTGCAGGAACATCATGCTGACTATCTGGCTGTCGCCGTGGCCGACGAGGGCGCAGACTTGCGGCGTGCCGGCATAACGGCAGACATACTGATAATGAACCCCGAGCAGACGGCGTTCAAGACAATGTTCGACCACAAGCTGGAGCCGGAGGTCTACAGCTTCGACCTGCTGCACGCACTCATCGGTGCGGCACGCAAGGAGGGCGTGTCGAACTTCCCCATACACGTGAAGCTCGATACGGGCATGCACCGCCTGGGCTTCCTGCCGGAGGAGGTGCCGCAGCTCATCGACGAGCTGAAGGCACAGGATGCCGTCATCGTGCGGTCGGTGTTCTCCCACTTCGTGGGCAGTGACTCGGCAGACTTCGATACATTCACGCGGCATCAGATAGGCGTGTTCGATGCAGCGTCGTCGCAGCTGCAGGCGGCGTTCAAGCACAGGATCCTGCGGCACATCTGCAACTCCGCAGGCATAGAGCGGTTTCCTGAAGCCCATTATGACATGGTGCGCCTGGGCATCGGGCTGTATGGCATCAACCCGATAACGAATGCGGTGATGCACAATGTCAGCACACTGCGCAGCACCATCCTGCAGATTCACGACATCAAGGCCGACGAGACCGTGGGATACAGCCGTCGCGGACAGCTGACACGCGACTCACGCATAGCTGCCGTACCCATAGGGTATGCCGACGGACTGAACCGCCATCTCGGCAACGGACATGCCTACTGCCTGGTGAACGGACAGAAAGCACCCTATGTCGGCAACATCTGCATGGATGTCTGCATGATTGACGTGACGGACATCAACTGCCGTGTGGGGGATGCGGTGGAGATCTTCGGCGACAACCTGCCGGTGACGGTGCTGTCCGACGTGCTTGAGACCATACCCTACGAGGTGCTGACAGGCATCTCGACACGGGTCAAGCGCGTGTACTACCAGAGTTGAAGACTTTATGGAGAGGAACATACACACACAGACAACAAATAAATATAATCACTTTAAAATCATAACACATTATGGAAAACTTACTGTTATTTGCATTCCTGCCTTCAGGATCAGAGTGGATCATCATCGCGTTAATTATTCTGTTGCTCTTCGGTGGCAAGAAGATTCCTGAACTGATGAAGGGTCTCGGCAAGGGTGTCAAGAGCTTCAAGGACGGTGTGAACGAGGCAAAGGCCGAAATCAACGACGCTACGAAGGAGCTGGACAACACGTCTGCAAGTGCGCCCAAGAAGTCGGACAACAACTAAAAAGGACACAGAGCGACACAAAGCGGCAACGCACATTCCTGATGCTCACGGCCGGTAGCCCGCAAGAGGGGCTGCCGGCTGTGGGACGGGAAGGGTGTGTGTTCCCGACAGAAACGGGAGAGGCAGACACATAAGAGAGAGACTGAAAGACGAGAGACGAGACAGACAAGCAAATGGAAGACAAAGAACTGACTTTTTGGGAACACCTTGATGTCCTGCGCTGGGCACTGGTACGTATAGTAGTGGTGTGGTTTATCCTTGCCATAGGATTTTTCATCGCTATGCCTTCGCTGTTTGATACGGTGATACTCGGCCCGTGCCACAACAACTTCATATTCTACCAGTTCCTCCGCAGCATGGGCGAGACGCTGCACCTTACGGGTGACTTCTTCACGCAGGAGTTTGACATCAAGCTGCAGAACATCAATCTTGCGGCTCCGTTCTTCGTCCACCTGTCCACGTCGTTCGTGCTCTCGCTCGTGGTGCTTGCACCTTATATATTATGGGAGATATGGCTGTTCATACGCCCCGCGCTCTATGTCAATGAGTCGCGCGGTGTCAAGAAAGCCCTGCTTCTCGGTTCGGTGATGTTCTACATAGGCGTTGCCGTGGGCTATTTCGTGATCTATCCCATGACGCTGCGCTTCCTGTCTACCTACAACCTCAGCCCTGACATAGAAATCCTCATCTCCCTGAATTCCTATATCGACAACTTCATGACGTTGGTGCTCTGCATGGGTCTGGCGTTCGAGCTTCCGCTTGTCACGTGGATACTCTCTCTGCTGGGCATCATCACGCGCGACACGCTGCGCGAGTATCGCCGTCATGCGTTTGTCGTCATTGTCATTGTGGGTGCCATCATCACTCCCACCGGCGACCCGTTCACCCTTATGGCTGTCTCCCTGCCGTTGTACGCGCTCTATGAGCTGAGCATACTCATGGTGAAGGAGAAGAAGGACGACGATGATGACGATGATGATGACAAGCCTTCGTCTGGCAATGGCGGCGGTTCCGACAATCCCGATGGCGGTGCTCCTGCACAGAAAGCCATAGAGAAGAAGCCCGACAGCCCGCAGGATGGCGGTGATGCCAAATCCCTGCCGGCAACCGAGGACAAGCCTGATGCGGCAACGCCGGACGAGACAAAGCCCGAGAAGAAAGAGAAATCTATAACGGAGGTGTTGCGTGAGCAGCGTGCGGCAGCACAGCGTGCCAAGAACGAGGCAAGCAACAGAGCCTTGCAAGAACGTATCGATGCAGCTGCCAAGGCTGCGGCAGCAACGGGCGCGGCAACAGGCGTTGCCGCTGATGCCAATGCCGAGCCTTCAGTGAAGGAGTCGTTGGCCGCTGCCGCAGAGGCAACGGCAAAGAAGGTCAAGCGGGAACCCCGCATGGTGATTATCGACGACCAGATATTCTTCGAGGAATATCCCGATGAAGACACTCCGGCACCGCAGGATACACCGACAGAAAAACAGGAAGCACAACCTGCAGAAGAACCATCAACAGCGGAGTCTACAATGCCCATAAAGCCCACAGACCCCACAGAGCCCACAGAGCCTATTAACCCAGCCGACCCCACAACTCCCTCCAAGCCGCACATAGATTTTGGCGGGATAAAGTACGACCCCAACCGCTTCAAGCAGTAGGATTTGCCGGAATGGCGGTGGCTTTACCTAATAGTGACTACGACGGGTTGCGATTATACCTAATTCGTGCTATTGCCGGTGGCGGCGAAGCCCGCTACCTTTGCAGTGCAAGATTTGAATGAATTAGTTAGTCATAATTACGTAACCACTTTTATCAAGAAGAGACGACCCTTGCAGGCACGATGTGAATCGGGGATGCAGGGGCTTCTTTTTTATATGCAGCAACTTTTTCGGCGTGTCCATTGTCCTTACACGAAGAATTAGTAATATTGCGAAAGAATTGACATAAAGAGAAAACATTACAGATTATGAAGAAAGTCATAAGCACACAGAAGGCTCCGGCTGCCATAGGGCCGTATAGCCAGGCGATAGAAGTCAACGGCATGCTGTTCGTCTCAGGACAGATACCGGCAGACCCTGCAACGGGCAACATCGTGGAGGGTGGAATAACGGAGCAGACCACACAGAGCTTCTGCAACATCAAGGCCATACTGTCAGAGGCGGGCTACAGCATCGACAACGTCGTCAAGACCACGGTCTTCCTCAGCGATATGGACAACTTCGCCGCCATGAATGCTGTATATGCACAGCAGTTCAGCGGTGCTTTCCCAGCACGCAGTGCAGTGGCCGTAAAAACCTTGCCCAAGAATGTGCTGGTAGAGGTAGAGGTCATAGCCGTGAAGTGACGGCATGCCTTGTCCTGTGTGACAATGAGAAGAGAGGAGACCATACACGTGGAAAAAGAACTGACGCTCAATGAGGTGTATCGTGCGTCGCATGTACTGAAGAGCATCATACGCCGCACCGACCTTATCGCAGCACCATCCATACGCAAGGGCTGTGACATCCGCATCAAGCCGGAGAACCTGCAGGTGACGGGATCGTTCAAGGTGCGCGGAGCCAGCTACATGATTTCGCAGCTGAGTGATGCGGAGAAGGAACGTGGTGTGATTGCCTGCTCGGCAGGCAATCATGCGCAGGGCGTGGCTCTCGCTGCATCGCGCAGCGGAATCAAGTCCATTATCTGTCTTCCCGAGGGTGCTCCCATATCCAAGGTTGAGGCGACACGGCACTATGGCGCAGAGATCTGTCTTGTGCAGGGCGTGTATGATGATGCCTACCGCCGTGCGTTGCAGCTCAAGGAAGAGATGGGACTGACGTTCGTGCATCCGTTTGATGACCCGCAGGTGATAGCAGGGCAGGGGACGATAGCCTTGGAAATCCTGAACGACATGCCCGAGGTGGACTGCATGATAGTTCCCGTGGGTGGCGGCGGACTGATAAGTGGCGTGGCATACGTCGCCAAGCAGCTCAATCCGTCAATCAAGATCTATGGCGTACAGGCAGAGGAAGCCCCGAGCATGGTCGACAGTCTGCGTGACGGCCGCATAGAGAAGCTCGACAGCGTCTCCACCATTGCCGACGGCATTGCGGTGAAAGAGCCAGGCAAGCACACCTTTGAATACTGCCGGCGTTATGTCGACAAGATTGTCACCGTTAGCGAGGACGAGATATGTGCAGCCATACTGCATCTGCTGGAGAAGCACAAGCTGATATCGGAAGGTGCGGGAGCTGTCGCCGTCGCAGCTGCCATGTTCGGACATGTGCCTGTCGAGGGCAAGCACACCGTCTGTCTGGTCAGTGGCGGTAACATCGATGTCAACTTCCTGAGTCGTATCATCGGCCGTGGACTCATGAAGAGCGGACGCCAATACACGCTTGTGCTTGAGTTGCCGGACAAGCCAGGACAGCTGCTTGAGGTGGTACAGGTCATCTCGAGCACGGGAGCAAACATCACCTCGTCCCTGCACGAGCGCACGGCATCTGTGGCAAACGTCAACTCCTGCTATCTGCGCATATCCATGGAGACGCGCGACCATGCCCATGTCGACGAGATCAAGAAGACACTAAAGCAGAAAGGGTTCAAGGTGGTGGAATGAGATGCACGAAGACACATATAGCAACCTGTCTGCTTGCGCTGATGATGGTGACGGCCATCGGTGGGTGCTCGGGCTATGTGCCGACGCAGGCAGAGCCTGACATCACTGAGGCACAGTCAAGAACCGTCAGCTTCTGTCTCCTGTCAGAGGGAGGTGACCTGAACAGCACGGACAGCTTCTCCACACGTGCTGCGGTGAAGAGCTATGCCAAGTTCCTCACGCTTGCCTTGTTCGATGAGGACGGGACGAAGAGGTATGAGGTGCAGCAGAAATCCTCGGACACCGGCTTCGGGACTGTGAGCAAACAGATTGACTTCGGCACTTATACGGTCGTGGTTGTTGCAAACAACGGCGATGACTTCTATGTCGTCAACTCGCCGTCAAGCGTCACACTCCCTACAGGTACCGTCAAGGTGCTCGACACGTTCTGCTATGCCGGCAAGATTGAAATATCCGCCACATCGTCAGCGGACATATCTATAGAGCTGAAACGGGCAGTCTCTGCCATAGGGGTGCAGCTGACAGACACGTCAGTCCCCGACAACTTCGACCATTTCCGGTTTGAACTCACAGGTGGAAGCACTGTGCTGAACCCCACTACGGGCTACGGCGAGGGTGAGGAGTCGCAGACGGCAGACGTGAACTATAACAGCACGGCCAAACAGCACGGCATCTTCACTTTCCCCATTAAGGACAAAGTCGAGAACGTGACGTTCAAGGCCTCTGCCATAGGCAAGGACGGCAGCACCATTGTCAGCTATTCGTTCGACCATCTGACGGCTGCTCCCAAGAAGATGATTGTGTTCAAGGGCGAGTTCTTTGCCAAGTCGGGCTTTGCGGTGTCGATACCCGACAGTGAAACTACCTGGACCACCAGCGAGCAGTCACTCCACCAATGAAGCCGCCGGCACTCATATCATGCTTCGCCGGACTTGCATTGACTATTGCACTGTCTGTATGCGGCTGTCAGAATACCGTCCCGCAGGAGCCGGATGCTGTTGTATTGCCCGACGGCAAGACCGACAGCAAGACCGAAGAGGAACAGTTTAATGTCTGTATCGCCATTGTCGGCTATGAAGACACGCGCTTCGGCACCACGAAAGCCGATGCCGTAGGAATGGCAGATGTATGTACGCGCGTCGATGCACAGGTGTTTGATGCCGCAGGCAGCCGCGTTGTGAAGAAGTCGCTCATTGCCGATGACGGGGCATGTCTTGACACGTTGAGGCTCAACCTTACTGACGGCGACTATCAGATTGTGATACTGGCTCACAGCTGTGCGGGTGCTCCCACGTTCTCGTCGCCAGACAAGATTACCTTCCCGAACAACAAGGTCACCGACACCTTATATAAATATATCACACTCAGTGTCGCCGGCTCGTCTGTCCAGCAGCAGGATGTGGTGCTGACGCGTGCTGTTGCCGCATTCCGTCTGACGCTTGTGGAGGATAAGCCCGATGCTGTCTCCAGCCTGAAGTTCTACTATACAGGTGGCAGCAGTACGTTCAATGCCGTCACGGGATATGGCTGCGTCAACTCGCGGCAGACGGAGATACGCGACATCTCTGCCGCCACGGGACAGACCACCTGCATGGTCTATACCTTTCCGCATGAAGAAACGGATGCCATTGATGTCACCGTCACTGCTCTTGGCCAGTCGGGAGACACCATAGCCGTAGGCAAGATAGCGGCTGTGGAGATAAGGCGCAACTGCATCTCTGCCTATGATGCGAGCGGCTTCTATACACCTGCCTCGGGAGATGAGGTGGCGCAGCCGTCGTTCAGCATCACCGTTGACGGTGAGTGGGAGAAGGACGAGCGTCCGCTCGTCCAGTGACGCTGCCTGCCGGACTTATTCCCTGTCGATCTTTATCAGTGCTCCGGTGTTCACGTCGAACAGCACCTTGGTTGTGGAGTTCCTGTTGAACAGCAGTGCTGCCAGATATTCCTTCGTGCCGAACTGTGTCAGTGCCACCTCTTCCGTCGTCAGCGGCTTGTGCTCGTAGGTCAGCTTCACCTCGGCCTGTCCTGGCACGTTGTATGCAATGCCGTCCAGCTTCTTCTTGTCGTCCGTCACCACTTCAGCAGGTGCCTCAATGGTGTTTCCGTTCCTGATGCTCATCAGCACCGGCTCGCCCGAAAGGTCGTCCTTGTCGACGATGCCGAGCTTCTTCGAGAAGCGGAATGCCACCTCATCTGTCATCTCGCTCGGCTCTATGCGCAGCTCTGCGGTATGTGTCTCCGCGCGTTCCACCCCACTGAACATCTGTGTCAGTGCAGCCTCCTGCTTGTCCAGATTGTCGAGCATTATCTGTAGCTGTCCGCCGTCCTTGGGCGTATTGTCGGCATTGCCGCTTATCAGGTCGCGCTTGCTCTCGCGCAGGCTGAATATCTCCCGTGATACCAGCTCCGCCATCTTGGCGTGCGAGCTTGCCATCAGCATCTCTTCCGTCATGTACTGGCGGGGATCGGGTATGGCAGCCGGTGTGTTCTCTTCATCGGTGCTTGTGCTGTTGCCTGGCGTTATGCCGGAGAACGGCATATTGATAGAGCGCACAATGCCGTCTTCCGTCAGCTCCATCAGCGGAGCTGTGGTGCGGTCTCTCATCTCCACGAAGTAGATGTTGTCGGCATCGGGCACGCCGATGACCTGTATGCTCACGCCGTCCAAGGTCCAGTAGGTCTCGGCTTCCTGCTTCACGTCGTTCAGACGCATATATCGCGAGGCATAGCGGCTGAACTCGCCAGGTTCGTAGCTGTGCTTGGTCGCTGTCACCTTCAACAGTATCTCCGTGCGCGGCAACATATATGTCACGCCATACTTCTTGCCATATTGCACACCCGCGGTGACCTGTGTCTGTGCCTCAAGAGCGGCTACTGACAGCAGGCACAAAGCTATGGTTGATAGTAGTATTCTCATGTCTGTTCGTGCCAAATCGTTTTTACTGAAAAATATCACAGACTACAAAAGTAATGAAATCCACCATTGGGCAGATACTGCCGGCCGTTCCGTTTGGGAATATTAACAGCAGGGCGCATCACAACGTGCCAAAGGGGAAATCGCTATGGCACATGAAATTTAATATTGTAATTGTTGCAAATATGTTAACCCCTCCTTATCTTTGTGACGTGATAATAACGGACAGCGCGTCCGGCTGAGTATAAACCAACTAAAAACCTAAAAGTAATTATGGCTAAGACTAAGTATTCGGGCACCCAGACCGAGAAGAATCTGGAAGCAGCATTTGCTGGGGAAAGTCAGGCACGCAACAAGTACACGTATTTTGCGTCGAAGGCAAAGAAGGAGGGCTTTGAGCAGATTGCAGAGCTGTTTCTCAAGACTGCCGACAATGAGAAGGAGCATGCCAAGATGTGGTTTAAGGAACTGAACGGCATCGGCGATACAGCAGAGAACCTGGCTGCTGCTGCAGCGGGCGAGAACTACGAGTGGACGGACATGTACGAAGGCTTTGCCAAGACTGCCGAGGAAGAAGGCTTCACGGCTCTGGCAAAGAAATTCCGCATGGTCGCTGCCATCGAGAAGCGTCATGAGGAACGCTATCGTGCATTGCTGCACAATGTGGAGGCGCAGGAGGTGTTTGCCAAGAGCGAGGTGAAGGTGTGGGAGTGCCGCAACTGCGGACACATCGTAGTAGGGGAGAAGGCTCCCGAAGTATGCCCCGTATGTGCACATCCGAAGGCATACTTTGAAGTCCACATGGACAACTTCTAAATCCGTTGCCATACTCACGTGGCAGTGAAACACTGAGGGTGCGAGGCGCACACCCGATATCCATGCCCTGTGGCGTGTGAAAAAAGGGGAGTGCGCCTCGCACTCTATTCTGCCGACAGAAGGAAGTCATCGACATTGTCAGGCGTAATCACGCTGAACTCTGCATCGGGATAACCCCTACGGAATGTATCAGGCTCTTTCACTCTCGCCTTGGAGGTGTTCCATTTCAGCTCCACGGCTTGCAGATGTCCCTCGCGCTCCTCTATGTAATCTATTTCGCTTTGTTGCTGTGTGCGCCAGAACCACGAGCTTGCCGTGATATGCCGGTTATTGAGCATCTTCAGCCTTTCGGCAATGACAAAGTTCTCCCACAATGCGCCGGTATCCGTGCGGTTTTCCACCATCTGGAAGTTTGAGATTACCGCATTGCGTATTCCGAGATCCCAGAAATAGATCTTCCTGCTCTTCTTCAGCTCATTCCGCAGGTTACGGGAGAAGCTGGCAAGTCTGAAGATTACGTAGTTCTGTTCCAATATGCTGACATACTTCTCCACTGTCTTGGGGTCAAGACCTATCAACTGTCCGACCTCGTTGAACGATACCTGCTCGCCAATCTGATATGCAAGGGCTTGGAGCAGCTTGACCACCTTGTCGGACTTGTTGATGCTTTCAAGCGCAAGTATGTCCTTATACAGATAGCTGTCGGACAGTTCCTGAAGTACTTCACGCTCCTCCCCTGGCGAAGTCACCACCTCGGGGTAGAAGCCGTAGACCATGCGGTGCGGAATCATGCGGTGCTCGTTCAGCAGTCCCGAATGGCTTGCCATTTCCTGATATGACAACGGTAGCATCAGGAACTCACGCTTCCTGCCTGTCAGAGACTCCTGCACGCCGGCAGCCAGCTGGAATGAAGAACTGCCGGTGGCTATGACCTGCACGTCGGGCATTTGGTCGGTCACCAGCTTCAGACGCAAGCCTATGTCGCGGATGCGTTGTGCCTCGTCTATGATGAGCCAACGGTTGTTTCCGATGATAGAACGAAGGCGGGTGGACGTGATGTCCCCGAACAGACGCTGTATGTCAAGGTCATCCCCGTTCATCCATAAAACACCGTTGCGGTTGTCAAACAGACTGTGAAGCAGGGTGGACTTCCCCACTTGGCGTGCACCATAGATGATAATCGCTTTCCCTCTGCCAATGAATGACTCTATCCGTTGTCTCTGCTCCCGCTCAATCATGTTGATGTGATGTCGCGACTGTAGTCCGACAGCTGCAAAGGTAGGTATAATGGCATGGATTCCAAAAATCTTATAAGAATTTTGGAATCAATTCCCACGGCTCTTTCATTTAAGATTTCGTTGCTCACTTAAAAATGTTGTTATTTTATAGCGGGTGTTTCCCTGGATGGTGAGG
>CAVERK010000058.1:0-13462 GCA_963618035.1 bacterium
GGGCTTTCAAACCATTTTGCAGAGGAAGGGGTGTTTTGTTGGGATAAAGGATTAACTTTGTCATGTGCCGACTGGCAAACAGAGAGATATACACGTGGCAAGCAGTACTTCCAAGAAAATGCAGGAAAGGGATAACGACGATGAACAACGAAATACAATTCCTCCTATACAGTATGCCCGATGCTGATGGCAAGGTGCAGGTGGTCATAAAGGACGAGACGCTGTGGTGTACGCAAAAGGCTATGGCACAGCTGTTCGGTGTTGGCGTGCCAGCCGTCAGCAAGCATCTGAAGAACATCTTTGATGATGGTGAACTCGACAAGAATGTGGTTGTTTCCAAAATGGAAATAACCACTCAACACGGTGCCTTGGCCGACAAGTTGCAGACGCATAGTGTAGACTTCTATCACCTTGATGCCATCATTGCCGTGGGCTATCGTATAAACTCAGTACGGGCAACGAGGTTTCGCCAGTGGGCGACGAAGATACTGAGCGAATACATCAGGAAAGGGTTTGCCATGGACGACGAGCGGTTGAAGCAGGGCACGGCGGTCTTCGGCAAGGACTATTTCCGTGAATTGCTGGAGCGCGTGCGCTCTATCCGTGCAAGCGAGCGGCGCATCTGGCAACAGATTACAGACATCTATGCCGAGTGCAGCACCGACTATGACCGCAACTCACCGACCACACGCGATTTCTATGCCATGATACAAAACCGCTTCCACTATGCCATCACGGGACATACGGCAGCGGAGATTATCTACGAAAAGGCAGACCATACCAAAGATCACATGGGACTGACCACATGGAAGAACGCTCCCGACGGACGTATCTTGAAATCAGACGTGTCAATAGCCAAGAACTACCTGCAAGAGAAGGAAATCCGCCAGTTGGAACGTGCCGTCACAGGTTTCTTCGACTACATAGAAGACCTCATAGAGCGGGAGAACACTTTCAATATGTCAGAGTTCTCGGCAAGCGTCAACGAGTTCCTCGCCTTCCGCCGCTACAAGATATTGCCGGACAAGGGCAAAATATCATCAGCGCAGGCAAAGGACAAAGCAGAGGCAGAATACGACATCTTCAACCGCACACAACGCATTGACTCCGACTTCGACCAGGAAGTCAGACAGTTGTTGGACAGGGAATGACGGAGAGACGAAACCGTTTAGCCCAAGTTTGAGCTTAAAACGGTGGGTATACTCCTTGAATACCGTTCCTGCCATAGCCCCGCCTGATGCAGGAAACGCCTTGCGATGCACCGATACAAGAACTGTATAAATTGGATGAAGAATATTTTGAAGCAGCAAATAACAGAATAAACATGGAGTAGAACGACCTGTGCCCATAGACCGGAATTCGGACCTGCCACCTATAATCAAATGGCCTGGAGGGAAAGAAAAGGAATTGAAACATATTATCCCCAACCTGCCGCAATTCGAAAGATATTTTGAACCTTTTGTCGGTGGCGGGTCTGTGTTCATGAGCATAAACGCAAAAGAGCATTACATCAACGACCTTTCGGGAGAACTGATACAGCTTTATGAGTGTATTTCCAGAACCGATAAACAATTCATCCAATACGCGGAAGCCATGGACGCATCATGGAAAAATGCCGAACGTTTTTTTCATGACAACAACGAATTGGTTGATGTATACATAGGATTCAGAAGCGGGCAAGGGTGGCGAATATGTCTGCACGAGTGCAGGTATTTGGGACAAAAGGCGTACTTTTGCGCTGCAATAGCGAAACAACACTCAAAAATCATTAAGAAAGATTCATTCGATGACAAAGAACTTCGTAGAAGAAATCAAATGGCGCGGCATGCTGGCTCAGCTCATCCCAGGCACGGAGGAACTGCTGCAAAAGGAAATGGTGACGGCTTATCTGGGAACAGACCCGACGGCAGACTCACTGCACATCGGTCATCTGTGCGGCATCATGATGCTCCGCCATCTGCAAAGATGCGGACACAGGCCAATAATCCTGATAGGCGGTGCCACGGGCATGATTGGCGACCCTTCGGGCAAGAGCCTGGAGCGCAACCTGCTTGACGATGCCACCCTATACCACAATCAGGAGTGCATCAAGAAGCAAGTGTCCAAATTCCTGGACTTTGATGCAGAGACCCCGAACAAGGCGCTGATGGTGAACAACTACGAATGGATGAAAGACTACAAGTTCCTTGACTTCGTGCGCGATGTGGGCAAGCACATCACCGTGAACTACATGATGGCCAAGGACAGCGTGCAGCAACGCCTCAACGGCACGGCACGCGACGGGCTTTCGTTCACGGAATTTACATACCAGCTGCTTCAGGGCTATGACTTCCTGTATCTGTACCAGCACTATGGATGCAAGATGCAGCTCGGCGGCAGCGACCAGTGGGGAAACATCACCACGGGTGCAGAGCTGATACGCCGCACGTTGGGTGGCGAGAACGAGGTGTTCGGTCTGACATGTCCGCTGATAACGAAAGCCGACGGCAAGAAGTTCGGCAAGACAGAGAGCGGAAACGTCTGGCTCGACCCGAAACGCACATCGCCCTACAAGTTCTACCAGTTCTGGCTGAACGTCAGTGACGAGGAGGCTGCCAAGTATATCAAGATATTCACGTCGCTCGACGAGGAGACCATCAGCAGCCTGATAGCCGAACACCAGCAAGACCCTGGACAGCGCAAGCTGCAGAAGCGTCTGGCAGAGGAGGTGACGGTGATGGTTCACTCGGAAGCCGACTACAAGGCTGCCGTGGAGGCATCGGGCATACTGTTCGGAAACGGAACACACGACGCACTGACAAGGCTTGACGAGGACACCTTGTTGTCTGTCTTTGAGGGCGTGCCGCAGTTTGAGGTGTCGCGCGACGAGATTGCGGCAGGCATCAAGGCGGTGGATCTCTTTGCGGAACGCAGCAAGTGCTTTGCCTCAAAGGGCGAGATGCGCAAGCTGGTGCAAGGAGGCGGTGTGTCGTTGAACAAGGAGAAGTTGGATGCCTTTGACCGCATGATTACGGCAGACGACCTGCTGAACGGCAAGTATCTGCTGGTGCAGCGCGGAAAGAAGAACTACTTCCTGCTGACAGCGAAATAGAGGGAACTAAGAGGAACGCTGGAGCGGACAGCAATAATAATTGTTGAATGATGTTTTTTCGGGCGGTTAATAATAGAGGTATAAACCTTTCGCCCAAAAGGTCTATACCTTTTGATGAAAAGGTTTAAACCTCGGGGTTTTCGTCCTCAATATCCATTGGCATCTGCTCCGCCTGCATGGCTTCGTCGTACTCCTTCTGATACTCCTCGGCTGTGGCTTCGCTTACCTCCGTGTATCGGTATTATAGCATAAAGTAATATTGCTGTCCGCAGATGCAATCTTGGCGGCAAACTCCACGGAGATGGAGTTGCCGTACGAGAGGCATGCCTCCGATGCCAGCGTAATGCCATACGCCACGATTTCATCCCACTGGCGTTCGCTGATGTTGCCAAGGTCGTCGAAGCCAATACCCATGCGAAGAAGTCCGAACAGCAGTCCGGCATTGAAGTTATCGCCGGCACCGACGGTGCTGACGGTCGTTATGGGCTTGATGGGATAGTCCTTGTGCAGCTTGTCCGTGCGCACAGAGACGTTGCCGCTGCCCTGTGTGTAGACGAAGTTGCGGCAGTAGAAACGGATCTTGTCATTGTATATGCGGTCGGCATCGTTCATGTCGTAGAGGCACATGAAGTCATCGGCAGAGCCACGCACGATGCCTGCATATTCCATATTTTCCAACATGTATGAAGCCAGCTTCAGTGCCTCGCTCTTGTGGGGATAGCGGAAGTTGAAATCGTAGAACACTATTGCCCCCTTGTCTCTTGCCGCATCGAGCAGCTCCAGGTGCTTGGAGCGCAAGGCAGGAGTGACCGAGTAATACGAGCCGATCATCACAATATCGTCCTTCTCCACCTCCGGCAGATCCACGTCGAGTCGCTTCTCGGGATAATCCTTATAGAAGCTGTAGGCAGCTTCGTTGTTGTCGTTGAGGAACGCCAGCGAGACGGGAGACTTGCTGGCGGCGTATGTGTCGATGTGGTCGGTAGCGATGTTGTTGTCCTGCATGTATGCCTTTATGAGCCTGCCGACATGGTCATCGCCAACCTCGCTGATGAAACACGTCTTGACACCCAGCCGTGCCAACGACACAATGGCATTGAACACCGAGCCTCCAGGGACAGCCGCTGTGGGCTGATTGTTACGGAACAGGATGTCCAGTATCGTTTCTCCTATGCCTATTACTTTCCGCATGACGAAGATTCTGACATTGACCTTGACTTCTCACCGAGATACCCGCCATGATGACGCTTGGAGTAGTCCTCTATCGTGAACCCTGTGCGCTTCATCACCTCCACGACAAGGATGTCGCCGATAACGGTCATCACGGTGGTTGATGTTGTTGGTGTCATTCCAAGCGGACACACCTCCTTGGGGTTGCCCGTGCTTATGCAGATGTCCGCTTCCTTTGCCAACGGACTGTCGGGATTGCCTGTAATGGCGATGAACTTGAGGTCGGGAGTAAGGATCTTGACCAAGCGTGTCAGCTCCACAATCTCGCGTGTCTTGCCGGAGTTGGATATAAACAGGATGATGTCGTTGCCCTGCAAGATGCCGAGGTCGCCGTGCTGGGCTTCGCTCGGATGCAGGAACACGGCAGGAATGCCTGTGGAACAGAACGTAGTGGCAATATTCTCGGCTATCTGCCCAGCCTTGCCCATTCCACTGGTCACCAACTTGCCTCCCTTGGCATGCACTTGCTCCACGATGGCATCCACAGCCTGCTCAAAAGCATCGGTGATGGGGATGTCGAGCACTGCCGCAGCCTCACGGCGCAGGATATCTTGTATAGACTTCAACGTTTCGTCTTTCATGTTCGGTATCGGTTTATTATGTCGTGCAAATATCTGAAAATCCACACTAACCGCCATAAGTTTTCCGTACTTTTGCAGCCCACATACACTTGAAGCCGCACAATGGAACAAGAACGCTATCACACTGCCACGCTGTCCAACGGACTTAGAATCATACACGTGGAGAGTCCGTCAATGGTGACATACTGCGGCTTTGCCGTCAATGCGGGCACACGCGACGAAGATGCTGCCACGCCTGGCATGGCACATTTCATCGAGCACATGCTGTTCAAGGGCACGGCAAGACGCAAGTCATGGCACATCCTGAACCGCATGGAGAACGTGGGAGGCAACATCAATGCCTATACCAACAAGGAGGAGACGGTGCTCCACTGCTCGTTCATGCGCGAGCATCTGCCGCGTGCCGTGGAGTTGCTGTGCGACATTGCCTTCCGCTCCACCTTTCCCGCCCATGAAATATCCAAGGAGGTGGAGGTCATCATGGACGAGATCGACTCATACGAAGACTCACCGGCCGACCTTATATTCGATGACTTCGAGAGCCTCATCTTCAGCCGTCATCCGTTGGGACGCAACATCCTTGGCGACAAGGAGCATCTGCAGCAATACACCACGGCAGACGCGCTGACGTTCTATGACCGCACCTACTGTCCGGACAACATGGTGTTCTTCATCATCGGCAACCACAGCTTCAGCCACATCGTCAGACTGGTGGAGAAGCACTGCTCCGACGTGGGGCGCAGAGCCTGCACGACGCGACGCGACAAGCCTGACGGCATGCACGGATGCACGCAGACGCTGGCGAAAGACACACGGCAGACGCACGTGGTGATAGGTGCACCGTCGTTCAGCGGCAATGACAGGCTGCTCGTTGCCGCCAATCTGCTGACGAACATACTCGGAGGTCCTGGCATGAACAGCCGCCTCAACGTGGCACTGCGCGAACATAGCGGACTGGTCTATGACGTTGAGGCCAGCAATACGGCATATACCGACACCGGCATCTTCTGTGTCTACTTCGGATGCAACAAGGAAGACACAGGGCGGTGTCTTGACATCGTGGACAAGGAATTCGGGAAGATACGCCACGGCATCACGCCGTCGCAGCTGCACATGGCAAAGAAGCAGTTCATAGGACAGGCAGGAGTGGCCTCGGACAACAACGAGAGCAACGCCTTAGGCATGGCACGGACTTTCCTGCACTACGACCGCTTCGTGACATTCGGCGAGTTCTGCTCGAAGGTGGAGAGCCTGACACCCGAGCAGTTCAACGATGCAGCCAACCGCATCCTTGCGCCCGACATGCTGTCAACCCTTATGTATCTCCCGTAGGCGTTCCATGTACCGGAGGCTGAACTCACACCCGCAATACTGCTGGTTGTAGAACCCATATTCGCGCAGCAGAGTGTTGCGCCGTTCCTGCAAGCCGCCCTTGCGCCAGTTCTGTTCCCAAAACGTCACACCTGGGAACATCGATGCCGCCAGCCGTCCGGCCTCGTTTATCTGGTCGAGGCTTTTCCAGCGTGACGAGGCAAGCGTGGTGGTGAACACCGTGAACCCATGCTCCGAGGCATAGCGTGCCGTCTCCGTCAGCCGCAGCAGGAAGCAACGGAAGCAGCGTCGGCCGCGCTCCGGCTCGTCCTCCAGTCCACTGATGTCGTGCCGCCATGCGTCGTAGTCGTAGTCAGCATCAATGAAGTCCAGCCCCTGCGAAGAGACAAAACGCTTGGCTTCGGCCTTGCGCGTCTCATATTCTGCCTGCGGATAGATGTTGGGGTTATAATATAATATGGTGGGACGGATGCCGTTTGCCAACAGACATTCTATGATTGCCGACGAGCACGGAGCACAGCAGCAGTGCAGGAGCACGCGGTCTTCACCGCCAGGAGCATTCACTTCAAGCATGGGGAACAATACTTTTCTTCAGGACGATGACACTCTCCGGCCCCATGTTGAACAGCAAATCCACAATGCTAAGGTTCGGGATGAAGCCGTGCTGCCTGCCGAACACCTGATAGTATTCTGCCGGACGGAACTCCGCATCCGCTTCCCTGTAGTCTTTCTTGGGGTGGATGGTCTCACGGAAGTCGTGCTCACCGCAACCGAAAACGGTCTTGTACTCGTCCGTAAGCCTCATGTCCGGCTCGATGTCGAGCAAGCGGCACACCATGCGGCATAGCTCCATGTCGAAGTCTGCCAGAAATTCGAACTTCCTCTCATAGAACGGGACGAAGTCATCACGATAGAACTCAAAGTAAGGAGTGTTTCCGTATGCCGACTCCAATGCCGTGAGGTGCAGATGCCTCCAGTTGCCATGGTCGGATATGCGCACATCCTTCATCAGGCACTTCGGGCTGTCACTCTTCTCGACAGGCACTGTCAGAATCTGTCTTCCTTCAGGTCCGGCGATGAAGCAGCGGTTGCGGTATGTCTGCTTCATATAGCTGTCGTACCGCTCGATGAAGCACCTGTCGCTGGCCATAAGCCTCGCATAATACTCCACCGGAGCCAAATAAGCCATACTGAAATATGCGTCCATCCCGTCTTTGCCCCTTTCCGGCACCTCCGTTGTCACTCGACTTTCTTGAGAAACCGGTCAATGTCCCTGGTCAGCCACACGCGGCAGGCCTTTCCGACAAGCAGGTGCTTCGGCACCAGCCCGAATATCTTTGAGCCGGACAAATCCGCAGGATTGTCACTTGCAATCCAGTGGTATTCGCGGTTGAGCTTTGCAAACCTCACGGGCTTGCCATCCACCAGCAGAGTGTCACCACGCACATCGGCACGCTTCCCTTCATGGAGAGCCAGGGTGTTGCGCAGCAACATCACGTTCCATGGCTGCACCTCCACATATCCGCCCGCTTGTGGCAGGTACAACGGCATGGCATCGGAGGCTACATGTTGCCCTGCATCTGCGTTCACAAACAAGGAGTCAAGATAGACCACATCGCCAGGAATGGCGACACACCGTCCTATGAGCACATCGCCGTCGGCTGCTGTCCCAACCGCAGGAGCATCGAACACCAGCACGTCTCCGCGCCTCACCTCTCTCTCCTTCAGGCGATGATAGCCGAACAAGCCCTCCAACGGCGTACGCAGGCCATAGCTCCATCTGTCCACAAGAACGCTCTCGCCACGGTGCAGACCGTCCTCCATGCCGGCAGACGTGACCCTGTATGTGGTCACTGCGAACGTGCGCAGCACCACGATGACAGCCACGAGTGCCAACACGGCAAATGCTATCCGAAAGACTGTTCTCATTGCGGGATGTGGATGTTATTTACTGATGCCGGTCGTGCAGATTACTTTATGTTGTCGACCCAGTTGAACAGACGGTTCCAACGGATGCTGCTGCCCGACAGCCGGTCCTTGTCCATCGACAGCCAGATGAATATGGGCTTGCCGACAATGTGGTCTTCGGGAACAAAGCCCCAATAGCGCGAGTCCGCACTCTTGTGACGGTTGTCGCCCATCATCCAGTAGTAATCCATCTGGAACGTGTACTCGTCGGTCTTCTGCCCGTTGATGTAGTATCCGTCTTCCTTGACTTCCAGACTGTTGCCTTCATAAGCCGTTATGCACCGCTCGTATATGGGCAGGTTGTCGTCGGTGAGGCGTATCGTCGCACCTCTCTTGGGAATCCATATAGGGCCGTAGTTGTTGCGGTCCCAGTCGGTATACAGGTTCAGCGGATAGAAGTCGCTCATGCCGGTGTTCTGCTCCGGCTCCATGACGATGTGGCTCACCAGCTTCGTGTTGCCCCGCAGGGTGGCAAGCATTGCCTTTGTCAGCGGGAGGTCATACACCGGTGCCAAGGCTCCGTTGGCAGTCCGCTGTGTCAACCCCATGCCGACAAGCTCTTCCTCCCAGCTGACCGTGTTCAGTTGCAGGCGGTCGTCTGTGCTGATGCCCAACTCATTGAATACGGTCTCAGGAATGGGCATGCCGGTGGTCTGCACGAAGTAGTCGAGCTGCATGTTCTCGGGGTCTGCAATCTGCTGTCCGTTCAGCCATACGTGCGTGTCGATGATCTGCAACGTGTCGCCTGGAAGTCCTACACACCGCTTCACATAGTTGTCGCGACGGTCCACAGGGCGCGTTATCACCTTGCCATAAACAGCCTCATTGTTCAGAATGGCTTCGCGTCCGGCATTGTAGTAGACATCGAACACGGTGCGTTGCTGACGCCGTGTCAGGCTGTCCATATTCACCATACTGTTGCGGTACACACGCTTGCCCTCGGCGTAAGCCATGCTGTAGAAATCGCTCTGTTGCTGGTTCAGTGCCACCGTATCGCCGGCAGGGAAGTTGAACACCACGATGTCGTTCAGCTTGACCTTGCCCAGTCCCGCCACGCGCTTGTACTTCCACTGCGGCCATTCAGCGTAGGACTTGCCCCCTGTCGGCAGTGTGTTCTGCACGAAAGGCAATGACAATGGCGTGTTGGGGACACGCGGCCCGTAACTCAGCTTGCTGACATACAGATAGTCGCCGACGAGCAGTGACTTCTCCAGCGATGACGTGGGAATCTGATAGTTCTGGAAGACAAACAGATTGACAAAATAGACAGCAACCACAGCAAACACAATGGCATCTATCCAGCTCATCACGGAGCGGCCCAGTCCATTCTTCCATGTGCGCCAGAAGCCCCAAGGTATTATGTGCGTGATGTATGAGTCAAAGATAAACGGTAGCACCACCACTCCCAGCCAGCTCTTCACCCACAGCAGGAA
This sequence comes from bacterium, assembly GCA_963618035.1. GTDB lineage: Bacteria > Bacteroidota > Bacteroidia > Bacteroidales > Bacteroidaceae > Bacteroides. The sequence goes on from CAVERK010000058.1 coordinate 9,636, forward strand.
CAACACATACAGAGCCGACACGACGGCCAGCTTGATCCATTGTCGGCGTGGCACATTCTTGAAATCTATGTTCATAAAAGCAATAAAGGTTTCGTTCTTTGTTTTTACAGTGACTGTTCTCTCTCCCTATTGTTTCAGGAAGGGAAACAGGTCGTTCATCGTCAGCCATCCGCAGTGTTTCGCCGTGTACTCTGCCGCCAGTACTGCTCCCAAGGCAAAGCCCGAGCGGTTCTTGGCATCGTGCGTGATGGTTATGCTGTCGGCTTCGCTCTCATACCTGATGCTGTGTATCCCAGGCACCTCACCACTGCGTATTGAGCTTACCGGCAGTTCGTCGGCAGCACACTCTGCCGTGCCGCTCACTGTGCCGTCGGCAGCTGTCAACGAGCCTTTCACCCAGCCCTTCTTGCGGTCCAGTGCAGCCACAATGTCTTCTGCCAATGTGATGGCAGTGCCGCTTGGAGCGTCAAGTTTATGGATGTGATGGGTCTCGCTCATCGTCACCCCGTAAGCATCAAAGCCGTTCATTATACGTGCCAAGTACTTGTTCACGGCACGGAATATGGCCACTCCGAGGCTGAAGTTGGAGCTCCAGAACAGTGTCTTGCCCTGTCCCTCACAAAGCCTGTGCATCTCATCCTCATGCTCGGCAATCCATCCCGTACTGCCGCACACCACCTTCACGCCACGCTCCATGGCTTTCAGCACATTGCCGTAGGCTGTCTTGGGACTTGTGAACTCTATTGCCACATCTGCCGATGCAAATGCGGCACCGTCCATGTCCCCCTGATTGTCAATGTCTATGCGGGCCACAATGTCGTGACCTCTCGACAGGGCAATGCGTTCTATCTCCTTGCCCATTTTCCCGTATCCTATCAGTGCAATCTTCATGTTCCTTGGTTTCTTTGTTGTTGTCTGATTGAGCTACAAAGCTAATATTTTCCTTACATTTGTGCATTGCATTAAAGCCTTGTTAACATGGAACAGCTGCTTCACTACGTCTGGAAACACCGCCTATACCCACCCACGCCCCTGACGACCACCGACGGCCAAAGCGTCGAAGTGATCGATGCAGGGCAGCACAACCACGATGCAGGACCGGACTTCTTCAATGCCAAACTGCGCATAGGCGGCATAATGTGGAGCGGCAATGTGGAGATACACCAGCGTGCCTCACAGTGGTTTGCCCACGGACACCAGCTGGACGATGCCTACAACAACGTCATCCTGCACGTCATCGAGAACGCCGACGCGCAGGCTGTGTGTCACAACGGCAATGCCGTGCCGCAACTCGTCATGCACTGTCCCGACGACATTGTCAGCCGCTACGACGTGCTCCGTCAGAGAGACCTTTATCCTGCATGCTTCTCTGTCAACAATCACCTGCCACGTCTGAAGATCCACTCCTGGCTGTCTGCCTTGCAGGTGGAACGGTTGGAGCAGAAGTCCGGACTGCTGAACACCAGGCTCACGCGTTTCGGCGGCGATTGGGAGCGCGTGCTCTTCGTCACCATTGCCCGCAACATGGGCTTCGGCCTCAACGGAGACGTGTTCGAGGAGTGGGCATCACGGCTGGACTACTGTGCCCTGCGCCATCACCGCGACAACCCACTACAGATTGAAGCTGCCTTCATGGGAATGGCAGGACTTCTTCCGGCTGACGACGAGACGGCGGCGTCCGACAGCTACTGCCGCCAGCTCAAGAATGAATTTCGTTTCCTCAGCCATAAGTTCGGCTTCGCCGCACCACTGTCCCCAAGCCGGTGGAAGCTGCTGCGCCTGCATCCGCGCAACTTCCCATGCCTGCGCATCTCGCAGTTGGCTTGCCTGTTTTGCAAGGAAGAGTCGCTACTGTCACGGGTGCTCGAGACCGAGAGCCTTGACGGCATCCGAAGCCTCCTCGACCTCAGATCCTCGACATACTGGGACACGCACTATGGCTTTGGCAATGACGGCAACCACAGCGTCAAGACCTTGGGACAGCGCAGCCGCGACCTGATTGTCATCAACAGCATCGTGCCCTTCCTCTTCGCCTACGGTCGCCACAAGAGCAGGGAAGAGCTGTGCCAGCGTGCCCTCGGCTTCCTCACGCAGCTCAAGCCCGAAGACAACCGCGTCACACGTCTGTGGGCGCGCTCCGGAATAGAAGCCGAGAGTGCGGCAGACTCCCAGGCACTGATGCAGCTGCAACAACAATACTGCGACCGTCGCGACTGTCTGCGCTGCCGCTTCGGCTACGAGTACTTGAAGAACAGATAGGTCTTCGCCCCTTTTCAGATGTGAGTCTCGAGAAACTTCAGGCTTCCGCTTACCGACACGCTGCCGGCAACAGCGGGAAGCAGCAGTGTGTCGCCCGCATGGAACGCCTCCGGTGCCGAGCCGTCGACACTGATTGTGCCGCTTCCGGCAATGCCGATGAGGACGACAAAGCTGTCGAGTGAGCTGTAGTCGATGGTCTTCGTCTCGCTGATGTCGTAGAGCGACGTGGTGAACCAGCGGCAGGAGACAAGCTCCACCCTCTCGTTCTTGCGCGGCGTGTAGTGTGTCCTATAGTCGGCCGCCACGTTGTAGTCAATGCAGTCACGGGCTTCGGCCGTGTGCAGCTGGCGGTAGTGCCCGTCCTTGTCCTTGCGCTTGAAGTCGTAGATGCGATAAGTGACATCGCTCGTCTCCTGTATCTCTGCCAGGAAGACACCGGCACCGATGCTGTGTATCCTGCCGGCAGGCAGATAGAAGACATCCCCCTGCCGGACATCATAGCGGTTGAGCACATCCGTAATGGTGCCGTCATCCACCATGCGTTCATAATCCTCCGGCGTTATCGGCTGCTTGAGGCCACTGTAGAGCATGGCCCCAGGTTCGCTGTGCATCACATACCACATCTCGGTCTTGCCTCGGCTGAAGCCCCGCCGGCGTGCTGTGTCGTCGTCGGGATGCACCTGTATAGATAGCTGGCTGCGTGCATCGATGAACTTGATCAGCAGGGGGAACTCGTTGCCAAACGCTTCATAGCAGGCCTTGCCCACGAGCTTGTCCTTCAGGCTGGCAACCAGTTCGCCAAGGCTCATGCCGGCATACTCTCCGGCACTGACCACCGTCTCGTGACCCGCCACGCAGGACACCTCCCAGCTCTCGCCGACAGAGTCAAGCGAGGAGTTCAGCTTCTTGAACGGAATGATCCTGTCACCGCCCCAAAGCGTCTGCTTCAGCAGTGGGACAAACCTGAATATCTTTGTTTCTGCCATATTTCTCTTCTACTATCTTAGTTTGTGTCCGTACAACCGACCGACTAAGGACAACGCAAGCCGAACACAGTCCGAGCGTGTCCGAACTTGTTGAGGCTCAGCATATCTGCGGCAAAGGTACGCATAAAAGAGGAACGGCACAACCGGCAGAAGCATGGCTCATCCACAGCAATTTTCTACTGGCCCGAAACCGCAACCGCAACACGCTGATAATCAATGCTTCCATGGTTGAACGTTCACAGCTCTGTGGTTGAACGTCCACAGCTCTATGGTTGAACGTCCACAGATGCTATGGTTGAACGTCCACAGATGCTGTGGTTGAACGTCCATAGATGCTATGGTTGAACGTCCATGGAAACGCTGATTTTCAATGCGTTTGGAACGTTTAGCGGACAGCAATAGTTTACTGTCTGTTTACTAACTGTTCACTGACCCCTCGCCAGACGCTCCCTGAAGCCATGCCCCGTTTACTAACCGTTCACTTTTCCACACTTCCGTTCACTAATTCCGTGTTTGCCCCGAAAGACGCCCTAACGATGCCCATTCATAGGGTCTAAGGATGGGCATTCATAGCACCTATGG
>CAVERK010000059.1:0-13252 GCA_963618035.1 bacterium
TATCAGTATGGTTGGTTGGATATTACCTCGCAACTCTATTTGTTTGACATCCATAAGATTACGACGACACTTCAATCAGCCTACTGATTTTCAATATTTTATCGAGCTGCATGGCATTATCTCCGAAACATTTTAAAACAGCTTCTTAAGACAGCTCCTATATTAGCGAACCCCAATTATGGCATCACAGATAGGTTGGATAGATTTTTCTCCGAGAGACAGGGATCGGGTCAAACGATTCCTGGACTTAATGGGTATGGGTGGCGTTGTTGACGAGTTGGGTGTTGGCACGATTCGTGATGCAATGTCCAACAGGCTCTTTCCTGGCTTCTCCACTCTTTACACAAGGGCAAAGTACTTTTTCATCACCCCTTATATTATATTGGATAAAGACGCAAAGCTGAAAAAGAAGCAGACCGGCAAAGACTATTTTCGAAATGCCGAAGTTGAGACCAACAGGCTTGTGATTCAATTCTATGACAATCATCAGGAAAGGGCTGCAGAAAGTTATTTCGGTAAAGACAAGAGGAATGGCAACCTGAAACGACAGCCCTCAGAGATCTACTGGAACGGCATACGTGAACTCCATTTGATAGAAACGGACAGTTCACTCGACCAGCTACTTTCAGACAGACGTTCGCTTATGGATGAACTATTGTCAAAGAATCGCGGTGACGACACCACATGGGAACAAGGCGAAAATGCGCAAACAGGCTGTGTAAATGTCTCCTACGACGCACATTGGCAGGAGTATATAAAAGAGAATGGGCTCACACTGACAAGAACAGAGGCGGAAACGTTGTGCGACAGACTCTGGAAATACATGCCGAACAGTCTTCCTGCCACTTTGGTTTCCGATGAAGACCTTTTCAGACTCTATTCATCCGCCAGTGATGAGTCCAAGAATTCAAATTATATTGACAACCCATTTGTACATTTCGTAGAGACGGCTATTGATCGAATCAAGAATGCCGGATTGCATCATAACCTTGTGGTGGCTCACGACATGGCTTTGTTCCTTCATGGAGCACACATCGCATACAACATACAGCTATGGAGCAAAGCTCATGCACCGGAAGATTTCATGAACGAAAGACGCAAGGAAGGACGACTGTGGCTGAGTACATTGGCGAGCAGGATGCTCAACTTTGAAGGGTTCAATATAGTCGATTACTCCAACGGGACAAACCTCAAGCATACCACTCGTCATTTCCTGGAGGAGATGCAGCATTTGGTTCGAACAACAAATGATTGGGATGAGATTGAAAACAATCTTTGCAAGTTAACTGAAATGCAAGAGCGTTGGAACAAGAAAGCAAAGAGCCGTTTCGTCAAAATGGAAAAAGAACAGGTTATCGAAGAAATGGCCAAGCCGCAATGGTTAGGTCTTTCCTTGATTAACTATCGCTACCAAGCGACACTCACTATCATAAATGACATCTATCAAGCCCTCAAAGCAACAGAGAAATAGCATATGGAAGTATTGGGGAATAACAACAGATTGGATTACGGGAAGTCGCTCATGCCCGATGACGGCTGGGAGACATCGTGGGCTATCGGCACGACATACAGTCTTGATCTTGAGACGCTACTGAGTGTACCCTTGGCTCTCTTCCATGCAAAATATCTGTCTGAAACCACAAACGAGAGCAATCTGCGGACAGATATGCTTGATGCTTTGGCTAAAGTGCATGACAAGATGTTTGTCTTTGTACACGAAAACAATATTACGTCCAAGTGTGGCTATTCCATGCTGATGGGTTTTCTTGACCAGAACATTTGGAATATACCATTGGATTCGCCCAACAAGAACTTTCATCCCAAGGCGTGGCTTATAAGATACGCCAGGTCTTCCTCAACAGATGAATACAAATACAGGCTTGTCACCATGAGCCGAAACATAACGTCTGCCACGGACTTCGATATAGCTGTTGCCATGGACAGCTATCAAACAGAGAAGCAGCATGCTGACAATGAATCGTTAACGGTCATGATGACCGCTTTAATGAAAAGGACAGACAGTAAAGAAGCTCCGAGAATCATAAAGCAGATAAAGAACGAGTTGCGCCATATAAAGTTCATTCCACCTTATCCTTTCGACCGGAAAGGTAAGGCTGCCATGTTTTGTCCTCATACATTTCAAAATCTTCAGTCTCCTCTGCTGCAAGACAAAGAATACGACGAATTGATGGTTATCAGCCCGTTCATCGATGACATTACCCTTGACATGCTAAGCAATAGATGCAGGACTTGTCGTCCTAAACTCGTCAGCCGAGAATATGAGATGGACAGATGCAAGCCTGAGACTTTACAGAAGTGGGACTGTTATATGTGGAACTCTATGCTTGAAGAGGCTGGAGACTATGAAGAAGATGAAACGAGTAATGACGCTTCCTTCAGCCACAGCATCAGTCTGCATGCCAAGATCTTTATTGCAAAAGCATCCTATGGAGGCGATTGGTATAAATACAACAATTGGTTCATAGGGTCAACGAACTGTACTCAAGCAGGGCTCCGGTCGAATTATGAAGCACAGGTGCATCTGAAGAGTCTTGAGCCTGGCACGTCTGTGGATGATGTCCTTGAAACGCTACAGGATCCCGACGCTCCATTGATTACTGCCTATAAAATCAAAGAACAGAGTTCGCGGAATGATGAAGAAGATAAGGAGAGACAACGAAACCGAGAAATACTATACGAACTGTCCCATCTGCAGTTCAGCGGCACTATGCAAAAATGTCCGGACGGGAAATATACCACAATCGTCCAGACTGATAGTGTAGCATGGACTGATTTTTGGCAAAAGTATCCTGATGTCAAGATTTCCTTGAAACTCTTTGCATCGGACAATGACCGATGGAACTTAAAGGACGAGTGTAAACATGGCTTCCCGAGCCTGCTGTGCCAGCAGTTATCATCCTTTCTGAGGGTAAACGTGCATTTTCCCAACAGCGAAGAAAAGGATTTTCTGATACAGATTCCTATTTGTATTCCAGACGAACGACATGGAAGAATCATGTCTGAAATTCTCAATAGTCCAGAGAAACTTATGAGATACCTCATGTTCTGTCTTGATGCAAATATGGACAAGGAACAACAGAAGATAGGGAAAGACCTTCCCAAACAGTCATCGAACGGCAACGGTGACGTGTCTTGGAAGCAATACTCTTTGCCAATTTATGAAAAGCTCTTGTTTGCTGCCAGTCGCAACAAGTCGGCACTAAGGAACGTGCGTGACAATGTAGAACGACTACGCAAGGCAAAAGACAAGGACGGTAACCCCTTGCTAAGTAAGGAGTTTTTGAATATGTGGAACCTGTTTGCCATATATGCAAAATGATGTACGAAGAGCAATTACTTGAAGTAGAAAAGAAACTGAGTGACGTTCAACGGGCAACAGTTGACTACCTTTATCACCGTATGTACGATGAAGGGCAAAACCGCATGCTGGTGGCAGATGAAGTCGGACTCGGAAAGACATGGGTGGCCAAGGGATTGGTGGCCAAAGCTTTCAACCATTGGCAGAATACGAAAGGTGGAAGCAAAAAGCATTTTAATGTATTCTACATCTGTTCTAACCAGCAACTTGCCGCTCAGAACCTCAAGAAGATAAATTTCACCAAGAAACCGAATTGCATCGCAAGCCAAGTCAACAGAATCTCTCTATTGGCAAATAAACCAAAATGTAAAGATGAGACATTTTGCGTTTACGCCTTGACTCCCGACACGTCGTTCAATGAAGCTTCCGTTCAAGGAATAATGAAGGAACGGCTGATGATTTATGCAATTCTTGAGACTGACCCCCAAATAAAGCTTCACAATAAGGCTTTCGGAAAATTGATGGAGGGCTATTGGCAACTGAGCAAGGAGTCCTGGAGGCCACAACAGGAAAGTGAATCACTTAGAAATGATTTGAGGGACGGCCTTCTGGAAAAATACATCAGGCAGACAATCAGTATCAAGGTCGATGAAAAATCCTGTCCGGAATGCTACAAGCATTATGGATTAGAGAAAGAGATGTCTCTACTGGAACTCATCAGAACTGTAGCATCACGCTTTGACAGACATTCCGACAGGATTTGGAACATCTATGCCGAGACTATCGGAAATCTGCGTAGGGTTCTGATTGATGTCTGTCTGTCACTGATGGATGCTGATATATTCATCATGGATGAGTTTCAGCGTTACAGCCAACTGTTGGATTCAATAACCGGTAGCGAACAGTCGACCATTGCGCACAAAGTGTTTTCACAGAAGAATGCAAAAGTCCTTATGTTGAGTGCAACTCCATTCAAGGCGTTCACCAATCAATTCGATGAACAGAATGACGAGCAGCACTATAAGGAACTGAAGAGAGTGCTTCAATTCTTATACGACGGCACAGACATAAACTGGTCCCAGTATGAGCGCGCCCGTAGCCAAATGTTTTCAATGATGCTGGCATTAAAGGATTCTGATGACAGAGATAAACTCCTTGACAAGATAGAAGAGCTGAAACATATTGTCGAAGATGTCTACTTTAAGGTGATTGTCCGTACAGAAAAGATAATCGCATCCAAAGATCCAAATGCGATGATTAAAAACAAGAACGACGCACCACTCCCAATAACCAAACAGGAGATAGAAGATTTTGTGCATCTTGACACCGTTTTTCGAAGAATCTATGAACGGCAGAATGAAAATCCCCCTTCTCCGATTGACTATGCGAAGTCTGCTCCTTATGCGATGTCGTATCTGAGAGACTACAAGATTGGCGAAAAAGCCTCAAGCCTAAATCTTTCTCTGCCCCAAAATGCATTCTTGAATCTGACAGAGATAAACAAATATGAATTTCCCAAGAATGGTCATTGGCCAAATGAAAAGTTGAATCTTCTTATGAAGGGGATGCGTAAGGAGTGCCGACTGCTTTGGTGTCCGCCGTCATTGTGCTACTACGAACCCAACGGGGCATTCCGTGGACAGAATAGCTTCACGAAGACATTGATATTCTCCGCATGGAAACTGGTACCTAAGATGATAGCGACACTCGTATCATACGAGGCTGAGAAACTATCTGTCGGCAGAATGCCGGAGACTGAAGGTGTCAAGTATTTTGCTGACAAGCGAGTCGCATCTCAAGGAGACAAAGCAAGAAAACCGTATCGCCGTCTCACTTTTGCAAGCAATCTCAAGAACATGACTACACTCTTGTTGGTCTATCCAAGCAGACACATCGAATCGATACTGGATCCGCTGTCATATGTAAACAAGGGCATGACTCCAAAATCTATTGTCGAGAAGTATTATAAATCTGTCATGTTGTCTCTTTCTGAACTATGTGAGAAAAAGGGCAATGATTCCGACAACGAGAGTACCCATATTAGTTGGGCTTACCCGATAGTGATGGATCAATGCATGGATAACTCATGGCTTAATGGCATCGAAGGGAAAATATCCAAAAGGAACACGGAAACCATTCTCGCGAAAGAATACCTTGGTAAGCTACGTTCATATCTTGCCAAGAAAGATCCAGGGCTTCCGGTATTCCCGAAAAAGCTCTCCAATAAAGAATTGCAGAAACAGGCCAGGCTGATGGTACAGCTATCGTTGGGTTCCCCATCCGTTTGTGCTTATAGGGCATTGAAACGATATTTCGGAGAGAGTGATGACGTGCTGGCAATGGCATTCCAGATAGGACTTGCCTTCCTGGACTTGTTCAATAAGCCGGAAAGCATTGCCGTCGTTGAACTGCAGTATCCTCAGAAGTCGCTTGACTATTGGCAGAAAATGATTATGTATTGCATTGACGGCAATCTTCAGGCGGTGCTGGACGAATATGTCTTTATGCTTCTGAATGAATATGACAACCCCATAGAGATAGGGAATACCATCTGTAACGTATTATCCATCCGAACGGCAAATTTGAAGATTGACGATGCGGCCAGCTTTTGCAAGGATGAAACGGATGACAGCGATGTCCGTCATTCTATGCGTTCCCATTATGCTGCAGCATTCGGTGTAAATGCCAAAAGCAGTCAAGGCAGTGAAGTCCGCGCTACAAGCATCCGTGAAGCATTCAATTCCCCCTTCCGCCCATTCGTGCTTGCTACAACAAGCATAGGCCAAGAGGGACTTGACTTTCATTGGTATTGCAGGCGTATAGTTCATTGGAACCTTCCTAATAACCCGATAGACTTTGAGCAACGTGAGGGGCGAATCAACAGATTTAGAGGGAAGGTGATACGTCAGCGAGTTGCAGACAAGTACGCCGCAGAATTATCCGGCCAAGGAAAACCCTGGGAAGAACTATTTGTCAAAGCAGAACAGGACAAGAAACTTGCCAAGTTCCCTTGTGATATTGTACCAGGATGGCATTTCGACTCTAATGGAGTCAGTATAGAACGCATAGTTCCGCTCTACCAATTCAGTCAGGATATTCAGAGATACGCCGATATGAGAAAGATATTGGGGCTTTATCGCCTGACCTTCGGCCAGCCAAGACAAGAAGAACTGGCAGAAGCCCTTGACGATGTCTTAACACAGGAAGAGACTGAGAAGTTATTGATTGACTTGTGCCCGTTGAAAAGAAATTCCGATTTATTGCCATAATTCAAAAAATTTATTTGGGCGGTTAATAATGGACTAATCGGTTCATTCGCCCATTTGAACCGATTAGTTTGACTGTTTTAATCGATTAAGCTACTTTTCCTCCTCCTCTTCCATGGCGGGCATCTCCGTCTCCTCTGCCATGGCCTGCATGGCTTCGTCGTACTCCTTCTGATACTCCTCGGCTGTGGCTTCGCTTACCTCCGTGTATCGGTATTATAGCAATATTTGTTAATTTATTACGATGGGAATTTTTAGAACCCACCATATATAAGTACTTTTGTGGACGAGTATTCGCGGTGACGCATTTACTTTATAACAGAATAACAGAACACACACAGAACGACATGCCGAACATATCTACACGTGGAGTCGAAATGCCTGCATCGCCAATACGCAAGTTGGCTCCGCTGGCTTTCGCAGCCAAGCAAAGAGGGATAGAGGTCTATCATCTGAACATCGGACAGCCCGACCTGCCGACACCGCAGTGCGGACTTGATGCCCTGAAGCACATGGACCGCAAGGTGCTGGAGTACAGCCCGAGCCAGGGCTTCCTGAGCCTGCGCGAGAAGTTGGTGAAATACTACGCCAAGTTCAACATCAACCTCGCGGCAGACGACATCATCGTCACGGCGGGCGGCTCGGAAGCGGTGCTTTTCGCTTTCCTCTCCTGCCTGAACCCAGGCGACGAGATAATCGTTCCCGAACCGGCATACGCCAACTACATGGCCTTTGCCATATCGGCAGGAGCCAAGATACGCACCATCGCCACGACCATAGAAGAGGGCTTCTCGCTGCCTAAGGTGGAGAAGTTCGAGGAGCTGATAAACGAGCACACGCGGGCAATACTGATCTGCAACCCCAACAATCCGACGGGCTATCTGTACTCGCGCCGCGAGATGAACCAGATACGCGACCTCGTGAAGAAGTACGACCTCTTCCTGTTCTCCGACGAGGTCTACCGTGAGTTCATCTACACGGGGTCTCCCTATATCTCTGCCTGCCATCTTGAGGGTGTGGAGCAGAATGTGGTGCTGATAGACTCGGTGTCGAAACGCTATTCCGAATGTGGAATCCGCATCGGGACGCTGTGTACGAAGAACGCCGACGTGCGTGCCGCCGTCATGAAGTTCTGCCAGGCACGCCTCAGTCCTCCGCTGATAGGGCAGATTGTTGCCGAGGCATCGCTCGATGCGCCTGACGAGTACATGCGTGACGTGTACGACGAGTACGTGGAACGGCGCAAGTGTCTCATCGACGGGCTGAACCGCATCCCTGGCGTGTATTCGCCGATACCTATGGGGGCGTTCTACACGGTTGCCAAGCTGCCTGTCGACGACTCGGAGAAGTTCTGCGAGTGGTGTCTCACGGACTTCCAGTACGAAGGGCACACGGTGATGATGGCTCCTGCCACCGGCTTCTATACCACCCCTGGCGGCGGACGCGACGAAGTGCGAATAGCATATATCCTCAAGAAGGAAGACCTGACGAAAGCCCTCATCGTGCTCAAGAAAGCACTCGAGACCTATCCAGGAAGGACGACGGAATAAAGGTAAAGTATGAACCTGCCGCTGTTCGTTGCACGCCGCATCTGTCGGGGCGATGAAGCCTCCGTGAAGGTGTCGAGACCGGCGGTGCTGATTGCCAAGATTGGCGTTGCGGTGAGCGTGGCTGTGATGATTGTCACCGTGGCTGTGGTGAGCGGCTTCAAGCAGCAGGTCGGGGACAAGGTGGCAGGCTTCGGTGCACATCTGCAGCTGACGGACATCAACTCCGTCCTCTCGTTTGAACAGAACCCCATAGTGATTGACGACAGCATCGTGTCGCTGCTGAAAGGCAGCGATGCCGTGCTCGGCGTGCAGCGTTATTCGCTGAAGCCCACGATGGTAAAGACGGCATCGGCCTTTCAGGGGGCAGTGCTCAAGGGTGTAGGCTCGGACTACGACTCGGACTTCCTGAAGTCAAGCCTGAAGGAGGGTACCCTGCCCGACTTCAGCAGTTCGCAGCCGTCGAACAGGGTTGTGCTGTCACGGTCGGTGGCAGACAACCTGCAGCTCGCGCTCGGAGACAAGATAAACCTCTACTTCATCGACGACAACGTGCGTGTCCGCCGTCTGGAGATAGCCGGAATATACGAGACGAACCTCACCGAGTTCGACAACCTCTATATGTTCACCGATGTCAGTCTGGTGAACAGGCTCAACGGGTGGCAGGACGATGAATTTTCCGGTGCGGAAGTGCGGCTGAAGGACTTCTCGGTGCTGGAGGAAGAGTACTACAGGGCAAATGCCATCTTCAGTGGTGCTGCCGACCGCAACGGCTCGCGCTACTGCGTGACGAACATCCGTCAGCTCTATCCGGCAATCTTCTCCTGGCTCGACATTCTCGATGTCAACATTTGGGTGATTCTTGTGCTCATGATCGGCATTGCCGGCTTCACGATGATATCGGGGCTGCTCATCATCATCATCGAGCGGACATCAATGATTGGTCTGCTGAAGTCGCAGGGAGCGTCCGACGGCATGATACGCCGTGTGTTCCTGTGGCTGTCGACGTTCATCATCCTCCGTGGTGTGCTTTGGGGCGATGTCGTCGGCATCGGTCTCTGCCTTGTGCAGAAATACCTCGGCGTGTTCCGCCTCGATGCCTCGACGTACTACATGGACATGGTGCCCGTCAGCCTTAGCCTGCCGGTGCTCCTCTTGCTCAATGCCGGTGCCGTGGTGGTCTCTGTCCTGATGCTTGTCGGTCCCTCGTGCCTTGTCTCGCGCATCAGTCCTGCCACGACGATGCGCTACGAGTGACTCCTCCCTTTCTCACAGCGTGCCTGCCCTCACTCTGCTCAGTGTCTCAGGTGTCATCAGCAGATAGGACGCTATGTGCTGCAACGGGGCGCGTTTGGCGGCTTCGGGATACTCTCTGAGGAAACGCTCATACCGGTCTTTTGAACTGTCGAAGCGGATTGCGTCGGCCTTGTGCTGGGAGATTATGAGGTCTTCTTCCTGATAGATGCGGTAGAAGCGGCACAGACCGACGGACTTCTCCATGAGGTCGGCAAGGCGGGCATAGTTCACGTAATATACCACGGACGGCTCCAGGGCTTCCGCCATCAGGCGTGTGGGTACCTGATGATACACGCTCTCGATGCAGTGCATCGAGATTCCGTCGCTTGCGAAGTGCTCCGTCACGTCGTGTCCGTCCTTGTAGTAGAACTGGCGTACAAGCCCCTTGTCTATGTACACGATATGCCGGCAGACCATCCCGTCGGTGATGAAGACCTCGCCCTTCTTCAGCTTGCGCCTCTCGTCGATGAGGCTGGCAAACAGCTGCAGGTCCTCTTCACTCAACTTCAGATACTTGCCCGTGAACTCCCGTGCAATCGTAATATAGTCCTTTACTTCTGTGCGTGCCATCTGTATATTTGTCTGACAATGTCTTTGTTTCGTTGTGCAGACAAATATACGCATTCTCTCCGATTATTCCATAAACTTCTTTGCCGAACGCAGCTGGTGGCGCATGACGCTGAGCAGCTGCTGTGTCTCTTGCAGGATGTTCAGGTAGACCATGTCCACCTGCAGGTCCTTCGCCCCACGGCTTTGCTGCATGCGGTTGAGGTGGGTCTTGCGCAGGGCCGAGAGCTGGTCCTTGCAGTTGTCGGCATCGGCAAGCACCTCGCGGTACTGTCCGTAGTGGTCGGTCTCGATGGCCTCGCAGGTCATCTTCATCAGGCTGTTGACCCGCTGGCGCACAGCCTCATACTCGCTGATATACGCCTCGGGCACGGGCGAGAAGTTGTTGTCGACATGCTCCTTGACGGGCGAGAGCATGCGGCGCAGGGTGTAGACATACTGCTGGTCGGCGTTGGCACCCACATGGAACCACGTGTTGCGCTCTATGGCAATCTCCATCGGCGAGCGTTTCAGTCCCAGCAACTCCTGCCGCCGGTACTTCTTCAGCTCGTCCAGCTCCCGCTTCATGTCCTTGTCGGCACGGCGCAGCATCTTGACGTTCTGTGAGTTCAGACCGTCGATGATGTTGTTGTATTCTGCGATGGCATACCTGCAGACCTTCGACTGCGTGTCGCGCACGTGCTTGCGCAGCATCTCCCACACCAGCTCAGGGTCGCGTGTGCGCATCATCAGGCGGAAGCTGTCGTTGTCCTGCTGTGCCAGCTCCATCTTGCGCTTATACTGGCGGTTGCTGTGGACGAGCATCACGATGACCACCACCATGAACAGGCACTGCACCACCGGACCGCCATACCACATGCAGAGGCACACCAGCGCACAGGAGATGAACGCCACACCTGCCGTGATGAACCATCCGCCGATGACGCTCAGCACGCCCGTGACGCGGAACACCGCACTCTCGCGGCTCCACGCCCTGTCGGCAAGGCTCGTACCCATGGCGACCATGAAGGTGACGTAGGTCGTCGACAGCGGCAGCTTGTTGTTCGTGCCGAAGGTGATGAGCATCGACGCAATGACGAGGTTCACGGCGGCACGCACAACGTCGAATGCCGCCTTGTCGTCCGTCAGCTCCACACTGCCGGAGTTGAAGCGGCTGTTGATCCACGAACGGAACTTCAGCGGAAACAGACGGGAGACGAACTCAATCATGTTCTGGCAGATTCTGACAATGGCGCGTGCGCTGCGGCTCGATCCGAACATCTCGTCGCCCTCGTCCTGCCGCGACAGGTCCACGGAGGTCTTTATGACATTGTGCGCCTTCTTCGATGTCGCCATCGCGACAATCATGATCACGCCGGCAATCATCAGATACAGCGGCGGAGTCTTGGCAGTCTCCATCAGCGACGACATCATGAACGAGTCAATGTCCGCCCCGCCGGCGTTGGCAACATAGTCACGGTAAGAGTCCAGTCCCGCCAGTGGCACGCCGATGAAGTTCACAAGGTCATTGCCGGCAAACGCCATGGCGAGGGCAAACGTACCCATGAGTACCGTGAAGCGGAAGATATTGACCCGCAGCAGGTGGAGCACCTCCATCACCACCGACGAGCCGAGGAAGGTCAGCAGCAACAGCATGTTCGTGTTCTCCTCTATGTAGAGCCTGATGTCCTCCGGCAGGTAGGGGCTTGCGCCGATACCCTTCATGAAGATGAAGTAGCTCAGTGCGGTGAAGGCTATGCCGCCGAAGATGGCAATCGAGTAGCGGGAGTGTTTGCCGTAGTTGAACGTGAACACCACGCGGCTGATCCACATCACCACCATGCCGACGACGAACGAGATAGCCACCGAGACGAAGATGGCAATGATCACCTGCAGGGCCTTGTCGGAGTTGAGCAGTATGCCATAGTCCAATGTCGGGTCTGCCACCACCTTCAGGATGGCGAGCATCACCGTGCCTCCGAGCAGCTCAAACACCAGCGACACCGTCGTCGAGGTCGGCATGCCGAGCGTGTTGAACACATCGAGAATCAATATGTCCGTCACCATCACGGCAAGGAATATCGTCATCACCTCGTGGAACGAATAGTGTGCCGGCATCATGATGCCATGGCGTGCCACGTCCATCATGCCCGACGAGAGCACCGCCCCCATCAGCACGCCCACCGAGGCTATTATCAACACTGTCTTGAAGCTGGCCACACGTGCACCGACGGCGGACTGAAGGAAATTGACGGCATCGTTGCTCACACCCACGTGCAAGTCGAACACCGCGAGGCATAGCAGGAAAACGACTATGCAAAGATAAATGGTCTCCATAACACAAACTTGATTTCGCTTTTTCTTGTGATTTCTGACCGCGAAATTATGCCGCCTGTGTTACAGACCGTTTTCATACATATTACATTGCTGTTACAACTGTGTCGAGGGGCGGATGCGCATCAATACACCTTTTCAACGGAGGCAGTAAAAGCCTTTAGTCATCAGAAACTATGATTTCCCAATAACCGCCGAATGTAGGAGAACCATTTCTCCGAATAATACCAGCCTCTCTTAATTGACGGAGATTCTTCTCAACACCACGAGTTGAAATCCCAAGTACCGTAGCAATTTCAGGTGAAGTAGTTTGGGGATTCTCTTTAATTAATTCTAATATTCTTTCTATCGTCTTCAGTTTAGTTCCCGAACCTGTTCCCGAACTTGTTCCCGAACCTGTTTCCGAACTTCAATGTTCAACATCGCTCTGTCTACTGTTCCTGCTTGTTATATGTAGCCTTGTCTTCCGCCGCCATCATTGTCCCCTCTTCCGGCAACTCGTACCGCTTTACCTTGTGGTCTTCGAGGAAGATGTGGTTGAGGGTGTATTCCAATGACAGCAGCGTCTGCTCTCTGACCTTGGGCTTCAGCTGACATTCCCAGATGGTGATGCAGTGCCAGCCCATGCCTGCCAGCTTGTGTTGTTCCTCCTTGTCGCGGGTCCGGTTGCGCTCTATCTTCGCTTGCCAGAACTCCGTCCGGCTCTTCGGCATTACGAAGTACTTGCACCCCTCATGTCCGTGCCAGAAGCATCCGTTGACGAAGATTACCGTCCTGTACTTGCGCATCACAATGTCAGGATGTCCCGGCAACCGTGGATGATTGAGCCTGTATCGGTATCCGTGGGCAAACAGATAGCGTCGCACCAATAGTTCCGGCTTGGTGTCCTTGCTGCGTATGGATGCCATGCAATGATGCCGTTGTGTCGGGGTCAGCTTGTCCAT
>CAVERK010000060.1:0-13183 GCA_963618035.1 bacterium
CGAACGATGCGCATAAAAGGTTCGAACGATGCGCATAAAAGGTTCGAACGATGCGGATTATTTGCTCTGATAATGCGAATTATTGCCGGATTTTTTGTCATTATGCCGAATATGCCTACTTTTAAGCACGAGCAACGCAAGACATGAAAAACAACTCACTAAAACATACAGAATTATGAAGAAAATCACATTCAATGAACTGCGACGCATCAAGGACAGCCTGCCAACAGGGAGCATGCACCGCATAGCCGACGAACTCAACATGGACGTTGAAACTGTAAGAAACTTCTTCGGAGCCGACAACTACAAGGACGGCAGCAGCGTGGGTCTGCACATAGAGCCAGGACCTGACGGAGGCATTGTCGAAATTGACGACACCACCGTGCTCGACCGTGCGCTCGCCATATTGAAGGAGAGCACAGGAGAATAGACACACATAACAGGAGAGGAGGGACACCATGGACGACAGATTCACGACACTTGCCACACTGACATACTCGAAGGCACTCATCCTGAAGAGCGTGCTCGAGAGCGAAGGCATGGAGACACGTCTGCACAATGCCAGCCAACTGCGACCGATAGTCACGTCCGACGTGCGCGTGCAGGTACGCGAGTCCGACATGAGCCGTGCGCTCGATGTCATGCGCCGCTCCGACTGGCTGTCCGATGATGCCGACGCACCGCTTGCGTCAGATGTCGTCCTCATCCCCGTCGACTTCTCTCCCTGTTCACTGCGTGCCTGCGAGGCGGGGTTCAGCTTTGCAGCCCTCACACACTCGGAGGTGGTGCTGATGCACGTGTGCTTCACGCCCATCTATGCCAACCCGTTGCAATACGGCGACTTCTTCCGTCTGACAGCCAGCGGCCATGAGGCCGACATCGAGGCAACCATGTCGAAGGTCAATACAGACCTCAAGGAGTTCTCCGACCGCATTGCATCCAAGATCCAATCCCGTGAATTGCCCGACGTGAAGTACCACTGCGTGCTTCGCGACGGCATTCCCGAGGAGGAAATCCTGCGCTACTCGCACAAGGTCCAGCCCCGTCTCATCGTCATGGGCACACGCGGCTCAGGAGGCAAGGACATGGAGGCCATGGGCAGCGTCACCGCAGAGATAATCGAGCGCACCGAGGTGCCCGTACTGGCCATACCGGTGAATGCACATCTGCACGACCTCTCGGCAGGCGGACACATGGCGTTGCTCACCAGCTTCGACCAGCGCGACCTCATGGCTTTCGATGCACTGATAAACAACTTCCGCCCCATGAACTGTAGCATTGACCTCCTGCACCTGACACACGACACGGCCAACACGTGGAACGAAGTCAAGCTGGCAGGCATCAAGGAATACTTCAGCCGCCAGTACCCAGGGCTTGACATCGACTACAGCATACTGCCAAACGACCAGCTGCTGCAGAGCCTCGACAGCTACATCCACGAGCACCACATCGACATCGTCGCCACCACATCCTACAAGCGCAACATCTTCGCCCGCCTCATCAACCCAGGCATGGCAAGCAAGGTGCTGTTTCACAACGACATCCCGCTGCTCGTCCTCACGCCGCAATACCGCAAGGAATAGAGAGATGCCAACACATTATTCAATCCCTGCACTTCCGCTACAGTATGATTTGGAAACCACAATCGTACTGAAGCAACTGGCAAGAGCCAATCGAGCCCTCGCCGAGCTCAAAGGTGTTGCGGCAAGCATCCCGAACGAAAACATCCTTATCAGCTCTCTCACACTTCAAGAAGCAAAGGACAGTTCTTCAATCGAGAACATCATAACGACTCAGGACGACTTGTACAAGGCTGACCTCAACATTCAACACCTGCCAATTCAGCCAGCCACAAAAGAAGTTCAGAACTATCGGGAAGCAATATACGAGGGATTTAACTTGGTCAGGGTCAACAAGCTCCTGACCAACAACTATATAATCAAAATACAAAACACCCTGAAGCGCACCAGTGGAGGTTTTCGGAGCGTTCCTGGGACAAAGTTGAAAAGAGACGATGGAGTAATCATCTACGAACCACCGCAGGATCCAATAGATGTTGCCCATTATATGGAAAACCTTGAAAGTTTCATAAACGACCCTTCGCTGTCAGACCTCGACCCTCTCATTAAGATGGCTATAATCCACCATCAGTTTGAAAGCATCCACCCGTTCACCGACGGCAACGGCAGGACAGGACGAATCGTAAATATCCTCTATCTGGTAATTAACGACTTGCTGGACTTGCCAATCCTCTACCTCAGCCGTTACATCACCCACAACAAAGGAGAATACTATCGCTTGATTCAGGAAATCAGAGACAAAGAAGGCGACAATGCGCAGGAATGGGAAAACTGGATTGTGTTCATTCTGAAAGGAGTGGAGGAAACCGCACAGGAAACCATCGACCTTGTAAAAGGCATTTCCAGCCTGATGGCTGAATACAAGCAGATCCTCAGACCCCTGTTCGGTCAGACATACAAGCACGAGCTGCTGAATAACCTGTTCTACCACCCTTACACAAAGATTGATTTCATCTGCAAGGATATGTCAGTTCAAAGGAAGACTGCTTCAAAATACCTTGAAATGATAGTTGGGACAGGACTTCTCGAGAAAGTCAAGGTCGGTCGCGAGAACTTCTACGTCAACACCAAACTGTTCAACCTCTTCCTCAATCGCCCGATAGGCGGCAGGCAGGCAGGAGGAACCATTGCAACCGAACAATAAGGTCACTGTTTCGCCGAATCGGGTACACATTCCTCTGACATGTACCCGATTTGTCGTTTTCGGGTACATATCCTCTGACATGTACCCAATTTGCCGTTTTCGGGTACATATTTCCATAATATGGTCATCAATACCTTATGTCGGGTACATCTATTCAACTCTCTGAGTAAAGACATATAGTCACATGCCCAGTACCGATTAGTTGGGACGACCGTCCCATACGCTCGGTACTCCAGTACCGATTAGCTGGTACGCCAGTCCTGGCTAATAGGGACAACAAGGAGGACTGATAGAATGAGACGACAAAAGCAGTCGCACAGTCCGACATACCCGATATTGCTGTCTATGGATGCCCATCGTTGGGTTCTATGGATGCCCATCCTTAGGTCCTTTCAATGGGCATCTGAGGGGCTATTAGTGAACGGATAGTAAACAGATAGTAAACGGTTGGTAAACGGCACGGCACTGTCATGACACTGCCGCTTAAAAAAGGCAAAAAACAGAGCCATCCACCGATTTTGCACTTACATATAAGGGAAACAGCGTATATTTGTGACTTGATTTCAACAACGCGTACATAAACATGGACGAGACAAAAGAACTTTTAAGAAGCATTACAGAGGGAATACAGGAGAAGAAGGGCAAGGGCATTGTGATAGCAGACCTGACAGGGATTGACGATACAATCTGCAAATACTTCGTAATATGCGAAGGCAATTCGCCCAGTCAGGTGGCAGCCATCGTCGATGCCATCGGCGAAAGCACACGCAAGAAGCACAAGACGAAGCCGATAGGCATCGACGGACTGGACAACGCGCAGTGGGTGGCAATGGACTATGCGAATGTGCTGGTGCACGTGTTCCAGCCGGAGCCAAGACACTTCTACGACCTGGAACACCTGTGGGCCGACGCGCGGCTGACGGAAATCCCTGACATGGACTGACACACACATATATATATACGGAGACGAATCATGAGCGAGAACAACATAAACGGCAACGCTGGCGGTGGTGGCGGCACGCCCGCCGGTGGCGACACCAACAAGAACGCGGGAAAGCGCGGCGGCGGTGGAGTGAACATACGCTTCAGCCTGAACTGGCTGTACATGATGATAGCCCTGCTGCTGTTCGGGCTGTACTTCATGAACGACAACCAGAAGTCGGGACGCGAGATACCCTACACCGACTTCCAGCGGTATGTGCAGAGCGGCTATGTGTCGCGCGTCATTGGCTACGACGACAACACCGTGGAGGCATACATAAGGTCCGAGCACGCAGCACAGGTGTTCGGCGAGAGCAGCGACAGACGGCAGGGCGGACACGACATGATGGTCAGCACCGAAGCCCCCTCGCGCGAGAACCTTGGCGAGTTCCTTGACAAGGAGCACGAGCTGGAGCACTTCAACGGCACGGTGGCATACAAGCAGAGGCAGAACTACAACTGGGTGCTGTTCTGGCAGATAGTGCCGCTGGTGGTCTTCATCGGCTTCATTGTCTACCTGTCGCGGCGCATGGGCGGTGGCATGGGAGCCGGCGGCGGTGGCATCTTCAACGTCGGCAAGTCGAAAGCACGCCTGTTTGAGAAAGAGTCGTCGGAGAAGGTCACGTTCAAGGACGTTGCCGGACTGGCAGAAGCCAAGCAGGAGGTGGAGGAGATTGTGGAGTTCCTCAAGAGCCCGCAGAAATATACCGACCTTGGCGGAAAGATTCCCAAGGGCGCACTGCTGGTAGGCCCCCCTGGAACGGGAAAGACGCTGCTGGCCAAGGCCGTTGCCGGCGAGGCCAACGTGCCGTTCTTCTCACTGGCAGGCTCCGACTTCGTGGAGATGTTTGTCGGCGTGGGAGCATCGCGCGTGCGCGACCTCTTCCGTCAGGCCAAGGAGAAAGCTCCGTGCATCGTCTTCATCGACGAGATTGATGCCGTGGGACGCGCACGTTCGCGCACGTCGGTCATGGGCGGCAACGACGAGCGCGAGAACACGCTGAACCAGCTGCTCACGGAGATGGATGGCTTCGGGTCGAACAGCGGTGTCATAATACTGGCTGCCACAAACCGCGTCGACGTGCTGGACAAGGCTCTGCTGCGTGCCGGACGCTTCGACCGTCAGATAAACGTGGACCTGCCCGACCTGAACGAGCGGCGCGAGATATTCAAGGTGCACCTGCGCCCGATAAAGATTGACCAGAACCTCGACATCGACCTGCTGTCGCGGCAGACACCAGGCTTCTCCGGTGCCGACATCGCCAACGTGTGCAACGAGGCTGCACTGATAGCCGCACGCCACGGCAAGAAGTTCGTGGAGAAGCAGGACTTCCTCGATGCCGTAGACCGCATCGTGGGCGGACTGGAGAAGAAGAGCAAGATAACCACCGAGGACGAACGCCGCTCGATAGCCATACACGAGGCGGGACATGCCTCAATCTCGTGGCTGCTGGAATATGCCAACCCGCTGATAAAGGTCACCATCGTGCCGCGCGGACGCGCACTGGGTGCGGCATGGTACCTGCCGGAAGAACGGCAGATAACCACCGCCGAGCAGATGCTGGACGAGATTTGTGCCACACTGGGCGGACGTGCTGCCGAGGAGCTGTTCCTCGGGCGCATATCGTCGGGTGCGGTGAACGACCTGCAAAAGGTGACGCAACAGGCTTTCGCCATGGTGGCATACATGGGCATGAGCAGCAAGCTGCCCAACCTGAGCTACTACGGAGCCAACCAGAACGAGTACAGCTTCAACCGCCCGTACAGCGAGCAGACGGCACTGCTGATAGACGAGGAGGTGAAGCGCATCGTCAACGAGCAGTATGCACGCGCCAAGCAAATCCTCTCCGAGCATGAGGACGAGCACCGCCGCCTGGCGCAGCAGCTCATAGAGAAAGAGGTGATCTTCGCCGAGGACGTGGAGGCCATATTCGGCAAACGGCCGTGGGCATCGCGTTCGGAAGAGATAATGAGTGCCAACCGCATATCGAGCGAACAGAAGGAGGCGCACGAACGACAGGAGAAGCAGGAAGAGCAGCAATGAGGAACTTCGTAATACGCACGGTAACAGGGATAGTGTTTGTGGCTGTGATGGTGGGGTGTATCCTGCTGAGCCCGCTGTCGTTCGGCGTGCTGTTTGCCGTCGTCAGCGCACTCACGGTGTTCGAGTTCGCCCGTCTCATGAACGAGAGCGGCGAGGCTCGCGTGAACTGTACGGTCAACGCTCTCGGCGGCGCGTACCTGTTCATGGCATTCATGGTGTGGTGTGCCGACGTGACCAACGTCAGCGTGTTCCTGCCGTATCTGCTGTTGCTGATGTATCTGATGATCTCGGAGCTTTACCTCAAGAAGGAGAACCCGCTCGGCAACTGGGCGTACTCCATGCTGGGCCAGGTGTACATAGCCCTGCCGCTGGCACTGCTGAACGTGATAGCGTTCCAGAACGACATGGTGACAGGTTCCGTGGCCTACAGCCCCGTGATGCCGCTGTCGATATTTGTCTTCCTGTGGCTCAATGACTCGGGAGCCTACCTGAGCGGCAGCCTGCTGGGACGGCACAAGCTGTTTGAACGCATATCGCCGCACAAATCATGGGAGGGCAGCATTGGTGGAGCTGTGCTTTCGGTGGCGGCAGCCATAGCTTTGTCGCTGCTGTTCCACGGGATTATGAACGTGTGGCAGTGGATTGGACTGGCACTGACAGTGGTGGTGTTCGGCACGTGGGGCGACCTGACCGAGTCTCTGCTGAAACGACAGCTGGGCATCAAGGACTCCGGACACATACTGCCAGGACACGGCGGCATGCTGGACCGCTTTGACAGTGCACTGATGGCAATACCGGCAGCCACCATCTACCTGTATCTGCTCATCTACGTGTGAGGAGAGAGGGATTTGAAACGAACATAACGGACACAACATAAGCACATACTATATATACAATTATGGCAGAAATCAAGAGCGAAACGACAGGCGACAGCAAGAAGAGCCTGAACTTCATTGAACAGATTGTGGAGAAAGACCTGGCAGAAGGCAAGAACGGCGGACGCGTGCAGACGCGCTTCCCGCCCGAGCCCAACGGATACCTGCACATCGGTCACGCCAAAGCCATCTGTCTGGACTTCGGCATAGCAGCCAAGTATGGCGGCGTGTGCAATCTGCGCTTTGACGATACCAACCCCACGAAGGAGGACATGGAGTACATCGATGCCATCAAGGAAGACATCAAGTGGTTGGGGTTCCAATGGGGACACGAATACTATGCCTCCGACTACTTCCAGCAGCTGTGGGATTTCGCCATAACACTGATAAAGGAGGGCAAGGCATACATCGACGAGCAGTCGTCGGAGCAGATAGCCGCACAGAAAGGCACGCCCACACAGCCAGGCACGCCCAGCCCGTACCGCGACCGTCCTGTGGAGGAGAGCCTCGAGCTGTTCCGCAAGATGAACACAGGCGAAGTGCCGGAGGGCACCATGGTGCTCCGCGCCAAGATAGACATGGCCAGTCCGAACATGCACTTCCGCGACCCGATAATGTATCGTGTGGTGAACCACCCGCATCCGCACACGGGAACGAAGTGGAAGGCATACCCGATGTATGACTTCGCCCACGGACAGAGCGACTACTTCGAGGGCGTCACACACTCGCTGTGCACGCTTGAGTTCGTGCCCCACCGTCCGCTCTACGACCTGTTCGTGGACTGGCTGAAGGAGGGCAAGGACCTGGACAACAACCGTCCGCGCCAGTATGAGTTCAACAAGCTGAACCTGAACTACGTGCTGCTGAGCAAGCGCAACCTGCTGGTGCTGGTCAAGGAGGGTCTCGTGAGCGGATGGGACGACCCACGGATGCCGACACTCTGCGGATTCCGCCGCCGTGGCTACTCGCCTGAGTCTATCAAGAAGTTCGTCGACAAGATTGGCTACACCACATACGACGCGCTGAACGACTTCGCCCTGCTGGAGAGTGCCGTGCGCGAAGACCTTAACGAACGCGCCACACGCGTGTCGGCAGTGCTGCATCCGCTGAAGCTGACCATCACGAACTATCCCGAAGGACAGGTGGAGGAGATGGAAGCCGTGAACAATCCGGAACGTCCCGAAGAGGGAACGCACAAGATTGAGTTCAGCCGCGACCTGTGGATTGAGCAGGATGACTTCATGGAAGATGCACCGAAGAAGTACTTCCGCATGACCCCAGGACAGGAAGTGCGACTGAAGAACGCATACATCGTGAAGTGCACCGGATGCCGCAAGAATGCCGACGGCACGGTGGAGGAAGTGCTGTGCGAGTATGACCCCGAAAGCCGCAGCGGACTGCCTGGAGCCAACCGCAAGGTGAAGGGCACCATACACTGGCTGAGCCGCGACCACTGCATGGAGGCCGAGGTGCGCCTGTATGACCGTCTGTGGAAAGCCGAGAACCCGCGCGACACATTGCAGGAAATCCGTGACGAGAAGAACTGCGACGCACTGACAGCAATGAAGGAGATGATAAACCCCGACTCGCTGGAGGTGCTCAAGAACTGCTACATAGAGAAATTCGCGCAGGGAATGAAGCCGCTGACATATCTGCAGTTCCAGCGCATAGGCTACTTCAACGTCGACAGGGATTCGACGGCGGAGAAGATGGTATTCAACCGCACCGTGGGACTCAAGGACACGTGGGGAAAGATTAACAGCTGACAATGACAAGCAGGAATCCACTATCGAAGAACGAAAGACGGCTGTTCGACCTCGTGAAAGCCTACGAGCAGGGTGGCGGCATCATCGGCACGACAGAGCTTGAGCCGGAGGATTATGCCGACATCATCGACTGGTATGATGCCAACTACATGAACCACAAGGCTGACGAGGCGATGGAGAGAGCCTTGATTGCATATCCCGACAACACGGAGCTGATGGTGCAGGAAGCCAACCGCATGATTTCGGGGGGACTGTACGAGCTGGCAGAACATATCTGCTCGTCGCTCGACGACGTGACATCGGCGGAGCTGACACTGCTGAGAGCACGCCTCCTGCTGCTTGACGGCAAGGATGCCGAGGCGCAGCAGCTGCTCAGCGACTTCGGCTACGACCTGCTCGACCCAGTGATGGTGGCCTGCATGTATCTGGATTCCGAACGCCCCGACATGGCACTCCGCTGGCTCGAAGGGGAGTTTGAGTATGACGGCGACGATATGCCGAAGGACGAGTTCTACTACTCCACCCTCGCCAACTGCGAGTTCGCCTTGCGCCACTACGACAAGGCGTTGCAGATCCTCGACCGTCTGCTCGACAAAGACCCGTTCTCTTCGTTCTACTGGCTGTGCGAAGCCAAGTGCCACTTCATGCAGGGAGACTACAGCAAGGCCATCAATGCCTGCGACTTCGCCGTGCTGAACGACAGCGAGTTTGGCGAGGCATATATGCTGCGGGCATTCACGAACGCGCTCATCGGCAATGACAGTCAGGCAAAGGAAGACTACATACGCGGCATGAAGGAGAGCGACGACATCGCCGCCACCGTGGCGGAATATGTCGGAGACAAACTGCTGTCGCAACAGGAAAACGGGAAGTGGGAGCAGATGATGCGCATAATAGACCTTGACATCGACAACGGCAATCTCTGCTGCGAGGACGAGGGCGTGCAGTATCTGCGCAAAGGACTGTGCCTGTCGCGCTTGGGACGGCACGAAGAGGCCATAGAGATGATGCGGACAGCCTACACGCTGAACCCGAGCGACACGGAGGCGATGCTCTGTGAGGGGTACGAATATGCCATCACAGACCGCCTGGACGAAGCCCGCGCCTGCTGGAAGATGGCTCTCCGCACGAGGGACTGCATGCTGACAGACAGCGACAAGTATCTGCGCATCGGAACGTATATGTTCGAGGCAGGACACTGTGAAGAGGCGATTAAGTACGTGGAGAAGGCACGCGACAAGAGTCCCGACATCCCGTCAATCAACGTCATGCTGCTGTCGATGGCTCTGCTGCTGCGCGACAAGAAGCTGATTAAGAAGTATAACCGCATGTGCGCCAACATGATATCGGACAGCGACATTGCCGAAGCACTGAAGCTGATCGAGGCGGGCGACACGAAATTCATAACATTCCTGACAGACAGAATCAGCGATATACTGTCAGGCGAGAAGCCTGGCGACTGGAACGTCCTGTAACAAGATATAGAAAAAAATGCAATCGGTAGTATTCATACAGTGGTGTCTGGACCACCTGAACTATTGGACCATTACGCTGCTCATGGCGATAGAGAGTTCGTTCATCCCTTTCCCCTCGGAGGTGGTAGTGCCTCCGGCAGCCTGGAAGTCGGCATCCGACCCTGACCTGAACGTATTCCTCGTGGTCGTGGCAGCCACCGTCGGAGCCAACATAGGAGCGTTGGTCAACTATTATCTGGCTCTCTGGTTAGGACGGCCAATAATCTACAGATTTGCCAACAGCCGCATCGGGCACATGTGCCTCATCGACGCGGAGAAGGTGGAGCGTGCCGAGGACTACTTCCACAAGCACGGAGCCATCTCGACATTTGTCGGCAGACTGATCCCTGCCGTGCGGCAACTCATCTCGATACCTGCCGGACTGGCACGCATGCGGATGGGACACTTCCTGCTCTACACCACGCTCGGCGCAATGACATGGAACGCCATACTGGCGGCCATCGGCTATTATCTGTCGACCATCCCAGGCATAGAGACAGAGGAGCAGCTGTTGGAGAAAGTGACGGAATACAGCAGCGAGATTGGATACGTGTTCATCGGACTTGGAGTGCTGATTGTGGCGTATCTCGTCTATAAAGGCACAAGGAAATGACACACACCTGAATTGGTGAGAAAAAAGAATAAATAACAGCAACGATTATGGAAATACATACATGGTTTGAGTGCAAGATACAGCACGAGAAGACAATAGAGAACGGATTGACAAAGGTCTCGACCGAGACATATCTGGTGGATGCACTGAGCTTCACCGAAGCCGAAGCACGCATCACCGAGGAGATGGCACCGTTCGTGATGGGCGGCTTCAAGGTGCTGGGCATCAAGAAAGCCAAATACAGCGAGCTGTTCGCGATGGAAGACGGCACGGCCGACAAGTGGTTCAAAGGCAAGCTGGTGTTCATCACCCTCGACGAGAAGAGCGGCAAGGAGAAGAAGCAGTCGACAAACATCCTGATCCACGCTTCCGACCTGGCCGACGCTCTAAAGAAGACCGAGGAGGGAATGTCGGGAACGATGGGCGATTACTCGATAGCATCGCTGGCGGAAACGCCCATAATGGATGTATTCCCCTACGAGGCTCCGGCATCGAAGCCCGAAGTGGAGCAATAAGGGACAGGGACATATCGGGGGAGGAAGAGCACACGGGGTCATGACGACGATAGCAGAAAACATAAAGGCTCTGAACGGCGAGCTGCCCGAGGGAGTGAAGCTGATAGCCGTGTCGAAAAACCATCCGAGTGACGCTATAATGGAGGCATACGCCGCCGGACAACGCCGCTTCGGCGAGAACCGCGTGCAGGAGATGACGGCAAAGCATGAAGTGCTGCCCGAG
Source organism: bacterium (assembly GCA_963618035.1). GTDB lineage: Bacteria > Bacteroidota > Bacteroidia > Bacteroidales > Bacteroidaceae > Bacteroides. The sequence goes on from CAVERK010000060.1 coordinate 11,256, forward strand.
GACATTGAGTGGCACCTGATCGGACATCTACAGACAAACAAGGTGAAGTACATCGCCCCCTACGTCTACATGATCCACAGCATCGACAGCTTCAAGCTGCTGCAGGAGGTTGACAGGCAGGCAGAGAAAGCAGGACGCACCGTCAGATGCCTGCTGCAAATCCACATTGCCAAGGAAGAGACCAAGTTCGGCTTCAGCCCCGACGAGTGCCGGCGCATGCTGGCAGAAGAGCCGTGGCAGGAGCTCCGCAACGTGAGCATCTGCGGACTGATGGGCGTCGCCACGAACACCGACGACACCGCTCAGGTGAAGAGCGAGTTCAGCTCGCTGCAGCAGCTGGCGGCAGAGCTTAAAGCCGGACTCATGAGCGGGAATGACAGTTTCTGCGAGCTGTCGATGGGAATGACACACGACTATCGCCTTGCGCTCGACTACGGATGCACCATGGTGCGCATCGGGACGAAGATCTTCGGCGAGCGCGACTACTCGCAGAGGCTGTACTGAAAAAACCATCGGGCTTCAGGATTTACGGGATGATGACATACGAGGAGACACTGCAATATCTGTATGACAGCGTGCCGATGTTCCAGCGCATCGGCGGTGCTGCCTATAAGCCTGGACTTGACACCACACGCACGCTTGATGCCCACTTCGGACATCCGCACACGGCGTTCCGCACCATACACGTTGCCGGAACGAACGGCAAGGGTTCCGTATCACACTCGCTGGCGGCAGTGCTGCAAAGCGCGGAATACAGGGTCGGGCTGTTCACGTCGCCGCATCTCGTCGACTTCCGCGAGCGCATACGTGTCAACGGAGAGCCGGTCTGCAAGGATTATGTCACCGAGTTCGTGGAGCGCGAACGCCCGTTCTTCGAGCCGCTGCATCCGTCGTTCTTCGAGCTGACCACGGCAATGGCGTTCTGCTGGTTCAGACAGCAGAAGGTGGATGTTGCCGTCGTCGAAGTCGGACTTGGCGGACGGCTGGACTGCACGAACATCATCAGTCCCGACCTCAGCGTGATAACCAACATCAGCTTTGACCACGTGCAGTTTCTCGGCGACACGCTCGGGAAAATCGCAGGCGAGAAAGCGGGAATAATAAAGCACGGCACGCCGGTGGTGATTGGTGAGACGCAGGACGAGACAAGACCCGTGTTCCTGGCGAAAGCCGAAGCGGAACAAGCACCCATCCGCTTTGCCGATGCGGAGTACACGCCGGTGCCCGAGGGCATAGACTTTGAGCTGAAAGGGATTTATCAGAAGAAGAACCTGCAGACCATCATCACCGCACTGGCGGTGCTGAAAGACGAGTGCGGGTATCGCATCAGCGACGACAACACGCGCCTTGGACTGTCGCACGTCGTGGAGCTGACGGGACTGATGGGACGCTGGCAGAAGTTGCGCAGCAACCCTACGGTGATATGCGACATAGGACATAACAGCGGCGGAATAGCCTACGTGTCCGAACAGCTCCGGCAGCAAACGTGCCGCACGCTGCGCATCGTCTTCGGAATGGTCAGCGACAAGGACGTGCGTGCTGCGCTGCACCTGATGCCGCGCCATGCCGTCTACTACTTCACACGTGCCGGCGTGAAGCGTGCCTTGCCCGAAGCGGAGCTGCAGCACATAGCCGAAGAGGAAGGGCTCTGCGGACGCACATTCCCGAGCGTCACGGAAGCCGTCACCACAGCATTGAGGGAGAGCCTTCCGGAAGACCTCGTCTTCGTGGGAGGCAGCAACTATGTCGTTGCCGACCTGCTCAGCAGCCGTCAGGCTCTGAACCTCTGATTTCTATTATTACTGTCCGCATTATCGGAGACAATAATCAGCATCGTTTAAACCTTTCATCCGAATCGTTTAAACCTTTCATCCGAATCGTTCGAACCTTTCAAGCGAATCGTTCGAACCTTTCAAGCGAATCGTTCG
>CAVERK010000061.1:0-13154 GCA_963618035.1 bacterium
GATGGGCATTCATAGCACCTAAGGATGCCCATTTAAAGGACCTAAGAATGGGCATTCATAGAACCTATGAATGGGCATCATTGTAATGCATTGAAAATCAGCGTCTCCATGGATGACCATTCACAGGTTCTATGGATGACCATTCACAGGTTCTATGGATGACCATTCACAGAGCTATGGATGAACGTTCATAGGTTCTATGGTTGAACGTCCACAGAATTGGATGGGCATAATGCCCATTCACAGTATTGCATATTTTCTTGATATTGTCTAATTTTGCGCCCCGTTGGAATAATACATCTTCAAACCGTAAAAAACTTATTACACCGTAATGCTTCAGACATTCATTTCATTCCTGAACGATTTTGACATCCTACAGATGGTGCGCTCGTTCATCTCGTTGTTCATCGTCATAGACATGATAGGTTCAATCCCCATCATCATAAACCTCAAGACGCAGGGCCTGAACATAAGCGCAAGCCGCGCCACGTGGCTGGCGTTCGCGTTCATGCTGGGCTTCTTCTTCGTGGGCGACTGGGTGCTGCAGCTCTTCAGTGTGGACATCGAGTCGTTTGCGGTGGCAGGCTCGCTGATCTTGTTCTTCATGGCTCTGGAGATGATTCTTGACGTGGTGATATTCAAGAACGCCGGTCCCACGAAGGATGCCACGCTGGTGCCGCTCGTATTCCCGCTGCTGGCAGGCTCGGCATCGTTCACCACGCTGCTGGCGTTGCGTGCGGACAATGCCAGCGTCAACATACTCATAGCACTGGCACTGAACATGATATGGGTGTATGTGGCGGTGAAGATGGCCGACAAGGTGGAGTGCCTGCTGGGCAAGAGCGGCATCTACATACTCCGCAAGTTCTTCGGCATCATCCTGCTTGCCATAGCCATAAAGATGTTCACTGCCAACATCTCCATGCTCGTGGCATCGTTCGTGGAATGACGCATCCGCAGGGGCGCAGACGGCTTTTTTCGCGTCCCGACATCGAAAAAGCGGTTTTTTCTTTGCAACGTTGCTGATTGTCTCTACCTTTGGGAGAGTTAATCTTCTAATTGTGTAACACAATGAGCTACCTGCATTTTGACAAAGCACTGATGATAAACCTGGAGGAGTCGCTGACCCGCGAAGTCCTCCGGACCAACAAGTCGGGTGCCTACCAATGCTCTACCATCGTTGGATGCAATACGCGCAAGTACCACGGACTTCTGGTTATCCCCGTCCCGAACCTCGACGACGAGAACCATGTGCTGCTGTCGTCGCTCGACGAGACCGTGATCCAGCATGGTGCGGAGTTCAACCTCGGCCTGCACAAGTATAACGGCGACAACTACAGCCCCAACGGGCACAAGTATATCCGCGAATATGACTGCGACACCATCCCTGCCACGACATACAGGGTGGGCGGTGTCATCCTGCGCAAGGAGTCGGTGTTCGTGCACCACGAGAACCGCATCCTGCTGCGCTACACGCTGGTGGACGCACACTCGCCGACGACGCTGCGCTTCCGTCCGTTCCTGGCATTCAGGAGCGTGCGCGAGTACACCCACGAGAATGCCGCCGCCAGCCGTGAGTATCAGGAGGTGGAGAACGGCATCAAGACGTGTCTCTACCCTGGATATCCGGAGCTGTACATGCAGTTCAACAAGGCGGCGGACTTCCACTTCGCGCCCGACTGGTACAGGGGTATGGAGTACACCAAGGAGCGTGAGCGCGGCTATGAGTCGAACGAAGACCTGTACGTGCCAGGATACTTCGAGATGCCGATAAAGAAGGGCGAGAGCATTGTGTTCTCTGCCGGCATATCGGCAGTCGGCACACGCCGCCTGAAGCAGACGTTCCAGACGGAGGTGGACAGCCGCGTGCCGCGCGACAACTTCTACCACTGCCTGAAGAACTCGGCACACCAGTTCCACAACGTACAGGGCGACGACCACTACATCCTGGCAGGCTATCCGTGGTTCAAGTGCAGGGCGAGAGACCTCTTCGTGTCATTGCCTGGACTGACGCTGGGCGTGGGCGAGCGCGACCAGTTCGAGGACGTAATGAAGACGGCAGAAGCGGCACTGGAGCAGTTTGTCAACCGCGAGCCGGTGGGCTGCAAGATCTACGAGATAGACCATCCCGACGTACTGCTGTGGGCGATATGGGCATTGCAGCAGTATGCCAAGACAACGTCGAAGCAGGTCTGCCGCGAGAAGTACGGCAGGCTGATGACAGACCTGATGGACTACATCATACGCCGCAAGCACGAGAACCTGTTCCTGCACGACAACGGACTGCTCTATGCCAACGGCAAGGACAAGGCCATCACGTGGATGAACTCCACGGCAAACGGCCGCCCCGTGGTGCCGAGGACAGGATATATAGTGGAGGTGAACGCACTGTGGTATAACGCCCTCCGGTTTGTGGCGGACGTTGAACGCGAGGGCGGCAATGCCCTGCTGGCTGATGAACTTGACGCACAGGCAGAGGTGACGGGCCGGTCGTTTGTGGAGACGTTCCGCAACGAATACGGATACCTGTTCGACTATGTCGACGGCAACATGATGGACTGGAGCGTCAGACCCAACATGATATTCGCAGCGGCGTTCGACTATTCACCGCTGAACGCAAAGCAGAAGAAGCAGGTGCTCGACATCGTGACCCGCGAGCTGCTCACGCCAAAGGGGCTGCGCTCGCTCAGTCCCAAGAGTGCGGGATACAACCCCAACTACGTAGGCCCGCAGATGCAGCGCGACCTGGCCTATCATCAGGGCACGGCATGGCCGTGGCTCATGGGCTTCTACCTCGAGGCGTACCTGAAGATATACGGGATGAGCGGAGTGTCGTTCGCCGAGCGGCAGCTCATAGGCATGGAAGACGAGATGCAGACACACTGCATAGGCACGCTGTCCGAACTCTATGACGGCAATCCGCCGTTTGCAGGACGTGGAGCCGTGTCGTTTGCCATGAACGTGGCGGAGATACTGCGCATACTGAAGATGCTGAACAGTTACAACATGCAATAGAGACAGGGGAGGACGGAATATGAAAGTACTGATGTTTGGCTGGGAATTTCCCCCTCATATCCTGGGAGGCCTGGGGACGGCAAGCTACGGACTGACCAAGGGCATGTCGATGCAGACGGACATGGAGATAACGTTCTGCATACCTAAGCCCTGGGGAGACGAAGACCAGAGCTTCCTGAAGATCATTGGCATGAACAGCACACCGGTGGTGTGGAAGGACGTGGACTGGAACTATGTGCAGTCGAGGGTGGGGAGGTATATGGACCCGCAGCTCTACTACGACCTGCGCAGCCACATCTATTCGGACTTCAGCTATATCAAGACCAATGACCTGGGGTGCATCGAGTTCTCGGGACGCTATCCGGAGAACATCTACGAAGAGATAAACAACTATTCCATAGTGGCAGGTGTCGTGGCACGCCAGCAGCAGTTCGACATTATCCACTCGCACGACTGGCTGACCTATCCTGCCGGCATACACGCCAAGCAGGTGAGCGGCAAGCCGCTGGTGATTCATGTGCATGCCACGGAGTTCGACCGCAGCCGCGGGCATCCCAATCCAGGGGTCTACGGCATCGAGAAGGACGGCATGGACAATGCCGACCACATCATGTGTGTGAGCGAGCTGACGCGGCAGATCGTCATAAGCAAGTATTTCCAGGACCCGAGGAAGGTGTCGACGGTACACAATGCCGTTACGCCGTTGTCGAAGGACATCCTCGACATAGTGCCGGAGCGCAAGCCCAATGAGAAGGTCGTGACGTTCCTTGGCAGACTGACGATGCAGAAGGGACCGGAGTACTTTGTGGAGGCGGCGAACATGGTGCTGCACCGCACGAAGAACATCCGCTTCTGCATGGCTGGCAATGGCGACATGATGGACAAGATGATTACGCTCGTGGCACAGCGGGGCATAGCCGACCGCTTCCACTTCCCTGGCTTCATGAGGGGCAATCAGGTGTATGAGTGCCTGAAGGCGAGCGATGTCTATGTCATGCCGTCGGTGTCGGAGCCTTTCGGCATCTCGCCGCTTGAGGCCATGCAGTGTGGCGTGCCGTCAATCATATCGAAACAGTCGGGATGTGCCGAGATACTCGACAAGTGTATAAAGGTAGACTACTGGGACATCCACGCCATGGCCGATGCCATGTATGCCATCTGCACCTATCCGGCTCTGTACGAGTATCTGCGCGACGAGGGTAAGAAGGAGGTGGACGGCATCAAGTGGGAAGATGCGGGCATGAAGGTGCGGCGCATCTACGACGAGGTTTTGAAGAACTACAACAGGTAAAATTATAAATCGAACGACATGAGGACTATATGCTTTTACTTTGAGATACACCAGCCTGTCTACCTGAAGCGATACCGCTTCTTCGACATCGGCATCAACCACTACTATACGGACGACTATACCAACTCGACGAAGATTGCCGAGGTGGCTGAGCGGTCGTACATACCGGCTCTGACGACACTCATCAAGATGGCAAACGGGAATGCGGGCAACTTCAAGGTGGCTCTGTCTCTCTCCGGACTGGCTGCCGAACAGCTTGAGATACATGCACCGGAGGTGATGGAACTGCTCAAGAAGCTGGTGGAGACCGGCTGCTGTGAGCTGCTGGCAGAGCCTTACTCGCACGACCTGTCGTCGCTGGCCAACGAGAATGTGTTCAAGGATCAGATTGCGCGGCAGATGGAGACCATGAAGACGCTGTTCGGGGTGACACCGAAGGTGTTTGTCAACTCGGGACTGCTCTACAGCAACGAGATAGGCAACATCGTGGCAAGCCTCGGCTTCAAGGGTATGCTCACGGAAGGAGCCAAGCATATATTGGGATGGAAGAGTCCGCACTATGTCTACCATAGCAGCGAGAACCCGAAGCTCAAGCTGCTGCTGCGCGACTTCAAGATGTCCGACGACATATCGCTGCGCTTCTCGAATGCCGACTGGAGCGAGTACCCGATGTTCGCGGACAAGTTCATAGACCGTATCTGCGGACTGCCGGAGGAGGAGCAGGTCATCAACCTGTTCATGGATCTGACGGCTTTCGGCATGGCACAGCCGCTGTCGTCGAACATACTGATGTTCCTGAAGGCACTGCCGGAATATGCCAAGGACAAGGGCGTGGTGTTCTCCACGCCTACGGAGGTGATGACGAAGCTGAAGTCGGTGTCGGCGATAGACGTGCCGAGTGCAATATCGTGGAACGACGAGGAGCGCGACACCAGCTGCTGGCTGGGCAACGTGATGCAGCGCGAGGCTTTCCATAAGCTCTACGACCTGTCTGAGCGCGTGCTGCTGTGTGGCGACCGCAGGATAAAGCAGGACTTCGACGTGCTTCAGACCAGCAACAACTTCCGCATGATGACAACCAAGAACAACGGCATGGGTGTCGATCGCGACATATTCGACTCGGCGTACGATGCCTTTACCAACTACATGAACGTCCTTGGCGATTTCGGCAAGCGTGTGGATTCGCTCTATCCGTCGGACATCGACAATGAGGAGCTGAACGCCCTGCTCACCACAATCCGCAATCAGGACTCTGAAATCAACGAGCTGAACAAGGAACTGAAGAAGTCCAAGGAGAAGCTGGAACAGCTGAAGGACAACGCACAGCCGACAGCCGTGCCGTCATCTGACAAGAAGCCGGCGGGCGCAAAGGTCAAGAAGCCTGCGGCCAAGAAAGGTGCAGAGAAGAAGCCTGCGACCAAGACTGCAAAGTAAAGTTCTGTGGTGTGCGCGTCGCACCCAGCCTCGAAGAGGCTGAATTATGCCTAACCCCAGTCTAAGCGAAGCGCAGACTGGGGATTATGTGCATACATCGGTGTGCGCGTCGCACCTCACTTGTCCTTGGTGAAGCGCGTGTATGTTACATCTATTGTTATGGGGTTCTTGAGCTTGCCGCCTTCGGTGGCAGTGCCGCCCACGAGCTTCGTGTACGACGGCTCAAGGTCGTGCTGAACGCCGGTGGTTGTGGTGGTGCCGCTGCTTGAGTTCGTGTATGTGGACAGCACCACAGGCACAAGCAGCAGCTTGTTGTCCTCAGTCCACTGCTGTTCCATGCTGTCGTCCCATGCAGAGCCTGCGGCAGCCTTGGCGCGGTGCTTCTCCTGAAGGCTTGTGGTCACCAGACGGGCAATGTTGCTGAACACATATTTGTTCGTTGCCGATGCGTTGTGCGTTGCGGTATAGGTCGTGGCATTGTCCGGCAGCTCGTTCTGTTCGAAGAAGTCCTTGAGGTCTTTCTTCCTGATGAGGAGCAGCGTCGTCGGTTCGTCCATGCTGTACTCGTATTCACTCTCCTGCTCATAGTTGGTGAACGACAGCTTGATGGCGTTCAGTGTGTCATTGCCGAGCTGCGCATCTATCTCGTCATACGGCAGGGTGACAGCCGTGAAGATGCCTGCCGGCGACTTGATGTATGTGTGGTTGTCCTCTGCAATCTTGGTCTGTAGCTGTGCCGAGTTCTGGAAGCGGTTGGCCTGTATGATTTCGCTGCTCGATGCGAACACTATGCGCGAGCTGTAGTACAGCGAGTCTTCACCTGCCACGCCCAGTGAGTCCGTGACCTGCTTCTTCAGGGCTACGCCCAACGAGTCTGTGTAGTGGTAGCGGAACTGCATCTGCAGGGCGACGTAGTCCACGTAGAGTATCGTGCCGTCGCCATAGTCATTCTTGATATACACGCCTGGAAACACGTTCTCGATGAAGGTGTCTGCGTTCTTGAAGTACTCGGGATGCTTGCGGTTCAGTTCAAGGATGTCCTGTCCCATCTGCCTGTCGAGCTGTATGGACACATTGGGGTAGTATGTGGCATAGCCGTTGGAGTCTGTGCTCTTGCGCTCTTCATCGCTGACGGAGAAGTCGTGGGCGGTGTATGCCTTGCTGCCGAGGTAGCCCTCTTCGGCATCATAGTACTTGTCTGTATCGATGTTGGTATAGCGGTAGAAGCGTCCGTTGCCCTTGCGCTCTTGCAGCCAGCGGTCGTTCAGGCGGTAGGCACTCAGACGGCTTGCCGTCAGTGAATCGCCGAACCATGTCGTGTAGTAGACCACAAGCCGGATGCTGGTGCATGAGTCGCCTGCCATGGTGCCGCTGGCGGTGCCTGTGGCTTCGTCGTAGCTGTAGACGGCGGGGAACTTGTAATTCTCCGTGCAGTTAAGCTCGGTGAGGAAGCTGGCTTCGTAGTATCCGAACTCTGGGTCGGTATAGCGTCCGAGGTAGCCTGTCTCCGAGCGGGCATACACCGAGTCTGCCTCTATGGATTCAGATTGGGCCTCAAACGATGCGGTATATGTGTACACGGCATCCGAATCAGGCATCAGGTCTATGCCGATGTTTCCGGTGCTGTCGTCGCAACCAATGAGTGCAAACAATACGGTCAGGAACGCAAATCCTGTAAGTTTAAGTTTCATGACTGAAGGGATGTCTTGTAGGACGTTTGTGTGTATGTGTCTTGTTATGTGTAGTCTTGTCCGCCGGCTCAGATGCTGTTGTAGAACTCGTGCAGGGCTGCCGCCATCTCTTCTTCGGGGCGGTACTCCAGGAATGGCTTGCCCGACTGGCGTGCATACTCCACAAGCTCGGGGTTGGCATCCTCCATCTGCTGCACGACAGCGTCGGAGTTGTCGATGGCGAACTTGCTGAGTGTGATGTAGTCTACGGGGTCCTGTAACGATGCGACATCAGACTTCTTGATGCCCTTGACGCATAGCTTGGTGCCGAACCCCGCATTGAATGTCTTGTCGAATGTGTCGTTGTAGAGCGAATACACGACCTTTGAGTTTGCAAACGAAGGCTCTTCGTTGTATGCCTTCTTGATGTAGATGGGTACTATTGCCGTGAACCATCCGTGGCAGTGGACGATGTCGGGACACCAGCGCAGCTTCTTGACGGTCTCCAGCACTCCACGGTCGTAGAAGATGCTGCGCTCGTCGTTGTCGTCGTACTCCACGCCGTCTTTGTCGCACATCTGCAGACGGTTCTGGAAGTAGTCGTCGTTGTCTATGAAGTAGACCTGCATTCTTGCAGAAGGGATAGAGGCGACCTTTATGATCAGCAGATGGTCGGTGTCGTCTATTATCAGGTTCATGCCCGACAGGCGAATCACCTCGTGAAGCTGGTTGCGGCGTTCGTTCACGTTGCCCCATTTCGGCATGAATACCCGTGTCTCTCTGCCGAGCTCCTGGATGGCTTGCGGCAACTTGCGGCATGTCTTCGATATGGGTGTTTCTGATACGTACGGGGCAATGTCCTGCGTGATAAATAGTACTCTACTGTCTTTTGCCATAATGATTCGTTATCTCCTTCCTGCTACAAAGGTAGGAAAAAGTAACAAATCTTTGAGCGTAGACAAAAGGGATATTGTGGTTTTTCAGTTTTTTATACTAAATGGGAGAGTGGGAGAGCGGTATGTGCCGGCTGAAGGACAGGAAGTCTGTAAAAAAAGTAAGTACTACTTACTTCGTCGGGTAAGTAGTACTTACTTGGCAAAGTTAGTAATACTTACTTGCCCAAGTAAGTACTACTGACTTTGACGTGCCACATATTCAAGGCTGTTGCAGCTTCTTGCTCATGGCTGCCGCTGCCCGTCGTCCGTCGCCCATGGCGAGGATTACGGTCGCTCCACCACGCACGATGTCGCCTCCGGCAAATATCGCAGGTATCGACGACTGCATGTCGTCGTTGACCACAATCGTGCCCTTGCGTCCCAACTCCAATCCCTTGATGGAACGTGGCACTATGGGGTTGGGCGACACGCCGACGGCCACAATCACTACGTCTGCGTCGAGTGTCTCGGTGGCTCCAGGTATAGGCTCCGGACTTCTGCGGCCTGATGCGTCAGGCTCACCCAACTGCATCTTCTGCAGGACAACCTGCTTGACGCATCCCTGCTCGTCGGCAATGTACTCTATAGGATTGTGCAGCGTCAGGAAGCGTACGCCTTCTTCCTTGGCGTGCTTCACCTCTTCCTTGCGTGCAGGCATCTCTGTCTCGGAGCGGCGATAGACTATTGTCGCGCTCTCTGCTCCTAATCTGAGGGCTGTGCGCACCGAGTCCATGGCCGTATTGCCGCCGCCTACAACGACCACGTGCTTGCCTGACGGTACCGGCGTATCGGTGTCGTCGCTCGCTGCATCCATCAGGTTCACGCGTGTCAGGAACTCATTCGACGACATCACGTTTATGAGGTTCTCGCCTGGTATGTGCATGAAGTTGGGCAGTCCGGCACCACTGGCAACGTATATGCCCTTGAAGCCCTCGTCTTCAAGCTGCTCTACCGATATGGTCTTGCCTATGATGCAGTCCTTGACAAACTCGACACCCATCTTCTGGAGGTTGTCTATCTCGGCATCGACGATGCTGTTGGGCAGACGGAACTCCGGTATGCCGTACTTCAGCACGCCGCCAATCTCGTGCAGGGCTTCGAATACGGTGACGCTGTATCCGTCCTTTGCCATATCGCCGGCAAACGACAGGCCGGAAGGGCCTGAACCTACAACAGCCACCTTGATGCCCTTCGCCGGCTTCATGGCAGGTGTTGCCATCTTGCCGCTTTCGCGCTCATAGTCTGCTGCAAAACGCTCCAAGTAGCCTATGGCGACAGCCTCTCCGCCGCTCTTGAGGTGTATGCACTTCGACTCGCACTGCTTCTCCTGCGGACATACACGTCCGCAGACGGCCGGCAGTGAACTGGTCTCACGCAGTGTGTGGGCAGCTTCGAGGTAGTTGCCGCGCTCTATGTTCTTTATGAATCGCGGGATGTTGATGCTCACGGGACAACCCTGCACGCAGCCAGGGTTGGCGCAGTCGAGACAACGCTTCGCTTCTACCAGTGCCTGTTCCTCGGTGAGCCCTTGGTTGACTTCCTCCTTGCGCACGTGTGCACGGTAGTCAGGGGCAAGCTCGTTCATCTTGGCACGGGGTATGGACATGCGCTCTTTGGGCTTCATGGACTTGCGCAGTTCCTGCCGCCACGGTGCATTGCGGCTTGTCTCGTCGTCGTCTGCGGCTCCATCTTCCTTCTTCTCGGCAGCGGCAGCATTATACTTGTCCATCTCCTCTTTCTCGAGTGGTTTGTATGCCCCCATGCGCTTCATCATCTCGTCGAAGTCGACCTTATGGCCGTCGAACTCCGGCCCGTCGACGCATACGAACTTGGTCTGTCCGTCCACTGTCACGCGGCATGCACCGCACATGCCTGTGCCGTCTACCATTATGGTGTTGAGCGATACGTCGGTCGGGATGTCATACTTCTTTGTCAGCAGGCAGACAAACTTCATCATTATGGCAGGGCCGATGGCGAAGCACTTGTCCACCTTCTCGCGCTGGATGATGCTCTCAATGCCGTTGGTCACCAGTCCTTTGGTTCCGTAAGAGCCGTCATCGGTCATTATCATCAGCTCGTCCGAGCTGGCAGCCATCTCGTCTTCCATGAAGATGAGGCTCTTGTTGCGTCCTGCCAGCACGGTGATGACCCTGTTTCCCGCTGCCTTCAGTGCCTGCACTATCGGCAACATCGGTGCTATGCCCACACCGCCGCCGGCACAAACCACAGTCCCGAAGTTCTCTATGTGTGTTGCCTGTCCCAGCGGACCCACAACATCGGTTATGTAGTCGCCCTCGTTGAGGCTGCACAGCTTTGTCGATGTCAGTCCTACGGTCTGTACCACCAGTGTTATGGTGCCTTTCTCAATGTCGGCATTGGCGATGGTAAGAGGTATGCGCTCGCCTTTCTCGCCCACACGCACGATTACGAAGTGACCCGCCTTGCGCGATTTGGCTATCAGTGGTGCTTCGACTGTCAGCTTGAAAACTTTCTCTGAGAGTTGCTCTTTCTTTGTGATCCTGTTCATTTCTCTTGATGGTTGTTAGTCGCTTTGATTACGTAAATGCCTCTGTATACCGTTCAGTCTATCATCTCAAAGCCTGTGTAGGGCACCAGTGCTTTGGGCATACGTATGCCGTCTTCGGTCTGGAAGTCCTCAAGTATGGCTGCCACAATGCGCGGCAGAGCCAGTGCGGAGCCGTTGAGCGTATGGCATAGCTCTACCTTCTTGTCTGCCGTGCGGTAGCGGCAGTGCAGGCGGTTGGCCTGATAGGTGTCGAAGTTCGACACAGAGCTTACCTCGAGCCAACGCTTCTGTGCTTCCGAGTAGACCTCGAAGTCATAGCATATCGACGAGGTGAAGCTCATGTCACCGCCGCAGAGGCGCAGTATGCGGTATGGGAGTTCCAGCTTCTTGAGCAGTCCTTCCACATGGTCGAGCATCTCCTGATGGCTCTGGCGCGAGTGCTCCGGCTTGTCTATACGCACCAGCTCCACTTTGGAGAACTCATGCAGGCGGTTGAGGCCGCGCACGTCCTTGCCGTAGGAACCTGCCTCGCGGCGGAAACATTCCGTGTATGCACAGTTCTTTATCGGGAGGTCTTTCTCATCAAGGATCACATCGCGGTAGATGTTGGTGACAGGGACCTCGGCTGTGGGTATCAGGTAGAAATTGTCCACCTCGCAGTGATACATCTGTCCTTCCTTGTCGGGCAGCTGTCCTGTGCCGTAACCCGAGGCTTCGTTGACCACCGTCGGCGGCTGCACCTCACGGTATCCGTCCTTCACGGCTTCGTCGAGGAAGAAGTTTATCAATGCACGCTGCAGGCGTGCGCCCTTACCTTTATATACAGGAAATCCTGCACCCGTAATCTTCACGCCAAGGTCGAAGTCGATGAGGTCATACTTCTTCGCCAGTTCCCAGTGGGGCAGGGCGTTCTTCGGCAATGGCCACTCGTTGTCTGCCAGCTTGACCACGACATTGTCGTTCGAGTCTACGCCCTCCGGCACTTCATCGTACGGCACGTTGGGTATGGTGTAAAGCAGTTGCTTCAGGTCTTCGGCAGCCTTGTCCATCTCGGCCTGAAGGCTCTTGTTGGCATCTTTCAGCTCTGCCACGCGTGCCTTGGCTTTCTCTGCCTCGTCCTTCTTGCCATCCTTCATCAACATTCCGATGGACTTTGACAGTTTGTTGGCTTCGGCAAGGTTGTTGTCGAGCTTGGCCTGTGCCGTCTTGCGTGCCTCGTTTGTCTTCAGTACCTTATCTATTGTCTCTTCGGCATTCTTGAAGTGCTTCTTATTAAGACCCTTGATGACCTTTGCGGTATCGTCGGTGATTTGTTTGATGGTAAGCATAACCTTTTGTTGTTTTTATTAGTTCAGTCAATATGTCTAATCGAATGTGCAAAGGTATCGTTTTTATGTCAAATATGGTGCTCCGTTGGTGTCAATATGTAACATGGATGGCGAAAATAAAAAAGGTGCAACTCCCCAAAGAGTTGCACCTCTATCTGTGTCACGGACTTCTTCCAGCCCGCGCGTTTCTCCTGTTTATGCTTCGGCAGCAGCCTCCACTGGAATCACGTTGATATAACGCTTGTCTTCCTTCTTCACCTGGAACTGCACCGTGCCGTCAACCAGCGCATAGAGCGTGTGGTCTCTGCCCATGCCGATGTTCTTGCCAGGGTGGAATGCCGTGCCTCTCTGGCGTACTATGATGTTGCCGGCCTTGCATACCTGACCACCCCAAATCTTAACGCCCAATCTCTTGCTGTGTGACTCGCGTCCGTTCTTGGAACTACTAACACCTTTCTTGTGTGCCATATCTTTCTGTCTTTCTTTTAATCGTTAAGCTACTACTTCCTTAATTGTCAACTCTGTGAAGAATGTGCGGTGACCGTTCAGCTTGCGCATGCCTTTTCTTCTCTTCTTGTGGAAGACCAGCACCTTGTCGCCCTTCACCAACTTTGACTTGACCTCGCAAACCACCTTTGCGCCCTCAACTACAGGTGTTCCCACCGTGATGGCACCCTCATTGTCGACGAGGAGAACCTTGTCAAACTCCACCGTGTCACCGTTCTCGGCATCCTGAATGTGGTTCACAAACAGTCTCTTGCCTGCCTCTGCCTTGTACTGCAAGCCTTTGATTTCTACAATTGCGTACATTTATATAAATTGTAAAAGTTAGCTCCGTCGGGTGGTCTGTCCGTTACATACACACAGGCTCTTCGTCTACCCGCCTCGGAATAATCGGACGCAAAGGTACATCTTTATTTCCAACCGGCAAATGTTTTGCCCGTTATTTTGTGT
>CAVERK010000062.1:0-13053 GCA_963618035.1 bacterium
CCACGGAGCGACATCAGGCGGAGGCGGCACGGCAGTTTGCCGCGCGGTGGCAGGGGCACGGCTACGAGAAGGGCGACAGCCAGGTCTTTTGGACCGAGCTGAATGGACAGGCAGGTCCTGTGGCGTGGGCATAATGCCTATCCTGCCCATAATGCCTATTATTAAAATAAGTTAAAGTCTAAAGTGTAAAGAAACCTTAATCAGAGCCTCTAAACGTTAAATCTTACCCTCCGTGAAGCCCGAAACAGTGGGTCAAAGTGCTCTAAAAAGGAACCAAAGTGGACTATTTTGACGCATCGCGAAGACCCTAAAAACTTATCGCGATAAAGTCAGAAACTTATCGCGATAAAGTCCGGAGTTTTTCGCGATAAATAGGGTGTTTATCGCGCCATATTTTTGAGGCAGAATCGGGATAAATTTTAACACTTTTCGGGCGTATAGGCGCAAAAAAGTCCATACGGCTGGGTAGCCGCATGGACAAGGCATCAGAGGTCTGAAACGGCAGACCTCACGGGCATTTGTTAAACGCCCGTCGGCGATATGTTAATAATTGTTATGCATCCGTTACGAAATTGGTCGGGTAATTGTTAAGGAGTGTTACATGAGGACTGCGTTCCATCTGTCCTCTCAATCTGCGGGAAATCGCGCATCGAAGTGCTGTTGATGTCTGCTTTTCCATAGTTTCGGCTGAAGATTTTGCCGTCATTCGGGTCAATGTTCGTGTCATTGCTCGTATTCATAGTTTGGTTCAGCTGCAAGTGTACGGACAACATTTTTTATATGCAAGCACCTGCTGCAAGTTTTTTGGCGGAAAAATATTTTGCGTCAATGTAATGTCGCCTTAGACCATACCAATCATACGGAAACCACACCTCCTTGATTTCATATTTTTTTATCCACCCAACACGCTCCACCCAACACTCATCACCCAACATCCAACACCCATCACCATCACCCGTCCGTCTCTTTCGCAAAAAAAGAAAAACAGAGCCTCCGTGATAATGCGGATTTGGAGAAAAGTATTATTTTTGCGCCTTGGAAGTGGAAGAAGGCGCGGGGCACGCGCATACATCACACACAGAATAGGTATAAGGATTTTATAATTTTCAACTTAAATACATTTTCAAAAATGGCAAAGTTTGACAAATCAGTGTTAGCAAGCTACGGAATCCAGACGGGAACGTCGGAGGTTCTGTACAATCCGTCGTATGAGGTTCTGTTTGACGAGGAGACAAAGCCGGGTCTGACAGGCTTCGACAAGGCTCAGGAGACAGAGCTGGGTGCAGTGAACGTGATGACCGGCATCTACACCGGCCGTTCGCCCAAGGACAAGTACATCGTCGACGACGAGAACTCTCATGACACCGTTTGGTGGGACAGCGAGGAATATCACAACGACAACCACCGCGCAAGCAAGGAGACATGGAACGTCGTGAAGAAGCTCGCACAGGAAGAGCTGAGCTACAAGAAGCTCTATGTTGTGGACGGTTTCTGCGGCACACACAAGGACACCCGCATGAAGATCCGCTTCATCATGGAGGTGGCATGGCAGGCACACTTCGTGACCAACATGTTCATCCGTCCGAAGACAGAGGCTGACTTCGAGCAGGAGCCTGACTTCATCGTCTACACGGCATCGAAGACCAAGGTCGAGAACTACAAGGAGCTGGGCCTGAACTCGGAGACGGCAGTAGTCTTCAACGTGACAACCAAGGAGCAGGTGATCCTGAACACATGGTATGGCGGTGAGATGAAGAAGGGTATGTTCTCGATGCAGAACTACTTCCTCCCGCTGCGCGGCATCGCCTCGATGCACTGCTCTGCCAACACCGACATGAACGGCGAGAACACCGCCATCTTCTTCGGCCTGTCCGGCACGGGCAAGACCACTCTGTCTACCGACCCGAAGCGCAAGCTGATCGGCGACGACGAGCACGGCTGGGACGACAAGGGCGTGTTCAACCTCGAGGGCGGCTGCTATGCGAAGGTCATCAACCTCGACAAGGACGCAGAGCCTGACATCTACGGTGCCATCAAGCGCGACGCGCTGCTGGAGAACGTGACAGTGGACAAGGACGGCAAGATTGACTTCGCCGACAAGAGCGTCACGGAGAACACCCGCGTCAGCTACCCGATCCACCACATCAAGAACATCCAGCGTCCCGAGAGCGAGGGTCCGGATGCAAAGCAGGTCATCTTCCTGTCTGCCGATGCCTTCGGCGTGCTGCCTCCGGTATCTATCCTGAACTCGGAGCAGACGAAGTACTACTTCCTGTCGGGCTTCACAGCCAAGCTGGCAGGCACAGAGCGCGGCATCACCGAGCCTACCCCGACATTCTCGGCTTGCTTCGGTCAGGCATTCCTGGAGCTGCACCCGACAAAGTATGCAGAGGAGCTGGTGAAGAAGATGGAGAAGAGCGGTGCGAAGGCATACCTCGTCAACACAGGCTGGAACGGCACAGGCAAGCGCATCTCGATTCGCGACACACGCGGCATCATCGATGCTATCCTGAACCACTCTATCGACAAGGCTCCTACGAAGACAATCCCTCACTTCGACTTCGTGGTTCCGACGCAGCTTGAGGGCGTTGACCCGAACATCCTCGATCCCCGCGACACCTATGCAAATGCTGCACAGTGGGAGGAGAAGGCAAAGGATCTGGCAAGCCGCTTCATCAAGAACTTCAAGAAGTATGAGAGCAATGAAGCAGGCAAGGCTCTTGTAGCTGCCGGCCCGAAGCTCTAAGCTAAGGTTAATTCCTGGATTTTATAGAGAGGGGGCACACGCTGATGCGTGTGCCCCCTCTCTTGCGTTATTAAGCCTATTATTCTTTATTCTGCGTTGCGGTTGAGCCGCTTGCGCTCGTTCTCGTCGAGGATGATCTTGCGCATACGCATGGACTTCGGTGTGACCTCCACGTATTCGTCCTCCTTGATATATTCGAGTGCCTCCTCGAGTGAGAACTGCACGGGCGGTATCAGGCGTACCTTGTCGTCCGAGCCGGAGGCACGCATGTTCGTCAGCTTCTTGGACTTGGTGACGTTGATCACGAGGTCGCGCTCATGCACGTGCTCGCCCACGACCTCACCAGCATAGACCTCCTCTTGCGGGGAGATGAAGAAGCGTCCGCGGTCCTGCAGCTTGTCGATGGCATAGGCAAACGCCGTGCCGGTCTCCATGGCAATCATTGAGCCGTTGGTGCGGCGCACGATGTCGCCCTTGTAGGGCTGGTATTCCTTGAAGCGGTGGGCCATGATGGCCTCGCCCGTCGATGCCGTCAGCACGTTGGTGCGCAGACCTATGATGCCGCGCGACGGTATGTCGAACTCCAGGTTCACGCGGTCGGCACCGCCGTCCTCCATCTTCAGGAGGTCGCCCTTGCGGCGTGTCACCATGTCGATGATCTTGCTCGAGAACTCGGTGGGCACGTTGATGTCCAGCTCCTCGATGGGTTCGCACTTCACGCCGTCGATCTCCTTGTAGATGACCTGCGGCTGTCCCACCTGCAGCTCATAGCCCTCGCGGCGCATGGTCTCGATCAGCACCGACAGGTGCAGCACGCCACGTCCGGAGACGACCCACCGTCCCTCGGTCTCGCTCTTGGCGACGCGCAGTGCCAGGTTCTTCTCCAGCTCGCGGTCCAGGCGTTCCTGTATGTGGCGCGAGGTGACGAACTTGCCCTCCTTGCCGAAGAAGGGGGAGTCGTTGATGGTGAAGAGCATGCTCATCGTAGGCTCGTCGATGGCTATCGGCGGCAGTGCCTCGGGGTTGTCGAAGTCGCACACGGTGTCGCCAATCTCGAAGTTCTCCAGTCCGATGATGGCGCAGATGTCGCCCGAGGAGACCTCTGACGTGCGCTTGTGTCCCATGCCCTCAAAGGTGTGCAGCTCCTTGATTTTGGTCTTCACCATCTCTCCCGTGCGGCGGGCGAGGGTGACGTTCATGCCCTCACGGATGGTGCCGCGATGCACGCGTCCCACGGCTATGCGGCCGGTGTATGACGAGTAGTCGAGTGACGTGATGAGCATCTGCAGCGTGCCGTCGAGCTGCTGCGGGGCAGGTATGTTGTCGATGATGCAGTCGAGCAGGGGGGTGATGTTGTCGGTCGGGGTGTGCCAGTCGGTGCTCATCCAGCCATTCTTTGCCGAGCCGTAGATGAGGGGGTAGTCCAGCTGCTCCTCCGTGGCGTTGAGGTTGAACATCAGGTCGAACACCATCTCATTCACCTCGTCGGGACGGCAGTTGGGCTTGTCGACCTTGTTGATGACGACGATGGGCTTCAGCCCTATCTGCAGGGCTTTCTGCAGGACGAAGCGCGTCTGCGGCAT
This sequence comes from bacterium, assembly GCA_963618035.1. GTDB lineage: Bacteria > Bacteroidota > Bacteroidia > Bacteroidales > Bacteroidaceae > Bacteroides. The sequence continues at coordinate 4,330 of CAVERK010000062.1, forward strand.
CGGACCCTCGAAGGCATCCACCAGCAGCAGGCAGCCGTCTGCCATGTTGAGCACGCGCTCCACCTCGCCGCCGAAGTCGCTGTGCCCCGGGGTGTCGATGATGTTGATCTTTGTCCCCTTATAGTTTATCGAGACGTTCTTGGAGAGGATTGTGATGCCCCTCTCGCGCTCAAGGTCGTTGTTGTCGAGCATCAGCTCGCCTGTGGTCTGGTTGTCGCGGAAGAGATGTCCTGCCAGCAACATCTTGTCGACAAGCGTTGTCTTGCCGTGATCCACATGCGCAATGATTGCTATGTTCCTAATGTTCTGCATATAATACCTATTTCTAACGGGGTGCAAAATTAGACAAAAAACGGGACATACATGTCCGAGGCAGCCTAAAATGTCTGCCGTAGCGGCGCCATGGCAAACTTTTTGAGCCGAAGATGTTGTGCGATTGAAAACAAGCCATTACCTTTGCATCGTGTTCGGCGTGAGGACACCGCAAATGAAAATTCTTCCTTAGCTCAGTCGGTTAGAGCATCTGACTGTTAATCAGAGGGTCCTTGGTTCAAGTCCAAGAGGAAGAGCGGAGAAGAGAGGTAAAGGGAATGTCGGTAAAGAGGACGACGTTCCCTTTCTTCGTCATAGTGGGAATGTTGCTACCTTATTATATAGAGAACGTCATCGAGGCAGGATGTGACGAAGCGGGGCGCGGCTGCCTGGCCGGTCCGGTCTTCGCCGCTGCGGTGGTGCTGCCGCCCGACTACGAGAACAGCCTGCTGAACGACTCGAAACAGCTGACGGAGCACCGCCGCTACGAGCTGCGTGAGGTGATAGAGCACGACGCGCTGGCATGGGCTGTCGGCGTGGTCGGCCACGACGAGATTGACAGGATAAACATCCTGAACGCCAGCATCAAGGCCATGCACATGGCACTGGACCGGTTGTCGCTGCGCCCGCAGCACATCATCGTCGACGGCAACCGCTTCCGGCCCTACGGGACGGTTCCCTACCACACCGTGGTGAAGGGCGACGGCAAGTATCTGTCGATAGCGGCGGCATCAATCCTTGCCAAGACCTGCCGCGATGACTTCATGAACGGGATTGACGCGGAGTTTCCCGCCTACGGCTGGAAGCGCAACAAGGGCTATCCCACGCGGGAGCATCGCGAAGCCATAAAGCAGCACGGCGTGTCGCCATACCACCGCCTGACGTTCAACCTGCTCGGAGACTCGCAACTCTCACTCGACTTTTAAGGACAATTAAGTACATTGCAAGCACAAAAGCAGGAATAAACAACATGAGAGACAACAGAACAGAGGAACAACAAGGCTCAAACAATGACACGTCATTACCTGTTGCACTGTATTCAAGGGTTAAGGAGCATCTCGTGGAAATACACGGCAAGCCTGTTATGGCCGATGCAGACGTGGCAGAATTATATGGCGTAGAGACACGCAGAATAAACGAAGCTGTCAGAAACAATGCGGATAAGTTCCCGCGAGGCTACATGTTCGAGTTAAACAGCGATGAGACTTTGAGTTTGCGGTCGAAAATTTCGACCACAAATGTTTCGCCAAAAAGCAGGGCAAAAACAAAGGTCTTTACCGAGAAAGGACTTTACATGCTCGCAACAATATTGAAGAGCAAGACCGCTACCGAGGTCACCTTTGCCATCATTGAGACATTCGCCAAAGTTCGAAGCCTGAAGCACGGACTGCTTGACCTGCACCGAGAGAAGGACAAGCAGAAACAGACCGAGAAGATGCACCGTTTCGGCGAACTGCTCTCCGACCTTGTGATGCCCGACCTCGAAACCACAGAGACAGAGTCTTCATTAGAGCTAAACTTTATCATTGGGAAGATAAAGCACACGGTGAAACGCATCAGGCGTAGTGACGGCACTGACAAGGAAACAGACGAATAAGCATTGACAATACAAATCATAAAAACATACATAACATGAAGATCTTACATTTAATGGCTGTTGCGGCAGTTGCCGTATTGGCCTCCTGCAGCAGTCAGAAGCAGCAGAACGGATTGGACAACCCCGTACTGACCGTCAGCGGCGGACAGATTCAGGGAGTAGTCACGGACTCGACGGACGTGATAGTGTATAAGGGCATACCATACGCAGCAGCTCCCGTGGGCGACCTGCGCTGGAAGAAGCCGCAACCGGTGACACCGTGGGAGGGCGTGCGCACGGCGGATACCTGGGGGAATGTAGCCATACAGGCTGCTCTCGACAATGGTGGCGGCGGTGGCAACTTCTACGTCAAGGAGTTCTATCAGGACGGTCTGCCGACGACTGGCGAGGACTGCCTGTACCTCAACGTGTGGACACCCCGCAGTGCCGCCGGCAAGGCAGAGAGCAAGCTGCCTGTGGCGATGTGGATCCACGGCGGGGCATACGACCACGGCTGGGGCTATGAGATCACGATGGACGGACAGGAATGGGCCAAGCGCGGCGTGATACTCGTGACCATAAACTATCGCGTGGGCATCATCGGCTTCCTGGCACATCCGGAGCTGTCGGCAGAGGACGGCGGCGTGTCGGGCAACTACGGCACCCTTGACCAGATAGCAGCCCTCAAGTGGATACGCGAGAATATCTCGCAGTTCGGCGGCGACCCCGACAACATCACCATACTGGGACAGAGCGCGGGTGCCGCCAGCATCAAGAACCTCTGCCTGTCGCCCGAGTCGAAGGGACTCTTCAGTCATGCAATCATACAGAGCGGCGGCGGCATATCGGGCAAGCATAGCGGCACCGGTGCGGAGGCACTCAAGGCATACGAGGAGCAGGGCAAGAACCTCATGGACAGCCTCGGCTACACCACCCTCGGGCAGATGCGTGCCATACCGGCAGACGAGTTGCTGAAGATACAGCAGGAGGCGAACGTGCGCTTCCGTCCCGTCACCGACGGCAAGTATCTCCCGCAGACCTTCGACGATGCCGTACTCGACGGCAACATTGCCGACGTGCCATACATGATTGGCTACTGCGCCAACGACATAGGCAGCATGGGAGATGCGATAAGGCTGTTCTGCGAGACACGCAACGCCCAAAGCCGCCAGCCGGCATACATGTATCTGTTCGCACGCGCCCTCCCTGGCGATGACGCAGGGGCATTCCACTCCTCGGAGCTGTGGTACACGTTCCACACGCTGGACCGCAGCTGGCGGCCGTTCACTGCTGCCGACTACAGGCTGGCCGACGAGATGACCGACAGCTGGACGAACTTCGCCAAGTATGGCAACCCCAACGGACAGGACGGCGGCGCGTGGACACCGTGCACCAAGGACAGCCCCTACGTCAGGGAGTTTCAGGTGGGGGATGCCGAATAAGGACACTCTGATGCAGAGGTTTACGGCGAAATAGAGTAACTTTGCGGCAAAACACGTAAAAATATATGGAAAAGAATTTCAAACGCACCACGATAACGGCCGCGCTGCCCTATGCCAACGGCCCCGTACACATAGGACACATGGCAGGAGTGTATATCCCCGCCGACACCTATGCACGCTACCTGCGCCTCAAGCACGAGGAGGTGGTCTTCATCGGAGGCTCCGACGAGCACGGAGTGCCTGTCACCATCCGTGCACACAAGGAGGGCATCTCGGTGCAGGAGGTCGTAGACCGCTATCACAGTCTAATAAAGAAGTCGTTCGAGGACTTCGGCATCTCGTTTGACATCTACAGCCGCACCACGAGCAGCATCCACCACAAGTTTGCCAGCGATTTCTTCCGCAAGCTCTATGATGACGGCAAGCTGGAGGAGAAGGTGACCGAGCAGTACTGCGACGAGGTCACGGGCGAGTTCCTGACCGACCGCAACATCGTGGGCGAATGTCCCCACTGCCACAACAAGGCTGCCTATGGCGACCAGTGCGAGGCATGCGGCTCCACGCTGTCGCCGGACGAGCTGATAAACCCCACGAACAAGAACAATCCTGGTCACGGGCTGGTGAAACGTCCCACGAAGAACTGGTACCTGCCGCTGAACCGGCATCAGGAGTGGCTCCGCAAGTGGATCTTAGAGGGACACAAGGAGTGGCGCAGCAACGTGTACGGGCAGTGCAAGAGCTGGCTCGACATGGATCTGGAGCCACGCGCCATGACGCGCGACCTCGACTGGGGCATACCCGTCCCCATAGAAGGTGCCGACGGCAAGGTGCTCTACGTGTGGTTTGATGCCCCGATAGGCTATATATCGAACACCAAGGAGCTTTGCGACGCACACCCCGAGAAGTGGGGGACGTGGCAGAAGTGGTGGCAGGATGAGGACACACGCCTTGTCCACTTCATCGGCAAGGACAACATCGTGTTCCACTGCCTGATATTCCCCGTCATGCTGAAGGCTCACGGCGGCTATATCCTGCCGGACAATGTGCCGGCAAACGAGTTCCTGAACCTCGAAGGGGACAAGATCTCGACATCGCGCAACTGGGCGGTATGGCTCAACGAGTATCTCGTCGACTTCCCTGGCAAGCAGGATGTGTTGCGCTATGTGCTCACCGCCAACGCGCCCGAGACAAAGGACAATGACTTCACATGGAAAGACTTTCAGGCACGCAACAACAACGAGCTTGTGGCCGTCTATGGCAACTTCGTGAACAGGGCATTGCAGCTCACGAGCAAGTACTGGGACGGCATCACGCCACAGTGCGGCGAGCTGACCGACGATGACAAGGCGACGCTGGCGGAGCTGGCAGGGGTGAGGGAGAAGATAGAGAGTCTGCTCGACAACTTCAAGTTCCGCGATGCACAGAAAGAGGCGATGAACATCGCCCGCCTTGGCAACAAATACATTACCGACTGCGAACCGTGGAAGGTGTGGAAGACAGACCCCAAGCGCGTGGAGACGATATTATATGTATGCCTGCAGGTGGTGGCCAATCTGGCGATAGCATTCGAGCCGTTCCTGCCGATGAGCAGCAAGCGGCTGCGCGACATGATAGGCATGGACGGATGCGAATGGGACAACCTGGGACGCACGGACCTGATAGAGGCAGGACGCAAGCTCGGCACACCGTCGCTGCTCTTCGAGAAGATTGAAGACGATGTGGTCGAGGCACAGGTGCAGAAGCTGCTGAAGACAAAGGAGGCAAACGAGGCTGCGGCATACAGGGCAAATCCCGTGCGCGATGCCGTCAGCTACGACGACTTCGGCAAGCTGGACATACGCGTGGGCACGGTGCTAGAGTGCAGCAAGGTGCCGAAGGCAGACAAGCTGCTGCAGTTCCTCATAGACGACGGACTGGACAAGCGCACCATCCTGAGCGGAATAGCAAAATACTACAAGCCGGAGGAGCTGGTGGGCAAGCAGGTCTGCTTCATCGCCAACCTGGAACCCCGCAAGATACGTGGCATCGAGAGTCAGGGCATGATACTGTCGGCAGAGAACAACGACGGCAATCTGTCTGTCGTGACCGTGATGAGGGAGGTCAAGCCAGGCAGTGAGGTAAAGTAAAAAAAGCACCGTGCAGATGGGGAACGATGATCTGAAGGCGAAAGCCGCCCGAGGATTGTTCTGGGGAGGCTTGAGCAACGGCATTCAGCAGTTGCTGAGTCTCGTCATCGGCATCTTCCTCGCGCGTCTGCTGACGCAGGCAGACTATGGCATGGTCGGTGTGCTTGCCGTCTTCTCGAGCATAGCCTCGGCATTGCAGGAGGGCGGTTTCATCTCCGCCATAAACAAGAAGAAGGATGTCTGCCACAGGGATTACAATGCCGTGTTCTGGTTCAGCACGCTGTGCTCCGTCTGCGTTTACGCCGTGCTGTACATACTGGCTCCGCTCATTGCCGGCTTCTACGGCGAGCCGCAGCTGGTGCCGCTGTCGCGCTATCTGTTCATCGGCTTCGTCATCTCAAGCCTGAGTGTCGCGCCACGGGCGTGCCTGTTCCGCAACCTGAAGGTCAGGGAGACCTCGGTCATAAACGTCTGTGCACTGGCGGTGTCCGGCATCGTGGGCGTGTCCATGGCTGCCCTGGGGTTTGCCTACTGGGGCATAGCGACGCAGACCATCGTGTATGTGAGTGTCATCACAGTGCTTAACTTCCGCTTTGCACGCTGGCATCCGACGCTGGAGTTCGACTTCGCTCCGATAAGGCAGATGTTCGGTTTCAGCAGCAAGCTGATTGTCACGAACGTATTCACCATACTGAACCAGAACCTGTTCTCGAACCTGCTCGGCAGGTTCTACACGGTCAGAGAGGTGGGCAACTTCACGCAGGCCAACAAGTGGAACGGCATGGGGCATACGCTCATCACCAATATGGTCAACGGCGTGGCACAGCCCCTGTTCACGAAGGTGGAGGAAGACTCCGCGCGGCAACTGGCAGTGTTCCGCAAGCTGCTGCGTTTCACAGCATTCTTCTCCTTTCCCCTGCTTCTCGGACTTGGCTTTGTCTCCGAGGAACTCATCGTGATTGCGATAACGGACAAGTGGATTGAGAGTGCGCATATCCTTGGCATCCTGTGTCTGTGGGGGGCATTCATCCCGATATGTACGCTCTTCTCCAACCTCCTGATAAGCCGTGGACACTCCGACACATACATGTGGTGCACCATCGCACTGTGCGTGCTACAGGCCGCAGCCCTCTGCATGACGCACCCCCTCGGGCTGGATGCCATGCTGTGGACATTCACGGCGATAAACGTCTTGTGGCTCTTTGTGTGGTACTGCTTCGTCAGGCGCGAGATTGGGCTGGCTCTCACCGACATGTTCAGAGACATATCCCCATATCTGTTGCTCACGGTTCTCCTGATTGCCGCGTGCCGTCTGTTGCTCGGCAGCATCGGCAATGTCTATGCGAGCATAGCCCTGAAGATTGTCTTCGTCGGCACGCTATACGTCGCCATACTGTGGCTTGCAGGGTCGGCGATACTGCGGGAGTGCATCGCCTTCCTGATGGGCAGAAAGGAGGACGGCAGACCATGAGGGTGCTTGCAATCGTCGTTTCCTATAACTTCATGCGCTGGATAGACCGCTGCCTGCCGAGCCTGATGCAGCAGGAAGGCGTGTGCCCCGACATCCTGGTGGTGGACAACGGCTCCTCTGACGGCACGTGTGACTACATCAGGAAGCATTATCCGCAGGTGCGGCTCGTGGAGAACCGCTGCAACCTGGGCTTCGGACGTGCCAACAACACGGGCATGGAGATTGCCGTGGATGAGGGTTATGACGGTGTGCTGCTGCTCAATCAGGATGCCTGGATTGACGGGGACTGCCTCGGCAAGTTGGTGAGGGCGAGTGCCGGACATCCGCAGTATGGCATCCTCTCTCCGGTGCAGATGGCGGGAGACCGCAAAAGGCTGGAGCATGGGTTCAGCATCTACATTGGCAAGGCTTCCGCCGAGGACATCCCCAAGGGCGTGGAAGCCGTGGTGGTGCCGTTCGTCAATGCCGCCATCTGGTATCTGCCCATAGCGACAGTGAAGGCTGTCGGACTGTTCGCTCCGCTCTTCCATCATTACGGTGAGGACAGGGACTATGCCAACAGGGCGCGCTATCATCACCTCGCAACCGCCTATGTGCCGTGCGCCTATGGCTGTCATGACCGTGACGGCAGGCAGGTGACGCGCTCGGGCTTCCGGCGTTCGGAGTATGTCTATCACCTGTCCGAATATGCCAACATCAACTACGGCTTCGCCCGTGCCTTTGCCTTCGGCGTGCTTGCCACCGTGAAGAAGGCTTTCATCTCTCTGGTTAAAGGGCGTTGGCGGGATCTGCTGATGTATCTCGGCATTACCGTTACACTCATAGGCAGGAGCGGGGCAGTGATACGCACGAGAAAAGATTCAAGGAGGACAGGGACATGACGCTTGCACCGATACTGCTGTTTGTCTATAACCGCCCGCAGCACACGGCGCGTGGCGTGGAGTCGCTGCTCCGCAATGCTCTTGCTGCTGACAGCCGGCTCATCATATATTCCGACGCACCGAAGACTGCCGCCGACGCGGACAGCGTAAGGCAGGTGCGCGAGTACGTCCGTGGCATCTCGGGCTTCAAGGAGATTGAGATTGTGGAGCGCGGGGAGAACTGGGGACTGGCACGCAGCATCATAGACGGCGTGACGAGGGCGGTCGGCAAGTATGGCAGGGTGATTGTGCTCGAAGACGACCTTGTCGTTGCTCCGTACTTCCTGCAATTCATGAATGAGGCTCTTGAGGCCTATAAGGACGAGCCGCGCGTGGGACACATACAGGCGTGCGACTTCACCCGCGATGCCTCACTGCCCGACACGTTCCTGATAAAGTGGACAGGCAGCTGGGGATGGGCCACATGGGACAGGGCATGGCATCTGTTCCAGCCCGACGGCAGGAAGCTGCTGGCGGAGATGAGGCAGCGACGGCTGACGCATGAGTTCGACTTCAACGGTGCCTACGGCTTCACCCGCATGTTGCAGCGGCAGATACAGGGCAGGAACAACTCGTGGGCGATACGCTGGAACGCATCGCTGTTTCTGCGGGATGTGCTGTCGCTCAATGTCGGCAAGTCGCTGGTGCGTAACGAGGGCTTCGACGGCAGCGGCACCAACTGCGGCGGCGGCGGGCTGTATGCCTCGGACCTGTGGATGCAGCCGCTGAAGGTCGTCAAGCCGGAAGTGATGGAGGAGGACAGGGAAGCACGCAAAGCCCTCGAACGCTATTACCGCCGCACCAACTCATTCATCGCCAAAGCCCTCAGACGCATCCGGCGCACACTCCGTGGCGACTTCGGTGCCTGACGCTGCCG
>CAVERK010000063.1:0-13013 GCA_963618035.1 bacterium
CCGAAACCGTGGAGCATTAAAAACAATGGACCAATGGAACTGAAAGACCAACTAAGAGAGATAAAGAGCCTGTTCCGCCTGTCGATGAACGGTGCGGTGGCTCAGAGCATGAGAGAGAAGGGCATTCTCTACAAGGTGAACTTCGGCATAGAGCTGCCGCGCCTCAAGCAAATCGCCTCTGCCTACGGCAAGGACCACCATCTGGCGCAGGCGTTGTGGAAGGAAGACATACGCGAATGTAAAATCCTGGCAGGGATGCTCCAGCCCGTAGAGACCTTTTTCCCCGAGATAATGGACATCTGGATTGAAGGCATATATAATATGGAGCTTGCCGAACAGACCAGCATGAACCTGTTCCAGCACCTGCCCTACGCTCCGGCAAAGGCGTTCAGCCTCATCTCCGCCGAAGACGAGTACAGCCAAGTCTGCGGATACCTCATCATCGGCAGGCTGCTGATGAAGAAAGGCGATATGCCCGAGCGTGTGGAGAACGAGTTTCTCGACCAGGCACTGACGGCATTCACGTCAGGCAACCTGCACATCCGTTCTGCCGTTTCCACGGCATTGCGCCGCTACATCCAGGGCAGTGAGGAACACGCATTCAACGTTTGCCGTGCCGTCGACAAGCTCAAGGATGCTTCCGACGAAGGTTCGCGGCTGCTCTACGAGTGGGTCCGCCGCGAGATACCGACAGCCGTCGACTGAATTTTTTACGGCCTGTGGGCGGTATTACGTCGGAAAGCCTTAACTTTGCTAACACTATAATCAGCGACATCCGACGGCACAATGGACAGCGACGGCAACGTAAACGAAACGGTGAGGAAGATATTCATCGAATATCTTGCGTCAAACAGACTCAGGAAAACTCCCGAGCGGTTTGCCATACTCGATGCCGTCTACTCCATCGACGGACATTTCGACATCGATACGCTGTACAACAAGCTCATAAGCCATGACAACTTCCACGTCAGCCGTGCCACTGTCTACAACACGCTTGAGCTTCTCATAGATGCGAAGCTGGTCATCCCGCACCATTTCGCCAATCTCTCGCAGTACGAAAGGAACTACAACCGCAGCACGCACCACCACATGATTTGCACCCAGTGCGGCAAGGTCAGGGAGTTTCAGGACAGCCAGCTACAGAAGGACATTGAGAGTGCCCGTCTGACGCGCTTCACGCTAAATCACTATTCATTATATATGTACGGACTGTGCAGCTCATGCAAGCGCATCAACAGCCGTAAGTCTGTAAACAACAATAGGAAAAAGACAAAATGAAAAAGACGAAAGTAGACGTCCTCTTAGGCCTTCAGTGGGGCGATGAGGGCAAGGGGAAAGTGGTAGACGTGCTGACACCGCACTACGATGCCGTCGCCCGCTTTCAGGGAGGCCCCAATGCCGGCCACACTCTTGAGTTCGAAGGGCAGAAGTACGTCCTGCGTTCCATCCCGTCCGGCATCTTTCAGGGAGACAAGATAAACGTCATTGGCAACGGTGTAGTGCTCGATCCTGCTCTCTTTAAGGATGAGGCCGTGGCACTCGAGAAGTCAGGACATCATCTCAAGGACCGCCTGCTCATATCGAAAAAGGCGCACCTCATACTGCCTACGCACCGCGTGCTCGATGCTGCCTACGAAGCGGCAAAGGGAAAGTCGAAGGTCGGAACAACGGGAAAGGGCATCGGACCGACATATACCGACAAGGTGAGCCGCAACGGACTGCGTGTCGGCGACCTTTTGGGCAACTTCGAGGAGAAGTACGCCGCCGCCAAGGCACGTCACGAGTCCATACTCCGCAGCCTGAACTACGAGTATGACATCACCGAGACCGAACGCCTGTTCTTCGAAGGCATAGAATATCTCAAGGAGTTCAGCCTGGTTGACAGCGAGCATCTCGTCAACAAGCTGCTCGACGACGGCAAGACCATCTTGTGCGAAGGTGCGCAGGGCACCATGCTCGACGTAGATTTCGGCTCATATCCGTTCGTCACTTCGTCGAACACGGTCTGCGCCGGAGCATGCACCGGACTGGGCATCGCGCCCAACCGCATAGGAGATGTCTATGGCATCTTCAAGGCTTACTGCACGCGCGTCGGCGCGGGACCGTTCCCCACGGAGCTGAATGACGCGACGGGAGACCGCATCCGCGACCTCGGACATGAGTACGGAGCAGTCACCGGACGCAAGCGCCGCTGTGGGTGGATAGACCTCGTCGCACTGAAATATGCCGTGATGATAGACGGAGTCACCAACCTCATCATGATGAAGAGCGACGTTCTCGACGGCTTCGACACCATAAAGGCGTGCGTGGCATACAACGTCAACGGTGAGGAGACCGACCATTTCCCGTTCGACATCTCCGAGGGCGTGGAGCCTCTCTACGTGGAACTGCCAGGGTGGAAGACCGACATGACGAAGATGACCAGCGAAGACGAGTTCCCCGAAGAGTTCAATGCCTACCTGACATTCCTCGAGGAGCAGCTCGGCGTGCCCGTGAAGATTGTCTCCGTAGGTCCTGACCGTGAACAGACAATCATCAGATATACCGACTGACTTATCCTTACAGCATGAAACGACTGCTTCTTTCCGTTATGCTTCTGTCTGTCTTCCTCACCGGAATGAGGGGACAGACCTATCAGCCCACGCCGGAGAACCTGAAAGCCCGCGAGGCGTTTCAGGACCGCAAGCTGGGCATCTTCCTGCACTGGGGCATCTACTCCATGCTCGGCGCAGGCGAGTGGGTCATGAACAACCGCAACGTCGACTATCAGGAATATGCCAAGATAGCATCGGCTTTCTATCCTGCCAACTTCGATGCCACGGAGTGGGTCAAGGCTTTCAAGGAGGCAGGGGCGAAGTATGTCACCATAACATCGCGCCATCACGACGGCTTCTCCATGTGGAACTCAAAGGCCAGCGACGGATATAACATTGTCGAGGCAACGCCGTTCAAGCGCGACGTGCTCAAGGAACTGGCCGACGCTTGTGCCAAGGAGGGCATCACGTTGCAGTTCTACTACTCTCATCTCGACTGGCACCGGACGGATTACCCGCTGGGACGCACGGGGCGTGCTCTCGGCCGTCCCACAGACAAGCAGGACTGGAACAGCTACTACAACTTCATGAATGCGCAACTCACGGAACTGCTCACCTCCTACGGCCCGATAGGAGCCATCTGGTTTGATGGCGTATGGGACCATGAAGAGGATGCAACTCCCTTCGACTGGCAGTTGGAAGAGCAGTACGCGCTGATTCACCGCCTGCAACCGTCGTGTCTTGTCGGCAACAACCATCACCACAACCTTGTGCCTGGCGAGGACATTCAGATATTCGAGCGTGACCTGCCTGGCGAGAACAAGGCAGGGTACTCCGAGAATATGTCCGTCAGCCAGTCCGTCCCTCTCGAGTCATGCCAGACGATGAATGCCCTGTGGGGCTACTCCGTGACCGATGCGGACTACAAGACGACCAAGGAACTGGTGCAGATGCTTGTGCGTGCCGCCGGCATGAACGCCAATCTGCTGCTGAACATCGGCCCGCAACCGGACGGACAGCTGCCGGCGTTGGCTCTGTCGCGCCTCAAGGAGATAGGGCAGTGGACAAGCCGCTACGGCGAAACCGTCTACGGCACGCGCGGCGGCATTGTGGCACCTCATGACTGGGGAGTAACGACGCAGAAGGACAACAAGCTGTACGTACACATCATGAACCTGCAGGACAAGGGGCTGTTCCTGCCTATCACGGGACACAAGGTCACTTCTGCACGTATGTTCGACGACGGCAGCAAGGTCCGCTTCAGCAAGACCAAGGAAGGCATCACGCTCGAGCTGGCAGAAGTGCCCACGGGAATAGACACCATCGTAGAGCTTACGCTGGACTGATGTCCGCCGCCCCAGTGTGGCATGGTGTTTGCAAGGTGCTTTCAAGAAACTAACAATGTAAAAACAAACAGACCGTTATGAATGGAATAGGAATTCAGTGGATTATATTTATAGGAGTGATGCTGGTGAGCTGGCTTGTGCAGAGCAACCTGCAAAGCAAGTTCAAGAAGTACTCGCGTATCCGCAGTGCCGGCGGACTGACCGGTGCGGAGATAGCAATGAAGATGCTGCACGACAACGGCATCTATGATGTTCAGGTGACACACGTGGCCGGACAGCTGACCGACCACTACAATCCGGCGACCAAGACCGTCAATCTCAGCGACGGTGTCTACTCCAGCGACAGCATAATGGCAGCTGCCGTAGCCGCCCACGAGTGCGGACACGCCGTACAGCACGCGCGTGCCTACGCTCCGCTAACGCTGCGCAGCAGGCTGGTGCCTGTGGTCTCGTTCGCCTCGCAGTGGATGACGTGGGTCATCCTCGCCGGACTCTTCGTCTTTAGCACATTCCCGCAGCTTCTGCTGATCGGCATCCTGATGTACGCCATGACGACACTGTTCAGCTTCGTCACACTGCCTGTCGAGATCAATGCCAGCAAGCGTGCGTTGGTGTGGCTCAGCAATTCGGGTCTGACGAATGTCACCAACCATGCCTATGCCGAAGACGCGCTGCGGGCCGCTGCCTATACCTATGTCGTTGCTGCCGTAGGCTCTCTGGCCACATTGCTATACTACATAATGATATTCATGGGCGGAAACAACCGCGACTGATCCGCCCCGTGAACGTACGAAACAATTCCATAATATCTATATGACCGTAAAACCAAGCATTCCGAAAGGGACGCGCGACTTCTCACCCGTAGAGATGTCGAAGCGCAACTACATATTCAACACTATACGCAGCGTGTACCGCCTCTATGGCTTCGAACAGATAGAGACTCCTGCCATGGAAAACCTGTCGACCCTGATGGGCAAGTACGGCGAAGAGGGAGACAAGCTGCTGTTCCGCATCCTGAACTCGGGCGACTGCCTGCACGGCATCAGCGACGAGGAACTGCTGGCCCGCGATGCCACGCGCCTCTCCACGAGCATGTGCGAGAAGGGATTGCGCTATGACCTCACCGTGCCCTTTGCCCGCTACGTCGTGCAGCACCGCGATGAGATCACGTTCCCTTTCAAACGTTATCAGATACAGCCGGTGTGGCGTGCCGACCGCCCGCAGAAAGGCCGTTACCGCGAGTTCTATCAATGTGATGCCGATGTCGTTGGCAGTGACTCACTGCTGAACGAGGTCGAGCTGATGCAGATAGTCGATACGGTGTTCTCGCGCTTCGGCATACGCGTGTGCATCAAGATCAACAACCGAAAGATTCTCAGCGGCATTGCCGAAGTCATTGGCGAGGCCGACAAGATTGTCGACATAACGGTCGCCATCGACAAGCTCGACAAGATTGGACTTGACAATGTCAATGCCGAACTGCGTGAGAAGGGTGTCAGCGACGATGCCATTGCCAAGCTGCAACCCGTCATCCTGCTCAGCGGCAGCAACGAGGAGAAACTCTCACGGCTGAAGACCATCCTTGCCTCCAGTGAGACCGGTGTCAAGGGCATCGAGGAGACAGAATTCATACTCTCCGCCGTGGCAGAGGCAGGACTTGCCAACGAGGTTGAGCTTGACCTCACCCTTGCACGCGGACTGAACTACTACACGGGAGCTATCTTCGAGGTCAAGGCTCTCGACGTACAGATTGGCAGTATCACGGGTGGCGGACGCTATGACAATCTCACCGGCGTGTTCGGCTTGCCTGGCGTGTCGGGCGTGGGCATCTCGTTCGGAGCAGACCGTATATACGACGTTCTGAACCAGCTTGATTTGTACCCTAAGGACGCTGTCGACGGCACGAGACTGCTCTTCATCAACTTCGGCACACAGGAGGCAGCCTTTGCGATGTCCGTTCTCAGGACTGTCCGCGCCGCCGGCATCAGTGCCGAACTCTATCCCGATGCCGCCAAGATGAAGAAGCAGATGGGCTATGCCAACGCCCACGGCATCCCCTTCGTGGCACTGATAGGCGAGAACGAGATGAACGCCGGCAAGGTGACGCTGAAGGATATGTCTACCGGCGAACAGAAACTCCTCTCCCCGTCCGAACTCGTCGGGGCTGTGAAGTAAGTTTTTTTGTCACTCGCCGTTCAGACGGTAGCTGACGAAGGCGGCACGGCGGCTGTCGGGAGCCCATGAGTTGGTGTTGATGGTGCCCTGTCCGCCGAACAGCTCCACAAGGGTGCGCGGCTCGCCGCCCTCGGCGGGCATGATGCGCAGCTCCACGTTCTTGTTTGCCAGATGCTGGCCTGGCTCGAGGTCACCCTTATGGTAGGTAATGAACAGCACCCACTTGCCGTCGGGCGAGACGTGGGGGAACCACGAGTTGCGCGTCTCGTCGAAGGTCATCTGCGTCTGTTCGCTGCCGTCTGTCCTCATGCGCCAGACCTGCATCAGGCCGGTACGCACCGAGTTGAACCAGATGTGCTTGCCGTCGGGACTGTATTCGGGACCGTCGTCAAGGCCGTCGGCATCTGTCAGCCGCTTCTCCTCGCCGCCACCGACAGGGATGGTGTAGATGTCGCCCGCCACGCTGCCACGGAAGGCACAGTATGCCAGCTCCTTGCCGTCAGGGCTCCAGCCGTGCAGATAGCTCGGGCCTGTGGGCGTGATGAGCTTGGGCTCTCCGCCGCTGAGGGGTATTGTGTAGATATACGACGTGTATGAGGCGCGTCCGCTGCCGCCAGGCGACGAGCTGACGGCTATGGACTGTCCGTCGGCAGAGAGCACATGGTCGTTGTTGCAGTGCGTCAGGTAGGCGGTGTTGACCAGCTGCGGGTCTCCCTTGCCTTCAGCGTCCACCTTGAAGATCAGTCCCCCGCTGTTGTAGACCAGCCACCGTCCGTCCTTGCTCCAGTTCGGGGCCTCGATGAGGTAGGGGAACTCCTTGACCACCGTGCGTTCTCCTGTGGTGATGTCAAGCACTTCGAGGATGCTTGTCACGTTGTTGTTCTGATCCTGTGCGCCGGCTGTCATGGCGATGAGAGCCAGCAGTGACAGTAATATGCGTTTCATGGGTAGTATTGGATTTGGTCGTTAATATTCGGTCTGTCCTATTCCGCACGCAGGGTCACCGTGCCTTGACGCAAGCCCTTGGCAGTGGCGGTCAGCGTGATGTCTCCCGTCTGTCCTTCGGTGCTCTGCACTATTGCCGTGAGCTGTCCGGAGAAGGCGTGCATGTGCGGCAGGTGGAACTGGTCGGTGCACGACGGATTGCCGTTCGCCGCCGCGCGGTACGTGCCTGCTCCGCCGACGCTGAAGCTCACCTCGCGTGCATCGTCAGGACACAGGTTGCCGTCCTTGTCGACGATGCTCACCGTGACATAAGCCAGGTCCTTCCCGTCAGCAGCCAGCCTGTCGCGGTCGACGGTGAGCTGTATGTGGTGCGGACGGCCTGCTGTGCGCATCACCTTTTCTTCTGCCTTGTTGCCGTCCTTGTCGTATGCCACGACGCGCACCTCCCCTGGCTCATACTTCACGTCCATCCACATCAGGCGGTAGCGGCGCAGCACCGACAGCGAGTCGGTCTGCCCGTTGGCACGTGCTTCCTCGGCTGTCCACTTGTGCTGGCGGCCGTAGCTCTTGCCGTTGACAAACAGCTCTGCCTCGGGGTAGCTGGTGTAGACAAAGACCGGTGTCACCTTGCCACGGCGGTCTTTCCATGTCCAGTGCGGCAGGATGTGCAGCGTGCTGGCGTTCCTGTTCCAGACGCTGCGGTACAGGTAGTAGCGGTCTTTCGGCAGGCTTGCCAGGTCGATGATGCCGAAGAACGAGCTGTGGACGGGCCACGTGTTGTAGTAGGGTGTGGGTTCGCCGAGGTAGTCGAAGCCTGTCCACACGAACTGTCCCACCTCCCACTCGTTGTCGTCCGCCATGGCGAAATCGAGGTCGGGGATGTTCGACCACGGGCAGGCCTCCGTGTCGTAGCCCGATGTCTGCAGGTCGTCATACATGGCTCCCTTCTTCAGCTCCACGGGGAACTTGTACACTCCGCGCGAGCTGATGGTCGATGCCGTCTCCGACCCTTCCACGATGCCTTGCGGCAGGATGTCGTATGCCTCCTGATAGAACGGCAGACGGTAGTTCAGCCCTGGAACGTCGACAGCCTGTGCGAAGCCGTTGTGCAGCGAGTTCTCCGCCTGGTCTATGCCCACGGTGACCTTGCGTGTCGGGTCCAGCCGGTGGCAGACATCCTGCAGGCGCGTCAGGGTCTTGTAGCTCTCGGGGTCGCGCTGGTTAGGCACCTCGTTGCCGATGCTCCAGAGCACCACGCACGGATTGTTGCGGTAGTGCATGACCATGTTGGTGAGGTCTTTCTCCGCCCACTCGTCGAAGAAACGGTTATATCCGTTCTCGCACTTGGCCATGTCCCACTCGTCGAATGCCTCGACAATCATCATGAAGCCCATCTCGTCGCACAGCTCCACCAGTTCGGGTGCCGGCATGTTGTGCGTCGTGCGTATGGCGTCGCATCCCATGTCTTTCAGCATCGTGAGCTGGCGGCGCAGTGCTGCCACGTTGACCGCGCTGCCCAGCGGCCCGAGGTCGTGGTGGTTGCACACGCCCTGGAACTTGCGGCTCTGTCCGTTCAGGAAGAAGCCCTTGTCCGGCACGAACTCTATGGTGCGTATGCCGAAGCGTGTGGTGTAGTCGTCGGTCAGGCGGCCGTCGACATAGACCCGTGTGTGCGCCTTATATAAATAAGGTGTCTCCGGCGACCACAGGTGCGGTGCGTCGACGATGAAGTTCTGCCCCAACGGAATGTCATGCACAGCCATCTTGGTCTCGTCCTTGGTGCAGACCACACGGCCGTCGGCATCGGTAATGTCGGTGACAAGCCGCACCTGCTGCTGGTGTTCCGTTCCTTCGAGGGTGACGCGCAGGCTCACGGCGGCATAGTCCTCACCGACGTGCGGCGTTGTGATGCAGGTGCCCCATGTGGGGATGTGGACAGCCTCCGTCGTCACCACGTGCACGTTGCGGTAAAGTCCCGCGCCAGGATACCAGCGCGACGAGCTTGGCATGTTGTGCAGGCGCACGGCGAGGACATTGTCGCGTCCGTCGCTGTTGATGTAGGGCGTGACGTCGCAGTAGAACGAGTTGTAGCCGTAGGGCCAGAATGTTGCCTCATGGCCGTTGACGTAGACACGCGCCTCGCTCATGGCTCCGTCGAAGACGAGCGTGGCGGTCTTGCCCGCCGGCACGCTGAAGCTGTTGCGGTACCAGCCCGTGCCCACGAAGGGCAGTCCGCCCGTGCGTCCTGTCATCTCCGATGCCTCTGTCTGTCCGTCCTGCTCGATGGCAACGTTCTGCACGTCGTAGTCGCCGCCGAAGGGACCGTAGATGGCCCAGTCGTGCGGCACGCTGACGGTCTGCCACTTCGTGTCGTCGTAGGCGACATTCATGGCTCCCGCCTCGTCGCCACGTACGAACTTCCAGTTCTTCTCAAGCAGGAACTCACTGCGCGGCTGTTGCGCCGCAGCCCAGGCCAGGCCGCACAGGGCGAAGCCCGAGGCAAGGATGTATCTCTTCAAGTCTGACATCATGGTGTTGTAGGTTTTCAGTTATGTCGTTCTTCAGTTCTTCGAAATCAGTCTCACCGGCCCCATCAGTCCCGACGGCGACATCGGCGATGCAGGGTTGTACATCGGGTACTGCGACCACGTGACCTTCTGCTTCATGTCGGGGCGCGAGTCGCCGATCAGGCGGTTGACCCACAGGTTCGTGACCTTTATCTCCACGTCGTTCCTGCCCGTGGTGACGACATCTGTCACGTCGACAACAAAGGGCTTCTTCCAGTACAGCCCCAGGTTCTTGCCGTTCACGGTGACTTCTGCCATCACGCCCACGTCGCCGAGGTCGAGCGTCAGGCGGCTGCCGTCCTCAATGGCAGGCACGTCGATGCCGGTCCTGTATGTCGCCTCGCCCGAGAAATACCTGACGGCAGGGTCGTCAGCGTTGCTCAGGTCGATGAGGCTGCCGAATGTCACCGCGCCGTCGGGTGCTCCGCGTCCCTCCTGGAACGTCACCGTCCACGGCGTGTCGACGGTCAGCAGCGTGCTCTCGCGCAGGTCGGGCAGCTTCACCTCATCCTCTTCCGCCTTGCTGCCGAAGACGACAAACAGTGCGTCGCCCTGCACGAGGTTCAGCGTGACCGTGGTCACGTCGCCCCTGATGGCGTATGACACGGCTTCCCTCCTGCCGGTCTCGGGATGCCAGACCTCGGGCTTCCTGCCCTTGACGCGGAATGTCAGGTCGACGGTCTTGCTGCCCGCAGTGTCCGTATTGTTTATCCAGTAGATCTCCGCTGCCGGTGTCGTGCGGTGCACGAAGCGCAGCCCCTCACCCTCGGGCATCGCCACGTCCGGCTTTATGCCGTCGGCCTGCAGCACCTCGAGCATGGTCTTGCCGGTGTGCACGTTCTTCCTGCCCGACTCCCACACGTCCTGCACCAGCTGCCTGAACTCCGCAGCGTCGTCGGTCATTCCGGCGGGCTTCTCCGGCTTCGCTCCGCAGATTGTGACACCCTTGCCGGCCAGCTCTGCAATCTTGCGCAGCACGGGCACGGTCATCTTCCGCGCGTTGTCGTCGATCACGAGGATGCGGTACTGCATTCCGCTCGGCGTAGTCAGCGTGCCGTCCTTCGCGGCCTTGACCAGGCGCAGCAGTGCGTCGCTGTTGACGAAGTCGAAGCTGTAGCCGTCAGGCACCGGCGGCAGCTCGTTGCCGAACATTCCCGTGATGTTGTTGTCCTCGCCGTAGTAGTACAGCACGTCTGCCACATAATGCCCCTGCTGGAGCATGTAGCAGCTGCGCGACAGATAGTCCACCCACGCCCATGCCGACTCGGACCAGTTGTCCAGGCGGTTGAACCACTGTCCGATGGGTCCCAGTCCGAGACCAGGACGGCGGTCGTCGACAGGCTGGTGCACCGACGTGTGGACGACGAAGCGGTTCAGGCCGCTGTACATCTCCATGTCGGCTATCGGCTTGATGTTCGCCGGATGATATGCGTATGACTTGCCCTCGCCACCTGGAGCCGTGAACGATTCTCCGGCGGCGATGTTCTGTCCGTAGATGTGTGCCACGGAGGCTGTCTCGCGGATGTCTGCCTGCGACATCTCGGGTGTCGAGGCTCCGGTGTTGTTCGGCATCCAGGCGGCACCCATAGGCACGGCGGCGTTCTTCTTCACCTCCATTCCGTCGGTGAGGTAGACGCGTCCGTTCTCGTGCGACTCGGTGTAGCTGCCCATGCCGTATTCGCGCAGGATGGCGGCAAGCTGTCCGTAGAGGTTGTCGGTGACAAGCTCGCCCAGCGTCTTGCGCCAGTCGCGCAGGAACTTCTCGCTCTGCTCCGCACTGCCCACGACCTGTCCCGTCAGCACGGGCATCCACGGCAGCAGCTCGTAGCCACGGCGCGCCTCGAAGGCGGCGAGCATCAGCGGTGTCCAGTTCTCCTGTTCCGACTCATAGCTGTCTGCCATCAGGTGGCTGATGGTCTTGCCCCACTCGTCGCCGACGATGGACCGGTACATGCCGATGTAGTGGTCGAAGTATCGCCTGACGGCATCGGCATCCATCTTGTCAATCTCAAATCCGGTGGCCTCCGGCGGTGCTGGCGAGTTCTTCTTGCCCGTCTGCGAATAGCCGAAGCGCATGATCTTCCACTCGCCCTCGGGAGCGTCCCACGTGAGCCTGCCGTCGGCGACCTTGTCCGTCACGTCCACGACATCGGCAGGTGCCACGGCATTGCCGTCGTCGGGCGTGTCATACAGGTACAGGTCGGCAGGAGCGGCAAAGCCGGCCTTCTCCTCGGCGTGGTTGATGCGGTAGACGGGATGGAGCTTCAGCTCCGCCACGTCGGTGGGCACGGGCTTTGGCTCTGCTGGGAAACCCATGAGCGCGGCATACGGATTGGCTGCTACCGACTTGTTGTCGAAGTAGATGCGGAAATACCGTGCGGTCGTTGCGGGGAAGGTCACCGTGCCCGCCTCCGCCGAGCTGTTCGGTATCTTCATTATCTCGGTGAAGTTCACGCCGTCGTCGCTCGCGGCAATGCTCTTGTCCGTCTCAATCTTCGGCATCTGCCACTGGCCGCGCACCTGTCCGTCTGCCACCGTCAGGGCCTTCATGGTCTGCGGCTTGCCGAAGTCATACTGTATCCATCCCCTGCCGCCGGCAGCCGGAGGCAGTGGCGACGACTTCTGAAGGTCGCCGTCTGTCAGCTGCCCGACGCCGAAGCTGCCGCCGCTCGAGGTGATCACGGGGTGCAG
This sequence comes from bacterium, assembly GCA_963618035.1. Lineage (GTDB taxonomy): Bacteria > Bacteroidota > Bacteroidia > Bacteroidales > Bacteroidaceae > Bacteroides. The sequence goes on from CAVERK010000063.1 coordinate 12,259, forward strand.
CTCCGCCACGTCGACATCGTCCTCCGCCAGCTTCACGGCGAGCACGGCAATGTCGCTGTAGTATCCCTCTTCGGGCTGTGCGGCAGACAGCGGAATGTTCTGGAACCTGCCTATCGTACGGTAAGGCTCGGGCAGCGTCAGCTCGACCCGCTGTCCGCCCGTCACCCGTGCCTCGCGCCACACGAGCTTCTTCATCGCGTCCTTGCCCTCCACCCACGGGCCGCCCGTGAAGCTCCACCCAGGCGAGCAGGCAATCGACATCTCCATGCCGAGCGAGTCGGCGAGCTGTACGGCATAGCCGAAAGCATCCTTCCAGCCGTCGGTCATATACATCAGCCGCTCCGGCACAATCTGCTCCGTGCTGAAGCCCGCATCGAAGTTCATGAACCCTGCAATGCCCTGACGCTTCATCCACGTCAGGTCCTTGTAGATGCCTTCCTTCGTGACGTTGCCGTCCATCCAGTGCCACCACACGCGCGGGCGTGCCGATGCCGGAGGGTTCTGAAACTCGGAATACATGGTGTCGAGTGCCGCCTTGTCACCGGCACCGTTGCCGCATCCTGTCAGCGTCATGACGGCTGCACACAGGAGTGCAGACAGTGATATGTGTATCGGTCTTTTCATGGGTTTGTGTGTTTTTGCGTAATAATAAGGTTGTCGTGTCTTGGTTATGATGTGCAAATATCGCATTTTCTTGTTGTAAACAAATGGAATGTGTTATATTTGCGTCAGACGATTTTCAAACAACAACACAC